>NZ_JBITPL010000001.1:0-324849 GCF_050467885.1 Rossellomorea sp. NRS-1567 | reverse complement strand
CACAATTATATGGACTTAATCATCAAAATCCCCGCACTACCCACAACTTTTCGTTTTCCTATCATAATCCTCCTTTTCGGTTCATAAAGTGATAATGGCATTGTTTACTATTTCTTTGTTTGGAACCTGAAAGGAGGAATTTCTTTTGTCACAAGAACAACAATCGTGTTTGCGATTTTCTTTGGAAGAATCAATTTGGTTTAAAAAAGGACAGGAAGTTGAAGAATTGCTATCTATCTCCTTAGATCCTCATATAACGATACAAGAGCAAGAGCAGTACGTACTTATCAGGGGGAGCCTTGATCTTTCCGGTGAATATTTACCTACCTCACCGAGAGACGAAGAAGAGGATCAGTTTGAAGCTGGTGGTAAATTTGTTCAAATAGTTGAAAAAAGGGAAAAAGGTGAGTATGAATTTGTCCACCGTTTCCCGGTCGATGTGACGATTCCGAAAAACAGAATTGCCAATCTGGGCGATATCGACGTGTTCGTTGAGTCATTCGACTACATGGTTCCCGAGAATGCTTGTCTAAAATTGAATGCCGATTTAACGATTACAGGGATTTATGGAGAACAGCAGACGCATACTCCCCTTGAAGCTGAATTTAGCAGAGAGGAAGATTACGAGCCGCTGTACCGTTCGAGTGCAGTTGCCGAAGTAGAAGAGGATACAGCGGAGGAGGAAGTAGAGACAGAAGAAGAGCAAGAAGAAAGAGAAGAAGTATACGAATATGAGAACTACGATGTCGAAGAATTAACGGCGAACGTTGAAGAGGAGGATGAAGAAGAGGACTCTGAAGACGATGAGTACCAGCCCTTTAATCTGGAAGGACGGACACCGCCAGCTGAAGAGGACGATGAGATCCCCGTACAGATTCAATACGATGCTCATCCTGCTCATACCTATGAGGAAAATTATTTCCGAAAAGAAAACGTGTTTGAATTGCCCCAGCATGACCTGAGCGAGTCATCAGAAGAACAGCCGGCACAACCAAAGGCGGCCTACACGCCGCCTCCTAAATACAAACAGCAGGAGGAGGAAGAAGAGTCCTCTTCATCTTCCGCAGTAGAAGCAGAAATGGAAGAAAGCGGAGAAGAGCAGGATGATAAGAAAAAGACTAAAGGTAAAAAGAAATATGAGACCATTTCCCTTACCGATTTCTTTGCGAGAAAAGAAGAGGAAAAGGGTGCAACATTGAGGGTATGCATTGTTCAAGAAGGAGAAACCCTGGATTATATCGCAGAAAAGTATGATCTAACCATTCCTCAGCTATTGAGGGTCAATCAACTTGAAGCCAATCAAGACGTCTATGTAGGGCAGGTTCTATATATCCCGAAAAGCGAGTATGTCTTCAAGGGTTAAAGGAATAGAGCAAAGTCGCTCCCATCTGAGAAGAGCGCAATTGCAATATAGAAGGAACTACGGGGCTGACACCAAATTCATTGGAGTTAGTCCGTTTTTTTTAGAAAAGTAATCTTAGAAGGTGAGAGGTATGGTACAAACGCTGGAGGGATTAAAGCCTGTCTTACAACCTTATGGTGTCGAACCCCATTTTGTTGAGAATTACGGGAAGATTTCCAAAGTATTCTCCAATAAAGGGACGCTTGCCGTGAAGCAGCTCCCCGCCCAAACTGGAGTGGATTTTGTCAGGAATGTACAAATGTTGTTTCAAAGGGGCTATAACCGGATTGTTCCGATCTATCCGACATTGGATGGGCGCTATGCGGTGTGGAATGATGGGCAATTATACTATGTCATGCCCTGGCTATTGAACCTGGAAAGGGAAGATCAATTTGAAAAGCATCAGAAAATGTTCCGGGAATTGGCAAGACTTCATACTCTCTCCTCTCAGGAAGTAAAGATTGATAAAGAAGAGAGAGAATCTCATTACGAGCAGCTGACTTCCAGGTGGGATAAAGAACAGCAGTTTCTCGATGAGTATGTGGAAGCATGTGAAAGGACAACGTATATGTCTCCTTTTCAATTCCATTATTGCATGTACTATAAGGACGCTTCCCAAGCACTGAAATTTTCACGGAAAATGCTGGATGAATGGTATGAGGAAACGAAGGAGCTTGAGAAGGTCAGAACCGTCATTACACATGGTAAGGTATCGACGGAGCATTTTTTATTCGACGAAAGAGGCTTGGGGTATTTTCATAACTTTGAGAACTCAAAGATGGCCTCACCCTTCCATGACCTGCTGCCGTTTTTGTCCAGAACTTTGAAAACCTATCCTAAGTATTATGAGGAATGCATCGAGTGGCTCACCACGTATTTTCAGCATTTTACCGTGCGTAATGAAGAGCGGCTCCTGTTCATGAGTTATTTAGCTTACCCAAGCTCAGTCATCGCCGTGGTGGAAAAATATTTTCATACACCGAAGGATAAGCGGAATGAACGGAAATCTCTTAAGAAGCTGCAACGTCATTACTGGCTTCTGAAAAACACGGAATACGTGGTCATGCGTTTAGATGAAATGGAAAAAAAGAAGCAGGAGCAGGCGGCCGAGGCAGAATAAAAAAAGGACTGGCGAAGTCCACCTTTCGTCAGTCCATTAAATCCAATCGAAATAAATGGCAAGGCCTATACCGATAAAAAGAGTTAAAAGAAGGACATCAAAAGTGGTTGGAAGCAAAATGGTCCGGACCCCTTGAAAGATTGTAAAAGGTATGATGAATTGTTTACATATTAACCGGGCGTTTCCCATCCATTTCTGCATGGTATATTGATTGATTTTTTTCATATTCGTCCACTCACTTTCCTGGGTGTATTCACTACTTTATCTTATGAATACAGAATTAAATGG
Source organism: Rossellomorea sp. NRS-1567 (assembly GCF_050467885.1). Classification (NCBI taxonomy): domain Bacteria; kingdom Bacillati; phylum Bacillota; class Bacilli; order Caryophanales; family Bacillaceae; genus Rossellomorea; species Rossellomorea sp. NRS-1567. The sequence continues at coordinate 322,039 of NZ_JBITPL010000001.1, read as the reverse complement.
TGCCTATGTATAGGCGAAATGAATATTTTTCGATGAAATTGCCGATAATGATTGACGAAAGTTTATCTTTTCCTATACTATAATGAGTAAATAAATAATAACTGAAAAGCAATGAACAGGAAGAGTACATTGATCCTTACTTTCAGAGAGGAAAATCGTTAGCTGAGAGATTTTCTACGTTAAGACAATGGAAGGTCGCCTGAAGAGCTGTTTCTATGAAATTCAGTAGTAGAAGCCGGTTAAAAGCCGTTATAATCGTCGAGAGTTCAGGAGGCTTATTTCTCCTGAGAAAAAAGGTGGTACCGCGAATGGAATCCTTCGTCCTTTTCATAGGACGGGGGATTTTTTTATTTTTTTTAGAAAAGTGTATGAATTCAGCACTAATATAGGAGGAAAACAAATGGAAACTCAAGATCAGCAATTATCCATGCCAACAAAATATGATCCAAATGCCATTGAGCAAGGCAGATACAAATGGTGGCTGGAAGGTAAATATTTCGAAGCCAAAAACGATAAGGAGAAGGAGCCGTACACAATCGTCATTCCTCCTCCGAACGTAACGGGGAAACTTCATCTTGGTCATGCTTGGGACACGACCCTGCAAGATATCCTGACAAGAATGAAGCGTATGCAGGGTTATGATGTATTATGGCTTCCGGGTATGGACCATGCAGGGATTGCGACACAGGCGAAAGTGGATGAAAAACTTCGCAATCAAGGGATTTCACGCTATGACTTAGGCCGTGAAAAGTTCGTAGAAGAAACGTGGAAGTGGAAAGAAGAATATGCCGAACATATCCGTCAGCAATGGTCTAAGGTTGGATTAGGCCTGGATTATAGCCGTGAGCGTTTCACGCTGGACGAGGGCTTATCGGAAGCGGTACAAAAGGTATTTATCGACCTTTATAACAAAGACTTAATCTACCGTGGTGAATACATCATCAACTGGGATCCGGCAACGAAAACGGCCCTTTCAGACATTGAGGTCATTCATCAGGATGTACAAGGTGCATTCTATCATATGAAATATCCGCTGGCAGATGGAAGTGGTCTCATTGAAATTGCCACAACCCGTCCGGAAACGATGCTTGGAGATACGGCCGTTGCGGTTCACCCGGAAGATGATCGCTACAAGCATTTAATCGGCAAAACCGTTACCCTTCCTATCGTTGGACGTGAAATTCCGATTGTAGGTGATGACTACGTTGATATGGAATTCGGTTCAGGTGCAGTGAAAATCACACCTGCCCATGACCCGAATGATTTCGAAATCGGAAACCGTCACAATTTAGAACGTGTTCTAGTCATGAACGAAGACGGGACGATGAATAACAAGGCGGATAAATACCAAGGCATGGATCGTTTCCAATGTCGTAAGGAAATCGTGAAGGACCTTCAAGAAGCAGGAGTTCTGTTCAAGATTGAAGAGCATATGCACTCAGTCGGTCACTCCGAAAGAAGTGGAGCGGTGGTTGAGCCTTATCTTTCGACTCAGTGGTTCGTTAAGATGGATCCTCTGGCAGAGGAAGCGGTTAAACTTCAGCAGGATGAGAACAAGGTCAACTTTGTACCTGATCGCTTTGAAACGTCTTACCTGCGCTGGATGGAAAACACGCGTGACTGGTGTATTTCCCGTCAGCTTTGGTGGGGACATCGCATCCCGGCCTGGTATCATAAAGAAACAGGCGAAATCTATGTAAACAACGAAGCACCGGAAGACATTGAGAACTGGACCCAGGAAGAGGATGTACTGGATACATGGTTCAGTTCAGCTCTATGGCCGTTTTCAACAATGGGCTGGCCTGATCTGGATGCAGAAGACTTTAAACGATATTATCCAACGAATACACTCGTGACCGGCTACGATATCATCGGTTTCTGGGTATCGCGCATGATCTTCCAAGGACTGGAGTTCACAGGAGAACGTCCATTTAAAGACGTACTGATTCATGGACTGGTTCGGGATGCAGATGGTCGCAAGATGAGTAAGTCATTAGGTAATGGTGTAGATCCGATGGATGTCATCGAAAAGTATGGTGCCGATTCACTTCGCTACTTCCTATCTACAGGCAGCTCACCGGGGCAGGATTTACGTTTCTCCTTTGAGAAAGTAGAATCTGTTTGGAACTTTGCGAATAAGATTTGGAATGCATCCCGTTTCGCCTTAATGAATATGGATGGTATGACATACGACGAGATCGATTTATCAGGTGAAAAATCCGTTGCGGATAAATGGATCCTTACCCGTTTAAATGAAACGATCGAAACCGTGACACGATTAGCCGATCGTTATGAATTTGGTGAAGTGGGACGCGTTCTTTACAACTTCATCTGGGATGACTTCTGTGATTGGTATATCGAGATGGCGAAATTGCCTCTATATGGCGAGGACGAAGCTGCTAAGAAAACGACCCGTTCGATTCTGGCCTATGTACTCGACAACACAATGAGACTACTACACCCATTCATGCCGTTTATTACCGAGGAAATATGGCAGAACTTGCCGCATCAAGGCGAATCCATTACGGTAGCTGCATGGCCGACGGTTCAAGATGAATTGACAGACCAAGGGGCAGCAGAAGAGATGAAGCTGCTCGTTGATATCATTCGTGCGGTACGTAATGTCCGTGCAGAGGTAAACACTCCGATGAGCAAGCAAATCAACTTGATGCTGAAGGCAAAAGATGCACATACCTTAACGATCATCGACAAGAACAAAGCATATATTGAAAAATTCTGTAATCCAGAGAAGCTGGAAATGGGTACAGATTTAGTTACACCGGATAAAGCGATGACAGCGGTTGTAACAGGTGTAGACTTATTCCTTCCATTAGAAGGATTAATCAACATCGAAGAAGAAATTGCCCGTCTTCAAAAAGAACTGGAGAAATGGACGAAAGAAGTTTCCCGGGTTCAAGGCAAATTAAACAACGAAAAATTTGTGAGCAAGGCGCCTCAAAATGTAGTAGATGAGGAAAAAGCAAAAGAAAAAGATTATTTAGAGAAACAAGCGACGGTGAAAGCAAGAATCGAAGAGCTTAAATCACTATAATCTTTTGAACAGAGGATAAGAAGAGGGCTTTAGAATCGGGTCTGATTGTTAAGGTTGAGGGGATGCAAGAAGGTTTTCTCTCCGGCAATCTGCCCCGACCTGAGCCCTCTTTCTAATGAAACCTTAAGGGGAGTGATTGAAATTGTTAACCTATGAAAAGGCCGTTGGATGGATACACTCAAGACTCAGACTTGGAATCAAGCCGGGTCTGGAGAGAATGCAGTACTTGTTAGAGAAGCTTGGGAATCCTCATGAAAAGCTCCAAACCGTTCATATCGGGGGAACAAACGGAAAGGGATCCACTGTAACGTATTTGAGAAATATATTACAGGAATCAGGGTATTCAGTAGGCACCTTTACTTCACCATATTTTGAACGGTTTAATGAGAGGATCAGCATCAATGGAGAACCTGTTTCTGATGAAGATTTAACTCTTCTCGTGGAAAAAATTAAGCCCATTGCCGAAAGCATGGAGCTTTCTGAATGGGGAACACCCTCTGAATTCGAAGTCATAACAGCCATGAGCTTTTATTACTTTGCCGAAATGCATCCTGTCGATCTCGTCCTTTATGAGGTAGGGCTTGGAGGAAGACTTGATTCGACGAATGTCATCACACCGATGGTTTCAGTCATAACGAGCATCGGTTTGGATCATATGCAATTTCTGGGAAGCAGATTAGAAGACATAGCCTTTGAAAAAGCCGGGATCATCAAACGTTCCGTTCCTGTCATATCAGGGGTTCACCAGAAAGAAGCAGCTGAAGTGATAAGAAAGAAAGCGCTAGAAATGGGTAGTGATGTGTTTGAACTTGGCGTGGATTTTTCGGTGGAACGTCAAGCCTTACTCGAAAAAGGGGAGAGATTCCAATACACGTCTCCTGTTCAAAATGAAACATATGAGCTTTCCATGATCGGTGCACACCAAATCAATAATGCAGCAATTGCCATTAAAGTGATAGAGCTCCTTAGTGAAAAGCATAAAATAGCAAGTCCCCATATTAAAGCGGGACTAAAGAAGGCATCATGGCCAGGAAGAATGGAAGCTTTATCATACAATCCCGGGATTTATATTGACGGGGCCCATAATCCTGAAGGGGTACAAGCCTTGGTGAAAACCATAAACGATCGCTTTATCAATAAAAGGGTAACGGTTCTTTTTTCGGCACTACACGACAAAGAATTAAAACCGATGATCACGACATTGGAAGAAGCGGTGGAGGCAATTGGATTCACGACCTTTGATTTTCCCCGAGTGGCGTCAGTTGAAGAGCTTTATAAACTATCTTCCCATCCCGATAAGATGAAAGTTCACCAATGGAGAGACTACCTTCCTGAAAAAGTACAAGGCATGAAAGAAGAAGATATCCTGTTAATAACAGGTTCACTTTACTTTTTATCCGAGGTTAAACCATATCTGCTGGACCACCTGGAAAATTACAGAAAAAAGTAAGTGACTTTATTGGAATGCTTTGATAAAATATTCTTAAACTTGTGACTATTTAACTAGTATAGTATGATCGAACTATATTAAATTAATTGTGGACCTATGGGGGATAGATATGACGTTATCAGTAAAAAAGAAGCTGTACATATTGCTGACCTGGCTGGCCGTTGTACCTGCTGGTTTGTATATGACCTATCAATACTATCCTCCTGAGAATATTGCAGGAAATGAGTTAGAGCTATTAACATTGGTGGCTTTCGCTACTTTTATCCCGCTTATGCCCATTGTGATAAATGGTGCGACCATCTTCTTCATCCAGTGGGTTACCCTAGTAGGGTTTATAAAGTATGGTTTATTTGTTGAGATCATCCTCATGCAGTTCTCTATTATTCCATTACTCATACGGCTTCAATTGACCAAAAATGATTGGCATAGAATCCCCTTGAATTCTGTCATGTTCTATATCGTTTCATTAGTCAGCGGTCTGGTCTATTTTTTATTCGGTGGAGAAGTCGGTTTAAGAGATATCAGTCAATTAATCCTTCCTATATTGAGTTATCAAATCGTATCGATCATGGTCAACCAGATACTGCTTCTGCTCTATCAACACTATCTGGTGAATAGTGATGTTCGCTTTTACAGCAAGGACTTTGTATGGGATTTTACGGCAAACATGATCATGTTCCCACTTTCTTTATCTCTCTATTATTTAACGTTTGAACTGGGAGCCTTCGCTTCTTTATTGATTGGTATCCCTTTTGTGAGCTTATCGATCATCTTGAAGATGTATAACTCTTCTGAAAAGATCAATGAATACCTTCAAAAAGCGGGTGAAATCGGTCACCAGTTAACGGAAAGCCTTAAAGTGAATGAAGTGCTTGATATATTCATCGAGAAGATCATTGAGACCTTGCCGGTTGAATATGCCTATATCCTTGATTGCAAGGAAGAAGAACTTGTCCTGTTAAGACGGGTTGAAAATGGAGAAATGAAGTCCAATAACCTGTGTCCATTAAAGAAAAGCCAGGGGATCAGCGGTGTAGTATGGGAAACAGGGAAGTCCGTCCTCTATACTTCACGATCAGAATGGACCGGGATCGCTGAAGGGTACATGCCTGATGGAGTGGAAAGCGTTCTGTGCGTACCCATTGTAAGAAGTCAAAAGGTACGGGGGATCCTTCTATTGGCTTCTTCCAAAAAGAAAGCCTATGAAAAATATCAATTGATGATCGTCGATATTTTATGCTCCTATTTCGGGGTGGCCATCGCCAATGCAAGACATCATGAACGAACGAAGAAAAACAGTGAGAGATGTGCCCTGACAGGACTTTACAATTACCGCTATTTTGAAGATCTCCTGTCCCTGGAATTCAGTCATCTCGATGTCGGGAAAAGGAAAAGTCTATCCCTCATCATGCTCGACCTTGATCATTTCAAGGTCATTAACGATAACTATGGTCACCAGAGCGGTAACGAAATCCTGATTGAACTAGCAGACCGCCTTCGTACCCTTATTGATACCAGGGGAACGGTTGCCAGGTATGGAGGGGAGGAGTTTGTCATCCTTCTTCCTGATACAAAACGGGATGAAGCTCTCATCCTGGCAGAGCATGTCAGGGGTGAGATAGCCAACAAACCCTTCACCATCCATGATAGCCTCGATGAATCCAACAAACAGATGATGGTCCGGATCACCGCAAGCATCGGAGTTTCAACCGCACCTGAAGATGCAGAAGATACCCTGGCACTCATCCGCCATGCGGACCGCGCGCTTTATACGGGTGCAAAGCAGGCAGGGCGGAATCGGGTGGCTCAGTATGTGAAATAGTTAAAAGGGTGTCTATTCGACAATAGACATCTTTTTTCTTTATTTTGAGTATTAAGTCCTATTATAATAGTTTGAAGATTGATATAATAAAAGCATTATAGGATAACCAAATGAGGGATATTATGAGAAATCAGGGAAAGATTCCACTGCTATTACTTTTCATCCTTTTTCTGGCATTTATTTTTAATTCGACATACACCTATGCCAAGGGAACTTCAGATTTAAGAGTAGACTTCAATGTTACCCCGTCCCAAGAAGTAATTGTTAAACCGGTGGATGGTAATGCCAAAGCATCATTAGACTTTCATATCAATCCAATAGGAGAGGTGAAAGAAACGAATCGACCTCCTATAGACGTCGTTTTTGTCTTTGATAAGTCAGGGTCGATGAATAGCACCAGGGATAAAATGCAAAATGCAAAGGATGGGCTGACCAATGCCGTACAATTCTTTGAGAAAAACAAACAAAGTAATGATCGATTCTCTCTTATTACGTTTTCTTCAGATATAGAAACGATACTTCCATTAAGTAATGACCTCGATGCCATTAAAACTTCCATGTTACATACCACCGCTTATGGAGGCACCAATTATACAGACCCCTTGCGTGCAGCGAAGAATATGCTGAAAGATTCCAAGAATGAAAAGTACATTGTCTTCTTAACCGATGGACAACCGATGATTGCGACGTCGATTGAAAAAGTAGGTTACAAAGACTGTAAAAATAAATCTTGTAATAAATACGAATTTATTGAAGAGGAACAGCTAGTGAAGTTCGATTATCAAGATAGATATAATTACTACTATGATAAATGGCTTCATAGAATAGCTTCTATCGAAAATCGCGATGTGAATTATTTATATGTTAATGATTTTTCTATCAACGGGAAGTCCATGAATTCAGGTTGGTATATAATGGATGAATTAGAGAAGTACAGCCAGTACGTTCAAGCTCTTATCAAACAAAAAGGCCTTGAAGTATCCAAGGAAATCTACAACGATAAAATCACCATGCATACCCTTGGTTATGGAGAAGGAGATCTGGACGATCGTTATCTCGAAATGCTGGCACAGCAAACGTCGGGTAGCTTCATCAAAGCCAGTGAAGGGAGCGTTTCCGATGCATTCGAAAAATTAGCCAACAAATTGAATTCAGTCAAATTGGATGGCGAAATTGTCGTACAGTTGCCGGAAAATGTGACAGTAGACCAAAATCAATACAAAGTGATGAATAATAAAGTTTATTTGCCATTTTCCACAGTATACGAAGTAGGGCAGGGGGTACCAACTCCTATTACAGTATCGCTTCCGGTGGAATTCTCCAATAAGGGATCCTATACGTTTAAGGATTTGAAAGTACAGTATAAAACGGCAGAAGAAACAGAATGGAGATCAAGTGATAAAAAGTCTGTGACGATTGAAGTGAAAGATGATGCACCTGCATCGGTCACAGGAAGGGTAGACTTAAATAAAATCAATCAAGACCTGTTCAATTTAATTGTTGAGGATGGAAAAGAAACAAATACTTTCACAGGACAGTTCAAACTGGAGTTTGGCGGGTTGGTAAATCCGAAAGCAAAAGGTGATTTAAGTGAGATTACTATATACCAGCCCTTACCAGAGGGTATCAGCGTTAAAGAAAGCCCTGATGTAACAATCCAGAATATCAATGGACAACAAGTTGCCATAATCAAGGTTAAACAAAAGATGAGCTTTGAAAACGGTGCGTTTACTAAACCTGCACTTGAGATACCTGTAACGATGAACGCCGTCTGGGCCATTAATAATGTGAAAATGCCACAAGCGAAAGTCTATTATATCGATTCACGATATGGGAACAAAGTGAGCAGTAATCTGAGCCCGAATAATAACGAAATCAGCGCGAAAGTAAGAACACGTCAATTGCAAAATGGAAGAGAATTTGCATTTGATGGTTATTCAAACGGTACGATCAAGAAGGTTAAAATACAGGGGCAAACGGAAAGTGTTGTAGCAACACTGGAAGCTGGAGTGGATAGTCGATACCCGATTATGCCTGTAAAATCATTGGAGAGTGAACCCACACAGCTTACTGTTACCTACAAAAATGGAGCAACCGCTGTTTTACCATTCGTTCCTGAATTAATAGTAAAAGACCCACTCACAGAAAATATTTTAGATGATGGTTCTTCTGTCTCGAATGAAGTGGAATTCTATCTCTCTAACGGTATTCCTGGAGGAAATGTTTCTTACCACTATCAACTTCTTAATGAAGAAGAAACAAACGGTGAATGGACAGAAATTGAATTGGAAGATACGAAAATCATTGATCGTTTCGGGAAGAATGAAATCCGGGTAAAAGCCGTTGGCGGTTTTGCAATAGAGGATTACATTATTGAAAGTACCATTTGGATCGAGAGTGACGAATTAATACGTGTACCTTCATTAATTGAATTATATGTTGGAGAAACCCAGTCATTCAATATCGATATCTTCCCGTTTGGAAAACCGAACAATAATTATAATGTGAGGGTTCTACAAGGTGATGATGGAATGATTAACTCCTCATACAGTCAAGTCAATTCCACCAAAGAGAACCGAATGACAGGATTATCTCCCGGCGAGGATCTAGTGGAAGTTGAAACCAAGAATGGGAAATACAAAAAAATGATCCGGGTCATTGTTAAGTCAAGGATTGTAAATCTGGAAAGCATGGACTTTACAAAATCGAAGTACACTTTATTGCTGGAAGGTAACGCATTAGATATACACTCTCATTTAGTATTCAATCCTGAAAATGCAACCAATAAAAACATAGAGAACGTTGTCGACACAGGTAACGATGTTGTGGACATCGTTCAAGAAAATGGAGTTTGGAAGGTTATACCTAAAAATACAGGGGTAACGACGATAACGGTTACTTCTGAAGAAGATCCTGATATAAAGGCGATTGCGATTTTCGAAGTCGTTGCAGGAGAAGATGAAACTGAAAACCCGGAGACCGGAGATGGGGATATCGATGGAAGATGGTGATATAAAGGGAGGTCCTTGATAATGGACCTCCCTTTTTTCATTCAACTATTATCTCATCACTGATTAATGAGAGGGCTTCAACCTTTGGTAAAGTATCCAGCTTTGAAAGAAGGACATCTTTGTTATAGTTTACGATGAATCTTGACAGTTTCTCTTGCTGATTTGAGGGGGAGATCTGATTTGCGTCATCGATATTGTCTACGTCCCCACGAACAGCATTCACTGTAAGGTTTCCTTTTGAAAAGACACCTCCGTTAACATAAAATAATGAACCAACTCCATAAAGGGTAGCGTCACTATCCGTGTAGAAAAAAGCTTGTAACGGCTTTATGCCCTCAGCTGGATCGGGCAACAAACGTAATTCATTTTTTTCCTTCTCCTGAGCATAATACTGAAATTCATTCATTCTTGTTAATAGTAACTCTCCTTTAGAGAGTAAAATTAATTCTCCAGTATTATTTGTGCCGTCTTCACTCTCTTTGCCGGTTATATTCAAGTTAGAAATACTTGTTTTTCCCCTTGCGTAAATGACGGAATCAAACTTGATTTCATCATTCTCACCGGATGGATCATTGGCATCACCCAGTATGGTTAAATTCCTCCCTGAAAATACATTTCCCGATATGACGGAAGTGGAATTTTGTGATTGAAAAGAGATATGATCAAAACTAACTATATTCTCCAGGAGCATTACGGGTGAATTTGCCTCTATGGATACTCTTCCTGCTGCCACGATATTATCAATGGTCATTTCTCTATCTAAATTAGAAATCGTCACATTCCCAGTCGAAATGATATTCCCGATATTCATTGGAGAACTTGAGATAATATTCACATCACCATCTACAAGCAGGTCCACCCCTGAATACTGTAGCCCTCTAATAGTAATGTTTCCACTCACTTTAACCTTCCCTTGGGAGTTTTCATCCAAAATCCCATCTTCAACAAGGGCAGGAGAGAAGGAATTTGAAGGAAAAGCAGTTCTGATTGAACTCATTAAATTTGTTTGGGAAATGTTATTTCTCATTGGTAGATCAAGAGATTCTAATACCTTGCTAACCTCTTCTTCGTACGTTTGATTAAATGAAATATCAGTAAATTGACTATCCTGTTTTACTTTGGGAGGTTCTATTAGCGGATAAAACTGATTTGAAGTTATCAGACTTTTCATATGTTCATAATTCGCTTTGTTGTAGCTTGTATACAAGTCCCCGATAACGGACGGGAATGGTGCTGGGTATGTTTTATCCTGTTTATTAGAAAGTTGGTAGTTGGCCTCTTCGCTTATGCCTAAAGAGTTAGCATAAATGTTACCGACCAGATGTGGAGATCCATTCAATTGAAGTTGTTCCCTTGAGCCTAGAGTATACTTAAGGAAACTTGGGACGGGCGATAAAATGACCCTTTTTCGAACGGTCTTTTCCACTTTCCCTTGTTCAGAAGAAGGGTTTTTTGTTTGAATCAGGATTTCATACACTCTCGTAAGATTGGTGCCAAGATAGTCCAGCTCAAAGGTTTTGAAATCAGGAGTGTTGGATTTCGTACAGTGGTCACCCAGTAGGTTCATTGCACTGGTCCCACTCACATCAATGATGGTGACACACTTTATTCTATCGATAGACTGATAGGATGGAAGAATGGAAGATTGAAAAAAGGCTGCTACTTTCGAATTTATATTCGCTGGTGTCAATGTACTGATTTCTAACTCCCTTGTGGGCTGCAATTGATAGACAAGCTTGGATGAAATTTCTTCTGCTGCCTTTAGCCCTTCATATGTAATGTCAATGTCGGTCTCTCTGACTTCAGTTCGTTTAGCTCCACCTATCGTCGAACTTATGATAGCCATACCGATTGTCACCATAACAAGAGATGTAATTAAAACGGTAAGTAAGGCATTTCCTCTTTGATTGGTTAACAAGCTGTTTTCTCCCTTCTAAAATCCGATGCTGCTCTCTAAATTAAGGGTTTTATCGAAATTAGGATGTGAAACTTTGTACGATAGCTGTATGATCGCTTCATTGCAAGGTTTAGAAGTGCAGGTGGAAGTGATGATGGATCCCGAAAAGTCAGAAGGTGTAGTTAATATTGCCCCGTCAAAGCTCCATTGTTTTTTCTCCCCAACTTGAACTAGTTGCAAGATTTGTTCATCATTCACAATCTCTTCTTCCTCTACCTGATAGAAGGATTTTCCTGAATAGGGCGCTACAGATAGTTCACTGCTGTTTATAAACTTTACACAAGTAGAAGAGGATGGCACGCATTCTTCAATTGTATCGAAAGGGTATGAATAAAGATTCTTCATTACCATTGCAGAAACATAATCTGCGTCTTCCCTCAATTGTGCATCGATCGAAACTTTCTCATAAACCTTATAGCCGGTAATCATTGCCCCGTATGTAACGGGTAACAGGATAGCCGATATGGATAGGGTAAGTAGTAACTCAACCAGGGTAATGCCTCTATTATCGGATATCTTCGCTTTTAACTTTTCCATCCACAGTCGTACTGTATTCTCTATCATTGATATTCCACCTAACTTCGATTGTAATGGGAATATAGTAATCTAATTCATCAGGGTTCGTGACTTCTCCGGAATAAATCTCAGTCTCATATTCTAACCCGTTTATATTTATATTTTTCTTGTCCGGACAGGAATCAATCATTTCTGATTCAGTAGAGAAGTTAGAGAAGGTATGATATTCATCCCCGCAAATGAATAATTTATAAAATTCATCTGTCGGATCTTTACTTCCTATATTCACTTCATAGAAGTAGTCCCTGATCTCAAGGAAGTTTTGTTTTTCCATAAACATTAAGACATTTCTGGCTACATTTACTCCCACTGTCTTCTTTTGATTGCCATTCGTATATGTACTGGATTGAAGGAAGAAATTCATGAAACTTAAAAGGACGATTCCCAGGATTGTAATTGAAACCAAAAGTTCAATTAAAGTGAAGCCTCTATTATTTTTAAATATTTTTATAAGTTTCAACCCAACACCCGCTTTCAAAATACCTAACTTTATTATACAATATCTAGTAGTCGAAACTTGTTAAAAAAAGTCTGATTTATAAGAAATATATCATAGGAAGGAGATGAATGTAAGATGATCTACCTATTTTCATTACTTGCACTTATTCTATTGCTACCTATTTTATATTTTATTCCGATAGGCATCAGCGTAAAAGGGAAACTACTAATTGCCGGTATTGCATTCGGTTTAACGCTCCTTGGATTAGTCGCATCAACCCAGTATCCAATTTGGATGATTGGAATCATGTTAATGGTTTTGCTAGGTCTTTCTTCTTATGTGATTGAACAACGATTCAGTGGTCTTTTAGTCCTGGCTACCGGCACTGAGGTGGATTTGGAAGAAGAACCTATGCAAATAGTCCATGAACATAAGGGATTAAAGGGTAATTTACATAATAAAAAGGATGAAACTGAAGCTGAGGAAGAAAAATTCGATTTGATTGAGGAAACTGTGAATTCCGTTCCGGTTGAAGAAGAAATAGCTCCAATTGAATTGGAGGAACTTTATGAAATCGAAGTAGACGTGGCAGAAGAAGATTTTGAAACAGATGGTTCTATAAAACAAGATGAACCATTACAAGCTGTCGATATCATAGAGGGATACCCTGCCGTTGAAACTGAGCCGAAAAAGGTCGATGATGATGAAAGTGAGTGGTTCATAGAAAATGCCGGTGAATACGAAGATAACGAAGCTAAAAAAGAAATAGAAGAAGGAAATGAGTCTTCTGATATCGTTTTAAGTGAGATTGAAAGATTAATAATTGATGAAACTGACGAGACCATTGAGAATGAAAATGAAGAAATGAAAGATGTAGTTGATGATCAACTGGAACCTGTAGAAGATTTAGAGGACTTACCGGGTTCTGAAGATGAATTGGAAGATGATTTTGTTGAAGGTGAGGACCCCGAAATATTTGAGGATACAGAGGATAGTATTGCTGAAGATATCAGTGAAGAAGACCTTCACGTACACGCACTTCCTAAAAGATCGAGGATCATGAGAGAGGTTATGAAAACCATGATTGAACAAATCACACTCTCGAAGAGCATTTTATCGTCCCACCAGATAGAAAACATGATTAAGCATTACTTACATCCAAGTTTACACGATCAAGATTACTATACATTTGCAAGAGTATTAATGGATCATTACATTTCAACAGAGCAATACGATGACTTACAAATGTTTACTGACGGGATTTCAAAGAGATTCAATGAGCATCCGTACATTAAAATGGACATTGAGCAAACAAATGAGTTTGCATGGGAAAAGTTAAACGAAATTAAATTGACAGAATAGGTGAGATGACATGAAAAAGAGTGCAGAAATGAAAGCTTTACCGATTATCAGTATATCCGATGGAAGTGAAATAGGGAGGGTCAAATCCCTTGTAATCAATCCGGAAAAGGGCTCAGTTGATTTTCTGACCATCGAGCATGAAGATTGGCAGGTCAGTGTGAAGGCGATCCCGTTTAAAAAGGTAGTTGGAATAGGGGAATATGCCGTCACCGTCGAAAATGAGAATGCCGTAATCGATTTAAATGAAATCCCGATTGCGAACCAGCTGGTGAATAAAAAAATTAAAATTAACGATACCCGCGTGATGACCCGTAAAGGCCAAATGATCGGCAACATTCAAGAGTTTTATGTGGATGATGAAACCGGGGCTATTGTTTCCTTAGAATTGAATGCTCAAGACAACACGTTTTTCCTTGGTACGGAACATGTTCTAACATTTGGGAAAGATATCATAATTGTGAACGAAGACGCTGCTGAATATTTTAAAGGATCATTTGATCAACTTGTAAGCCCTGAGCCTGTTTTTGAAGAAGAGACTCTGCCTTTACAACCGCAACCACATGGCTTAGAGACCATTAAAACGAAACAGACTCAATTACTTACAGGAAAAAGAGTGATTGAAGATATATATAATTTAGAGGGGAATCTATTAATTGCTAAAGGTTCATCTCTAACCGAAGCTGATATTAAAGCTGCTCAAGACGCAGGTCCATCTGTTTTTGTTGATTTAACGATGAATATTAAGTAGGAGTCAGGAAGGAGCGCCTAGTGTGAAAAAAGGTCTACTTGTTAAACTGATGACCGTTTTGTTCTTATCCACATTCTTTCTATATGGATTTTCTCATTTAGGCGTCTTTGCTTATGAAACGTTCTTTGTTAAGTCACTCAATCTATCGAAACATGCAGCGGTTGCATCTATTAAACTGGGTGGAGCAAACAAAGAAGAAGCAATGAAGATACTGGATGAGAAAGTAGAGGAGTGGAAGGTAAATCAAAACCTGATGTTTGATTTCAATGGAGAAACAGCCAAAATCGACCCATCTCTCTTTCAATTTCATTTGGAAGAAAGCATAGAGAAACTTGTTGATAATGAAAACACAAGTTTAATTGTGACGATGGATGAAAAGGCATTCGATGCGTTTCTTTCAAATCAGTTCGCTGACTATAGGGGAGAAGACATCAACCTACCATCTTTACGGGAGTATATCCTCTCTTTGGCTGGTAGTCTTCATAAAGAAGAGAGCATACTGATATACGATTATGTAGCCAGTAATGAGTCTCCACAAGTCCTGTATGAGGCCGTGTCGAATGAATTAGAGGTTACACCAACGATTAAGAGCTTTATAGACAATTATCCCTCCATTCCCATTGTACCCAATTCCCAATTTTCCTTTTCGGATTTCCTGGAAACAGAAGGTTTTGTAGTTGAATCACAGGCTGATTTAAGTCCGGTTGCATCACTACTCTATCAGATCACCTTACATTCCAACTTTTCTATCATTGAACGAAATATAAGCAAGCTGCTTCCTAACTATGTGACACTTGGCTTTGAAGCGAAATTCAATCCGATGAATAACCAGGATTTTGTCATCACCAATCCTAATTCAACTGGTTATGAGCTGAAGCTTGCCATCCAAGAGAATAGAATCAAGGCTCAATTGCAGGGAATCCCTTTTCCAAACTCTTATAATGTCCGTTTGTCGGAAAAGGAAACGTTCCCTCCACGCGTGATTAAACAGTTTAGCCCTTTTGTTGAAAAAGGAAGCGTCGATATTCAACAAGAAGGGAAAGACGGGGTCCTGATCCGGGTCTATAAGCAAAAACTGAGTTCTTCAGGTGAAATCCTTTCAGAAGAACTCATCAATGAAGATTTTTATGCACCACAGCATAAGATTGCGGTTTATCCGCTGCAGGAATTACAGGAAACCCCAAGTGGAACATTTGATAATGTACCAACCGGGGAGAATGGTGAAGAATCATCGAATCAAGAATCGAATGATGGGGAAAAGGATGACACTTCCTCAATGGATGAGGAAGAGAACGAGAACCATTCCCCAGAGAAGGAAAGGGAAGATCCTGCCGACCAGGATTCTTCAAGGCCATCAGATGGAGAAGCAAAACCAAAGAAGAAAAAAGACATTAAATAAGTCGTAAAAGCGGGTGATAAGGTGACCACGATTAGAAAGAGGCTTGGAGACCTGCTGGTTGAAGCAGGGATCATAACCGCATCCCAGTTACAAGATACCCTGAAAGATAAGGCGAAGGGACAGAAGTTAGGGGATGCCCTGCTTCAAAGAGGATATATTACGGAACAGCAGTTGATTGAAGTACTGGAATTTCAATTGGGGATTCCCCATGTCAGCCTATACAGATACCCCTTTGAAACGAATTTATTCCACTTGATTCCTAAAGAATCGGCTAAGCGGAACCTGATGATCCCTCTTAAAAGAGAAGGGGATAGGCTTTTTGTAGCCATGAGCGACCCGTTGGACTTTTACGCAATCGAGGATCTGCGCTTGGCCACAGGCTTTCAAATCGAGACAGCGATTGCAACCAAGGATGATATTCTGAAAGTCATCAATAAGTTTTATGACTTAGAGGATGGATTTGAAGACCTATTCCAGGAGAATCGGGATCTAAATAGAGCAGAAGAAGATACGGTGGTGGATTCCGATTCACCCATCGTTCGATTAGTGAACGGAATCCTGTCAAATGCGGTGACCCAAAAAGCGAGTGACATACATATCGACCCTCAGGAAACAAAAGTTGTCATACGTTACAGGGTGGACGGAATTCTTAGGACCGAAAGAAATCTCCCGAAGCACATGCAAAGTATGTTGATTGCCAGGCTTAAAATCATGGCGAATCTCGACATAACCGAATTCAGGGTGCCTCAGGACGGGAGGATTAAGGTGAATATCGACTTTCATCCAATCGACCTTCGTGTGTCGACATTACCGACAGTCTATGGAGAGAAAATTGTATTGAGGATTCTGGATTTAGGTTCGAGCCTGAATGACCTCTTAAAACTTGGATTCAACAAGGTAAATCAACAGAGATTCATGAAGATGATTCAGCAGCCGACAGGGATTGTACTCATCACGGGACCAACCGGTTCAGGGAAGTCTTCTACTTTATATGCTGCCCTAAATCACCTCAATAGTGAAGAAGTGAACATCATTACAATCGAGGATCCCGTTGAGTATCAGCTGGAGGGTATCAACCAGATCGGTGTGAATCAAAATGTCGGTTTGACCTTTGCGAAGGGGCTTCGGGCCATTTTGCGTCAAGATCCGAATATCATCATGGTCGGGGAAATTCGAGACAGGGAGACAGTCGAAGTATCCATCCGCGCTTCCTTAACCGGACATCTCGTGTTGAGTACCATCCATACCAATGACTCAATCAGTACGGTGACGAGACTATTGGATATGGGTGTAGAACCCTTTTTGGTTGCCTCATCACTAAGCGGGGTCGTGGCTCAACGCTTGATCAGGAAGGTATGCCGTGATTGCAAACAAGAGATGCCGGCTACCAAGCGGGAGATTGAGATATTCGCCAAAAGGGGAATGAAGATCGAGACCATCACGAGAGGGCAGGGTTGCTCCTCCTGTAATATGACAGGATACAAAGGTCGGATTGCCATTCATGAGGTCCTCGTCATGAATGATGAAATGAAGAAGGTCATTCTGAACAACGAACCCTTCTCCAAGTTAAGGGAGCATGCCGTACGGAATAAAACCATCTTCTTAATTGATGACGGCTTGCTGAAAGTAAAACAGGGCATGACCACGACCGAAGAAGTATTAAGAGTAGCGATTTCAGAGTAGGTGAATGAATTGAAAGAAAAAGTTGATTATCTTCTAAAGTCTGCTTACGAGTTAGGCGCGTCCGATATCCATCTTACAGTCGGCTCACCGCCTATCTTCCGCATACATGGGGACTTGAAAAGATTCGGTAAGGAAAATTTGCTGCCTGATAACACGGAATCAATGGCTAGAGCCATCATTTCTGAAACGATGTATCCGTCTTTTGAAGAAGTGGGTGAATTGGACTTTTCCTATGGAATCCCAGGCGTTTCAAGGTTCAGGGTGAATGCATTCAAACAACGTTCATGCATATCTTTGGCCATACGTGTCATTCCGACTTCCATTCCTACAATGGAGGAATTGTTTCTTCCCCATGTATTGAAGACGATTGCTGAAAAACCACAGGGTCTCTTCCTTGTTACTGGACCTACGGGGAGTGGAAAGTCGACCACACTTGCATCTATCGTAGATTATATGAACCGGAAAATGAGAAAGCATATCATCACCCTTGAAGACCCCATAGAATACCTGCACAAACATGGGGCATCCATCATCGATCAGCGGGAAGTAGGATTTGATACAAAATCATTTTCAAAAGGGTTGAGAAGTGCACTGAGGCAGGATCCGGATATTATACTCGTAGGAGAGATGAGGGACCTTGAGACCATCCATACTGCCATCACGGCGGCGGAAACCGGTCACCTGGTACTGGCGACCCTTCATACATCCAGTGCCCCGGCCACCATCGAGCGGATCGTAGACGTCTTCCCGCCGGAGCAGCAATCGCAAATCCGCGTTCAATTGGCATCGGTCCTAGTCGGGATCCTTTCACAGAGATTATTTGCCACCACTGATAAAAAGGGAAGAAGGGCAGCGACAGAGCTTCTCATGAATAATGCGGCGATCGCCAATTTGATCCGTTCCGAAAAGGTCCACCAAATTCAAAATGTCATGCAGACGTCCAAAACTTCAGGCATGCACATCATGAGCGACAGTGTGATGAGGCTTTATGAAAGTGGCATCATTTCAAAGGAAATGGCGTTTCCTTATAGCAGAGAGGAGATTCCTCAATAAATGGGACGTTATAAGTACACGGGCAGGGACCAAAAAGGAAAAAAAACGGGGATTATCACGGCATCATCCAAGAAAGATGCCCTCATCCAGCTGAAGAAACAGGAAGTAAGGGTCATTGATATTTTGGAAATGCCTGAGACACTCATGACCAAAGACATAACGATCGGAAATCCGGTGAAATTACAGCATCTTGTTATTTTTCTGCGCCAGTTTGCGACCCTTCTTCAAGCCGGGGTCACAGTTGTTGATTCGACTCATATCCTGGCCGAGCAGACAGAGAGTAAGGCACTCGGCAAAGCACTTAAGGAAATAGAAGATGAATTGCGGGACGGGAACCCACTATCTGAAGCCTTCTCCCGTCACAAGAAGATTTTTGAACCAATGCTGATCAATATGCTTAAGGCCGGGGAAGCGTCAGGAAGCCTGGATGAAACATTGGAGGGGCTCGCCACTCACTATGAAAAGCAACATATCACGAAACAGAAAATCATTTCGGCATTAGCTTATCCAATGGTTGTCGGCGTCATTGCCATCGGGGTCGTGATATTCTTACTGGCTGCCGTTGTGCCTACATTCGTGAATATGCTGTCCGATTTCGGCGGAGAACTACCGACCATTACAAAGTTTGTTATTGCTTCAAGTGAATTCATGCAAAAATTCTGGTACATTATCATTTTGTTTTTTGTATTCATTGCTTTCACTCTGGCCATGTTAAGAAAAGACAAACGATCGAAGTATTATCTGGATTATGCCATCCTGAGAGTGCCTATTTTCGGAAAGATGCTGCAGAAAGCGGTACTGGCGAGAATGACGCGAACGCTCAGTTCATTATTTTCAAGCTCAGTCCCTATCCTGCAGGCATTAGCCATCGTTGAAAAAGTTGTGGAAAATGAAGTGGTGGCACGAGTAATCGGTGAATCCCGGAGGTCATTGGAGAAGGGGACTTCCCTTACAGACCCTATGAAACGGCATTGGGCTTTTCCTCCATTGGTGACGCAGATGATCGCCATAGGGGAAGAGACAGGATCCCTTGACTCAATGCTTGCAAAGGTCGCGGACTTCTATGAAAAAGAAGTGGAAAGTGCCACGGATCGTCTAAAATCACTGATAGAACCACTCATGATCGTCATGCTGGCAGGTTTGGTCGGGACAATCGTGACCTCGATTCTCGTTCCGATGTTCGAAATCTTCAATAATGTTCAAAACTATTAGAAAATACCTATAATTTTACAAAAAGTTTGATTTTTTTGTCGGATGATTGTTGTATACTAGTACTAGATTACTAGTTTTTAGTAAAAGATAAATATACAGGAGGAATTTCCATGTTAAAGAAAATGGGTCAAAGATTGAAAAATGAGCGCGGATTGACGCTTATCGAATTACTTGCTGTTGTCGTTATTTTAGGGATCATTGCGGCGATTGCGATTCCTAGTATTGGTGGGTTGATTAATAACTCGAAGAAGGATGCTCATATTGCGAATGCTCAGCAGATGGTGAGTGGGGCTAGATTGGCGGTTACTGCAAACAACACTAATTTAACTGAAATATCCCTTTCAGATTTGATTTCAGATGGATATTTAGAAGAGTTATCTGCTCCATCAGGTGGTACTTATGATGAAGCAACCAGTAAAGTATTCATCACTAAGGATGCTAGTACTGGAAATTATTCTTATACTGTTACTTTATCAAATAATAACGTAGCAACCACTGGATTTTTTGTAACTAAAGATCCGGATTCTCTAACTCGCGATGATGTTAAGTTAGATGGGACCGCTACTGCTACTGTAACACCTTAATAGAGCATGTATTTACTTCTATTCCTTTACGGTCTCCTCCTAGGCTCCTTCTACAACGTAGTCGGCCTTCGGATACCGCTCAAAAAGTCAATCGTCAAACCAAGATCAGCTTGTCCCTACTGCCAGCATACGCTGACGGCCAAGGAACTGATACCAGTACTATCCTATATCATGCAAGGGGGAAAATGCGCTCAGTGTAAGGGGCGCATTTCTCCTCTTTATCCATTGATGGAACTATCTACCGGACTCTTATTCTTACTTTCTTATATTATGTTAGGCCTCCAGCCGGAGCTGATTGTCGCTCTTACACTTGTCTCTTTATTCATGATCATCACGGTCAGTGATCTGAAATATATGGTCATTCCTGATAAAGTGCTGATGTTTTTTTCAGTACTGTTCATCATAGAAAGGATTTTCATCCCGTTACATCCTTGGTGGGACAGCATTGCAGGTAGTATTACCGGTTTTTGTCTGCTTCTCTTGATTGCCATCTTCAGCAAAGGGGGAATGGGTGGCGGTGATATTAAACTGTTCGCTGTCATTGGTTTTGTTGTGGGGGTCAAGGTGATGCTTTTTTCCTTTTTCCTCGCTACCCTTTTTGGGACGGTGGCCGGTATTGCGGGCCTGATGCTTGGCTTTTTCAAAAAAGGGGAACCCATTGCTTTCGGTCCATATATCGTATTAGGAACACTCGCAGCATACTTCTTTCACCAGCCAATCCTGGATTGGTATTTTTCTCTATATAGCTAAAGGGGTCATTCAAGATGTTATCACGTCTCTTCAATAAGAATAAAAATAAAATCAATATCGTCATCAGTGATCAATGGATTCGATTTGTAGAATTGAAATCGGTGTCTCCTTTACATATTCACCATTTTGGAGAGAAACGAATAGCTGACGGGATGATCTCCGATGGCAAAATCATTGAAAAAGAAGCTTTTCAAGCACTGTTGGAAGAGTGTGTCCTCGACTGGGGTATCAAGAAAAGGGAAGTTCAATTCATCGTACCGAATACTCAGATGATCATCAGGAAGATGGAGATATCATCGAATATTGAGGATGATGAGGTGAAGAGCCACTTATTCCTGGAAATCGGTACGAGTATCCACCTGCCTTTTGAGAATCCGGTTTTTGATGTGGTGGTCGTAGGAAATAAAGGAGACAAGAAAGAAATCATCCTTGTGGCGGCACCGGAAGATATTGTCATGGAATATCAGCAGATCCTGACTGATGCCCATTTAAAGCCCGTTGTGGCGGATATTAGTCCACTTGCCTTTTATCGATATGTTCACTCATTGGATCTAACTCATAGAGAAGACCATGAAATGCTCCTCTATTTCAATCAGGCTAATGTGACCGTATCAATCTTTCATGATCATCAGCCTGTATTTTTCAGGCCGATCGGTTTAGGGGAGGATCGGGAAGTCATGGATGATCGAGGGTATCAAAAGGATATTCAATCACTTCAGTTTGATGAAGTGATGAAAGAAATAGACAAAGTGATCAGCTTTTACCGATATACACTGACAAATGATGAAGCAATGATTAATAAAATATACGTAACGGGTGACCATCCCATGGTAGGGGAAATCCACACCCTTTTATCAGATCGGTTTGAGATCGATATTATCCAGGTGCCGACAGCCGCACGCGACGCCTACACCAATGAAGAACTATCGAGTGCGTTTCTACTCGCCATTGGTTTAGGATTAAAAGAGGTGATATAGTGCTCGTCGATATCAATTTATTACCTCAAAATGAAAAAGGGAGTCGTCAGTGGCTGTATGTGGTTATCGGTGTGCTATCCGTTGGGATCCTTGCTCTTTTTGTTCTTTTTCTGCTGGCTTTCAATATTGGAAAAGACGTGGACGTCCTGACGACGGAATTACAGAGTACCAAGCAGCTCAGAGCTGAAAAAGAACAAAGCATTTCTGATTTTGAATCATCCGATGCCTGGGTACAATTGGAGAGTGCAGTCAGATGGGCGGAAAGCTATCCCATCGATACGGTGCCGGTCTTGAATCACCTGGTCGAATTACTGCCGGAACGGGGTTTCGTGAAGCAATTTACATACGCTGAAGATGGGAGTATCCAACTCTCGATTCAATTTGACACAAGCAGTGAAGCTGCGTTTTATTTAACGCATTTGAAGGAATCCCGGTACATTCAGGAAGCAACCTTATTGAAGCTTGCTACAGAAACCATCTCTGAAAATGATAGTCTGACAGCCGTTAATACGGAAACCATCTTACCAAGGTATATAGGTCAGTATGAAGTAACGTTAAATAGAGTAGAGATAAAGAAAATGGAATCAGAGGAAACTTCCGATGAGCAGGGAGGCGATTCGGAATGAATGTACTGTTCGAGAAAAAAGAATGGTTACTGATCAGCACATCCATCGTTATCGCAGTATTTCTCATCCTTGGGGGAGTATGGTTCTACTATCTACCCGTGAAAAATCAAAAAGAAAGTCTACAGAATGAAATCAATACGGAAAAGAAGCTGATTGAAGCATTGGATTCAAAGATTTCTTCCATTAAACAGGCTTCCTTTGAAAATTCGAGTTCACTACAACAAAAGGTTCCGGTCAAGCCCCTCACTCAGCAGCTCCTTATCGATTTGGAAAAAGCAGAAATCGTCTCAGACAGTTTTATCACAAGCATTGAATTTACAGAAGGTGCCGTAGATCTTCCTGCAACTGAAACCTTGGGCGCAGGGGATGATGTTTCCCAAACAGATGGTGAAGTAACTGAAGAAGGCACTGAAGTGAACCCGGCACCTGTTGTGGTCCTTCCACAAGGTCTTCAAAAACTGACAGCCACGATTTCTGTAGAAGCAAAGAGCTATTTCGAGATAGAGGAGTTCATCAATAAATTAGAAGAGCTGCATCGCATCGTGGAAATAGAACAGATTTCTTTCAGCGGACCGGCTGAATTACTGCAATACCAAGATGAATTCGAAAATATTCAATTGAATTTAGTCGTGTCCGCCTTTTATTTACCTGGTTTAGTAGAACTTGAGAAGGAGCTGCCGAAGCTCGATGCACCCCTGCCTTCTAACAAAAAGAATCCTTTTCAGCAGTTCCCTGAACAAAAGTCAGAAGAACTAGATACCAATTAAAGGTTTGATGATAATGCGTGAAAATGAAAGAGGATATACGCTTGTAGAATTGCTTGCTGTTATCGTGATCTTAGGGATCATAGCCGTCATTGCTGTATTGGCGATAAACAATCTGATTGAAAAATCAAAGAAACAGGCGTTTGTGGCAAATGCCCTTACGATGAAAAGTTCAGCGCAATACTATGCGAAGGATGCCATGCTTCAAGAAAGGGTAACGGGTAAGATTACGTATAAAGAGTTGATAGATGCTCAATTGATAGAACCGATCTTGGATCCCCATTCCAAAACAGTTATGGCACCGGATGAATCCTCTTATGTTTTGGCTGACGAGGAGAGTGTGATATCCATTTGTTTACTGGGGGAAGAGTATAATCTCTGTACAAATGGAAACGGAGATAGGGAAGAAATCCCGTTTTCTACCCTTTCAATTCAATCACTGCAGAAAAACTGAAAAATTTGACGAAAACCTATTAGGACAAGACGACAAAAGTCTTGTTCTTTTTTTTATTAGATGTGATAGCATGGAAAAAAATAGATGAAGGAGGGTGGCGATGATGAATAATAAAAGAGACAAAGATAAAAAGATATCTATTAAAATTAATGGTGAAAAAACAAATTTTGATGAAGAGCTTCTTGTTTATGATTGGAAGTCGGGGGAGTCTGAAGCAGCTGCCGGGGAAGAGGCGAAAGACAATGGATTCGATTGGGTCCTTCCCGACGATGAGGAAGCCCAGCCTCCTAAGGAATACAAAAAAATCAATTATGTGTCAGGGAACAAGAAGAAGCGCAAGTCTTTCAAAAATCCTTTTCAGGACTCTGTCAATCTTCTAATGTCCATAATTGGTGCGGTTGTGGTGGGAGCGGTGCTGGGATTCGGCACGCTTAAAGTCATTACGACAACAGATGGTCCTTCGGCGCCGGCGGCAACGCTGCAAGATACGACAGCGGAAGGAAATACGGAAGGGAAGCAGTCTGTATCGGCTGTTGAATTACAGGATTTCTCAACGTCGATCCTTCAAGGCGGTGTGTTTTCAACAAAGGAATCGCTTAATGCCATGAAGGACAGCTTAGCAGGAAAAGGGTTGAGCAGCGCAAGTGTGGAAAAGGATGGACAATTCTTTCTTTTATTGGGTGTTTCGGGAGATCTTGAAACAGCCAAATCGCTTGGAGCAGAATTGAAGGAACAAGGGGTAGACGTGTTTGCAAAAGATTTTGTATTTGGAGCTAAAGGAATAAATGCTTCAAAGGAAGAGAAATCCTTTTTGGAAAAAGGAAATGGGCTCTACAACACTTTAGCTATGGAGAGCAGCAGTGGAATGGTCGGTGGAACGCCTGATGAAAAGACGATTCAAACCATTCAATCCGGAGTGAAGGAATTGGAAGGAATCAAGGTGGGTCAAGAGTCTATCGCGTCCATGAAAGAGTCCCTGGTCAATGCAGGGAATCTCGCGGAGGCGATGAAGTCCCGGGAGGATGCCCAGAAAGTTCAGGAAGAGCTGTTATCCTACCTGCAACTTTACAGTGGATTATAATTTCGACCGGATTAGACTATTTTCTAGGAAATAATCTTTTACCGAAAATAGAGCCTCTCTCATTTTGTCAGATTTATGCTTACTGACCATAAGAGTGCCGGCTCTATTTTTACTTGTTTAAAGAGGCGGAATTTGGTAGTATATTCATGTATCTCCCAATTTCTACCCTGAAAGGATTGGTATGGTGTGTCCAACCTCATACTCGCTTCACAATCTCCTCGTCGAAAAGAACTTCTGCAACAAATTCAACTTTCTTTTTCCGTTATCAGTTCTACTGTAGAGGAAACTTTTTCATCTGATCTATCGCCCCATGAAGTCGTGATGTATCTTGCCCGCAAAAAAGCGAAAGAAATCTCGAATCAATACCCCACTCACTATGTAATCGGTTCAGACACCGTCGTAGCGAAGGATGACCAGATTCTTGGTAAACCGGAATCCAAAGAGGAAGCGAAAGAAATGTTATCCATGCTTTCCGGTTCTACCCATTCTGTCTACACGGGGGTTGCCATTCTGCGTGGTGACGTGGAGGAACTCTTTTATGAAAAAACGGATGTGACGTTTTGGGAGTTGACTTCTAAAGAGATCGACGATTATATTGCATCTGAAGAACCTTTTGATAAAGCCGGTTCATATGGTATCCAAGGAATCGGAGCGAAATTTGTCAAAGAAATCAAAGGCGATTATTTCTCCGTCGTTGGCTTACCCATCTCACGAGTGAATCGTGTTTTACTTGAAATGGGCTATCTTCAACCAGAGTGACTCCCAAGCGTGCGAAAAGGAGGAACCAATGGTTAAAACAATACCCCAGCATGAAGAAAACAGGCTGATGATCCGGGATTTCCCTCAAGATGAAAGACCTCGGGAAAGATTGATTCAAAGTGGGGCAGCAAGCCTATCCAATCAGGAGCTGCTGGCTATCCTACTCCGGACCGGTACGAAATCCGAGTCTGTTCTGCAACTGTCCAACCGTCTGCTCAATCACTTTGATGGATTGAATCTATTAAAGGATGCTTCCCTGGAAGAGATTACGAAAACGAAGGGAATCGGCCTTGCAAAGGCGGTTCAAATCATGGCTGCCGTCGAATTCGGTCGAAGAATCAGCAACTTGGCTTTTGACGACAGATATAGCATCCGTTCCCCTGAAGACGGAGCCAATTATGTCATGAACGACATGAGATTTTTGGCCCAGGAGCATTTTGTATGCTTATACCTCAACACAAAGAATCAAGTTCTCCACAAGCAAACCATCTTTATTGGAAGTCTGAATGCTTCCATCGTGCACCCCCGGGAGGTCTTCAAGGAAGCCTTCCGACGATCCGCCGCATCGATCATTTGTATCCATAACCATCCATCGGGAGATCCGACTCCAAGCAGAGAAGATATAGAGGTGACAAAAAGATTAGTAGAATGTGGTCGAATCATTGGTATTGATATACTCGATCATCTTATAATAGGGGAGAAGAAGTTTATCAGTTTAAAGGAAAAAGGGTATTTATGACACTATGATTTTTTTCCTGGTTGCGATATAATTAAGCTTATGATTTTTACAAACAATATGGTGATTCTATATAACGCAGTCTTTGAAAAAAGAGAGTCATTCTTCAAGGGAATGAGTCTTTTCGTTATGCATGAACGAACAATTATTGTGACGAAAATTACGAGGATAGAGAGTGATTGGACAACTCTCCTGTGAAAACACATATAAAACGTTAAAAACCAGCCAATTTGTATCAGAAAGGGAGATACCATTCATGTTTGGAACGAAAGATTTAGGGATTGATTTAGGAACAGCTAACACATTGGTGTACTTGAAAGGCAAAGGGATTGTCGTTCGCGAACCTTCTGTTGTAGCACTTCAAACAGATAACAGGCATATCGTTGCAGTCGGAAATGATGCTAAGAACATGATCGGTAGAACACCGGGAAATGTCGTGGCCCTTCGCCCTATGAAAGATGGGGTAATCGCAGACTATGAAACAACAGCCACGATGATGAAGTATTACATAAGACAAGCGACGCGTAATAAAGGAGCTTTTTCCCGAAAGCCTTACGTCATGGTTTGTGTACCTTCAGGCATAACCGGTGTTGAAGAAAGAGCGGTCATCGATGCAACAAGACAGGCAGGAGCAAGGGATGCTTACACGATCGAAGAGCCGTTTGCCGCTGCAATTGGTGCAAACCTGCCAGTATGGGAACCGACAGGAAGTATGGTCGTAGATATCGGTGGAGGAACGACGGAAGTAGCCATCATCTCTTTAGGAGGGATTGTGACAAGTCAGTCCATCCGTGTAGCCGGGGATGAGATGGATGATGCCATCATCAACTACATCCGCAAAACGTATAATCTGATGATCGGGGACCGTACAGCTGAGACGATCAAGATGGAAGTCGGTTCTGCCGGTGACTCTGAAGGAA
Organism: Rossellomorea sp. NRS-1567; assembly: GCF_050467885.1. NCBI lineage: Bacteria > Bacillati > Bacillota > Bacilli > Caryophanales > Bacillaceae > Rossellomorea > Rossellomorea sp. NRS-1567. Next base: position 294,624 of record NZ_JBITPL010000001.1, on the reverse strand, counting down.
TTGAAGCAATGGAGATTCGCGGACGTGACCTTCTGACCGGTCTGCCGAAAACGATCGAAGTAACGGCGATTGAAATTGCATCCGCTCTTCGTGATACCGTATACACGATTGTCGATGCCGTTAAGAGTACATTAGAGAAAACACCGCCAGAACTCGCGGCTGACATCATGGACAGAGGAATTGTGCTGACAGGTGGAGGGGCCCTTCTTCGTAATCTTGACAAAGTGATCAGTGATGAAACGAAAATGCCGGTCCTCATTGCAGAGGAGCCTCTGGATTGTGTGGCAATCGGCACGGGGAAAGCCCTCGACCACATCCATCTCTTTAAAAATCGAGGAAAATAATAAACAATAATAGATAGTGAATAATGAATGGGGGACGTTTCCTTAAGGGTGCTTGGTAAGCCTTAAGGTCGGCCCCATCTTTTTTCGAACAACCATGAATATTTTGACGAATGATATCAAAAATAAGCGATTTTTGATATAGTATTTACTAGAATGAGAAAAGGTTGAGGTGTACATCATGCCACAATTCTTCCTGAATAAACGTTTGATCATTCTGCTCGTCAGTGTCATCGTCCTAGTGGGATTAATCGGATTTTCTCTGCGGGAGCGAGATACCATCAGCTGGCCTGAGCAGTTTGTAAAAGATATGGTAGGATTCGGACAGTCATTGGTTTCAAAACCTGTTAACTATGTAGCCGGAGTTGTTGAAAACGTTCAAGATCTTCAAAATACATACACAGAAAACGAGAAATTGAAAACACGTTTAGATGAATTAGTGAAGCTTGAAACAAAGGTGAAAGACCTGAAACAAGATAATAATGAATTAAGAGCGGTCCTTGAAAAGAAGGAAGACCTTCGTGCCTATAACACGATTCAAGCTACCGTCATTGCAAGGAATCCTGATCGCTGGCAAGAGCTCCTGACGATTGATAAAGGAGAAGTGAACGGGATTAAATCAGACATGGCCGTCATTTCATCGGCTGGATTGATCGGAAAGATTAAAAGCGTAAACGAATTTTCATCTACTGTTGAATTAATTTCGACCAATAATACAAAAAACCGGATTTCCACTGTGATACAAGGGAAAGAACAAGACATCAACGGGTGGATCGAAGGGTACGACAGTGATAAAAAAGAAATTTTGGTTAAACGGATTTCCAACGATATGAAAGTCGACAAAGGCTCTAAAGTGATGACCTCGGGACTTGGAGGCGTATTCCCTAAGGGGCTGGTCATCGGGGAAGTGAAAGAAGTGAAACCGGATCAATACGGGTTGACTCAAACGGCATATGTAAAGCCTGCCGCTGATTTCTATCACCTTGAGCACGTCATGGTCATCGACCGTGACATTCAGGGTGTGACGGAAAAGGAAGCGGATGTTGAGGAGGATGGCAATGATCAGTAGGCTCCTCCTTCCGTTTATGACTCTGCTTTTCTTTTACAGTGAGAGTTTATTTGTTCATCTTTTTCCAAATGAAGAGTGGTTTGATCAGAAAATCATTGTTCCACATTTTCTGATTATTGTGCTGTTCTTTATTTGTGCGTTTTATCAGTACCGAACTGCCTTGCTTTATGGTTTCATCTTTGGCTTTCTATTTGATATTTACTACACAGAGATCAATGGCATTTACTTAGTGCTCTTCCCATTTGTCATCTTTTTATCTCATCAGATGATGAGGATTCTACATAATAACCTCTTTGTATTGGGAATGATTTCACTTGTGAATCTTTCCGTCTTGGAGTTTTTGGTGTATCAAATCAATTTAATTATCCAACGGACTGATTTGACGTTCATGCAGTTCGTGGACTGGCGTTTGTGGCCGACATTGGTCCTTAATATATTGTTTTATATAGTTGTGGCATTTCCACTCAGGAACTATCTTCTCCGAAAACGGAAAGAGTGGCTGGATGAATAAATTCTATTAGTAATTTTTTCATAAAAAGAGGAAGTGGCACTGCTTATGTCGAATTTAATAGACGACTGAGGTGAAAAATTGCGCCATGAATAAAAAGCCAAATGTGATGATAAAAGGAACAAAAGAAGGACTGACTCTTCATCTCAATGATCAATGCTCCTTTCATGAGTTAAAGAAGGAATTGGACGATAAGCTGTCTGCACAATACCGGGAAACAGAGGGGACTCCCCTGCTCACGGTCAATATTCAAACAGGAAATCGCTACCTGACGGATGATCAAGTGGAAGAGTTGAAAGAGATCGTAAGACAAAAACGTAATTTAGTAGTGAATGAAGTATGGAGTAATGTGATTACAAAGAATGAAGCAGAGAAACTCATAGATGAACGAAATATAGAAACTCTAACCGGCGTGATCAGGTCGGGACAAGTCGTGGAAGTATCAGGAGACATCCTTATCGTCGGCGATGTAAATCCCGGCGGAAAAGTGCTGGCTGGAGGGAATATTTACATATTGGGTTCGTTAAAAGGAATTGCCCATGCAGGCCACAACGGAAACATGGAGGCTGTCATTGTGGCATCCCAAATGGTTCCGTCCCAGCTCCGGATCGGGGATTCCCTGAACCGGGCACCTGATCGGGTGGAAGAAGACGATGAGCACGAAATGGAATGTGCCTATATCGATGATCAGGGGCAAATTGTTGTAGATCGATTACAAGTTTTAAAGCATCTTAGACCAAATATTACTAGTTTTAAAGGAGGAAGCTAATGTGGGTGAAGCCATAGTTGTTACTTCAGGTAAAGGTGGAGTGGGAAAGACGACTACTTCTGCCAATGTTGGTACAGCATTAGCTCTACAAGGCAAAAAGGTTTGTTTAATTGATACAGATATCGGTCTCAGAAACCTTGATGTGGTGATGGGACTCGAAAACAGAATCATTTATGACTTAGTAGACGTTGTAGAGGGCCGCTGTAAAGTACACCAAGCTCTGGTAAAAGATAAGCGTTTCGAGGATAAACTATTTTTACTGCCAGCTGCACAAACAAGTGATAAATCCGCTGTTAACCCCGAGCAAATGAAGAAGCTAGTAGTAGATTTAAAGCAAGACTATGATTATATCATTATTGATTGTCCCGCGGGGATCGAGCAAGGGTATAAGAATGCTGTGGCGGGTGCCGATCGTGCGATTGTCGTCACGACACCTGAAATTTCAGCTGTACGGGATGCGGATCGAATCATCGGTTTGCTGGAGAAAGAAAATATTGAACCACCGAAACTCGTCATTAACCGAATACGCAATCATATGATGAAAAATGGTGAAATGTTGGATGTGGATGAAATCACAGCCCATCTTTCCATCGATCTTCTTGGTATTGTTGCCGACGACGATAATGTCATCAAATCTTCCAATAAAGGTGAGCCCATCGCTCTTGATTCAACAAGCAAAGCCTCCATTTCCTACCGGAATATTGCCAGACGAATCTTGGGTGAATCGGTTCCGTTACAGTCTTTGGAAGAAGAACGGGCAGGCGTCTTTTCAAGAATTAAAAAATTATTCGGTGTAAAAGCATAAGAATCAACTCAGTCCCGGTAAAGCGCATCGAGCGTTTTGCCGGGACTTTTTTATTGTCCTCATGAATATTCTTTCAGGACAAGTCATACATTGTAGCAAATCATGTGTATTCAAATGGCTCTCTTTTTTATATGGATCTAACACCCCTTGTCACTCATCATGACCAGAACCATTTAGTATAGAATCACTCTTGAACAGGGTGGTGCTCAGACGTTTATGAAACAATACCTTATATAAAGGAATGGTGTACATGGGGAATCGTGCGGATGAAATACGCAAGCGGATAGCGAAACGAAAGAAAACGAATCCAGGCCAGAACTCTTCATTCTTTCTCCCATCGGACGAGGAGCGCTATGGAATGGAACGCCAGACAAGCTTTGAAGGGGGACCGCCGCCTGAAGGGGTGCATCCGTTATTCAAAAAGGAAACCTTTATGCTTAAGATACTTGGAGCGGGAATCATGGTATTAGTGACGGCGATTATGTTTAAGAGTCCCTCACCAGTTTTCAATGAAGCGAAATCGGTCGTCACGAAAACCATGGATACAGAATTCCAGTTTGCCGCGATTTCCACGTGGTATGAGGACCAATTCGGAAAACCATTAGCGTTATTACCGACAAATAATACTAAGAAAGAATCAACTACTACGCAAAGCGCGGAATATGCCACTCCTGCTTCAGGGAAGGTCGTTGAAAATTTTAAAACCAATGGACAAGGCATCATGCTTGAAACGGGCTTGGGTGAAGATGTAGCGGCGATGAAGGGGGGCTTGATTATATTTGCAGGTAAGAAAGAGGAGCTTGGGAACACAGTCGTCATTCAACATGCAGACAAATCAGAATCCTGGTATGGTCACCTCGAATCGATTGATGTGAAACAGTATGAATCGATTGAGAAGGGATCTCTTGTAGGCAAGGTTTCCACCAGCAGCCAGAACGATGTGACAGGAGAGTTTTATTTCGCGATTAAAATGGGTGATACGTTTATCGACCCGATACAGGTGATGTCATTTGACTAATATCATTTCACTTTTGAAAAAATTTCATGTGCACCCTTTGCTTTGGCTCGTCATAGCCATTGCGATTATGACGGCTCATTTTTTTGAACTGATACTGCTTCTCTTCATCATTACGATCCATGAGTTGGGGCATGGACTGATGGCCCATTCTTTTTCCTGGAGAGTAAAGAAAATCGCCCTGCTGCCTTTTGGTGGGGTTGCGGAGATGGATGAGCATGGAAACCGTTCTTTGCGGGAGGAGTTCTGGGTGGTGGCTGCGGGTCCCTTGCAGCACATATGGCTCATAGCCTCAGGTTGGGGGCTCATGGAGACCGGTATGATCAGCCCGGACTCATTTTCACTTTTTTTTCAGTTGAATATGATGGTGCTGCTGTTTAATCTTCTTCCCATTTGGCCATTGGACGGCGGGAAGATGATTTCGTTACTTTTAGCCACGAAGCTTAATTATTTGAGAGCGTATGAATACACACTTCTCTTTTCATTTGGTTTATTATTGCTGTTCCACCTGGTTGTACTCATCATCGCTCCCCTTCATTTGAATCTGTGGATCGTTCTTTCGTTCCTGTACTTTTCATTATGGGTCGATTGGAAACAGAGGCGGTATGCGTTTATGAAGTTTTTGTTAGAGCGGTATTACGGGAAGAGTCATCAATTTGTGGAACTGCGCCCCCTTCCCATTGAAAGCGAAGATTCCATCATTACAGTAGTGGAGAAGTTTCAGCGGGGGGTAAAGCATCCCCTCGTTGTCTTTGAAAAAGGAATTGAAGTAGGGAAGCTGGATGAAAATGAGCTCCTCCACGCCTTTTTTGCCGAAAAGATGACCTCTGCCAAAACGAAGGACCTCCTCTACCTTTATTGACGAATGAAGACGAACTGTATAAAGTAAGGACATACTGGTAAAAGGGTTGGGATCAACCCTTTTTTCTTATGACTTTTTTCGTGGAAAAGGGGTTTTCGGTGTGGAAGAAATCATTGTACACAGTAAGAGCAGGGAAAAGCGGTGGGTATACCGATCAGACCATGAAATCATTGGATTATATACATATCAGCCTGGAGAGGAAAGCTTAACAGGCAATATTTATCTTGGAAGAGTCGTCAAGGTTCAAAAAGGGCTGGGTGCGGCATTTGTAGATTTTGGCGGTGGGAAAAATGGCTATCTTCATGAAAAGGACTTTCCGCAAAACGTGGAGGCATATCATGCCGGGAACGATCCTCATCCCATTGGGAAGTGCGTACATGAAGGGCAAAAAATCATCGTGCAGGTCATGAAGGATGAGATGGGTTCGAAGGGGGCAAGGTTGACGGCCGTCATCGAGCTTAAAGGGGAACATCTTGTGTACATGCCACAGGGGTACTATGTGGCGGTATCTAAAAAAGTGGATGATGAAAACAGGAAGGTTCTAAGACGCTTAGGGAATGAGTGGAAAGAGCCGGAAGAAGGCATTGTGATGCGCACCAATGCCGTTGAAGTGAGAGAAGGAATGTTACAAGAGGAGCTGCACTCATTACGTTCAAGATATGAAAGCCTGGAAAGGGTGTCCCTGAGAGCTAAATGTCCTTCCCTTCTATCCCGGCAGGATACTTTCTATGAGGATATCCATGAACAACTGAAAAAGGGGAGCGGAGGGAAGGTTGTAGTCGATGACTATGATAGTCTTCTTCATTTAGAAGAAGTGAGCGGAGCCGGGATAAAAGATAAGTGGACCTTCGAACTCTATCAAGGCCAGGAAAATGTTCTTCGTCATTATCACGTTGCCTCTGTATGGGAGAACGTACTGAAAAAAGTGGTATGGCTCGATAATGGAGCATTTATCGTCATTGAGTCAACAGAAGCCATGACCGTAGTGGATGTGAATTCAGGAAAGTTTACGGGTAAAGACGATTTGGAACAGACCATTTTACAAACCAATAAACTGGCAGCGAAAGAAATGGCGAAGCAACTCACACTTAGAAATTTGAGTGGCATGATTCTCATCGATTTTATCGATATGAAAAAGGAAAGCCACAAACAGGAAGTGATGGATGCACTTTCTGATGCGTTAGTATCAGATAAGCAGCGCACGACGATCGTAGGCTTTACATCCCTTGGCATTCTTGAATTGACGCGAAAGAGAACCCGTCAGCCCCTGTCTGCCTACTTGACTCGCCCTTGCTCGGTATGTCATGGTACAGGGAGAGAAATGACGCCTGAGACGCTTGCATTCCAGCTTGAACGGGAGCTGTGGGAAATGAAGTCAATGGGTGGATCCCTCATTGAAGTGGAAGCGACCGTGGAAGTCGCAACCGTTTTTTCCGGGCATCAGAACGTTCACCTTCAAAGATTGGAAAAAGCGTTGAGTAAAGAAATCAAAATCAAAGAAATCACTCATGGACATCCTTATTATCATGTAACAAAGTTGATATGATTTTCTTGATTGTTATTGACAGTACATCGATTTTTATGATAGGATTCTAATGTTATTGATTGTAGCACCCGTGCTACAACCGCTCATTACAGGTACAAAAGTGTGGAGCAATCCAACACCTGTCATTGGCGAGTCTGAGTTTATAAGGAGGTGCGATTATGTACGCAATTATCGAAACAGGTGGTAAGCAAATCCGTGTAGAAGCTGGTCAAGCAATCTACATCGAAAAGCTTAACGGAGAACAAGGCGATACGGTAACTTTTGACAAAGTTCTATTCGTTGGTGGCGACGATGTGAAAGTAGGAAGTCCGTTAGTGGATGGAGCTACTGTAACAGCGAAAGTTGAAAAGCAAGGCCGCGCGAAAAAGCTTGTAGTATTCAAATACAAAGCGAAAAAGAACTACCGTCGTAAGCAAGGTCACCGTCAACCTTACACTAAAGTTGTCATTGACGAAATCAACGCGTAAGGCGTGAGATTATGATTAACGTTTACGTAGAGCGTTCATCGGGGAAAAGAATCCGTTCTTTCTCTATGGATGGACATGCTGATTTTGCCGAAAATGGGCAAGACATTGTTTGTGCAGGTGCTTCTGCTGTTTCATTCGGCAGTATTAATGCCATTATGGCGTTAACCGGTGTAGAACCGTCCATCGAGCAATCCTCTGATGGTGGATATCTTCGCTGCGTCATCCCTGATGATCTTCCGGAAGAAACAGAGAGCAAGATTCAGCTGCTACTGGATAGCATGCTTATCAGCCTCCAGACGATTGAAAGAGACTATAGTGATTTTATTAAAATAACCTTCAAAAAGTAGGAGGTGGAACAGATGTTAAGATTAGACCTTCAGTTTTTTGCGTCCAAAAAAGGAGTAGGTTCGACTAAGAATGGTCGTGACTCTATCTCAAAGCGCCTTGGTGCTAAGCGTGCAGACGGTCAAATGGTTTCTGGTGGATCAATTCTTTACCGTCAACGCGGTACGAAAATTTATCCAGGCCTAAACGTCGGCCGTGGCGGCGACGATACACTTTTCGCTAAAACCGACGGTGTTGTTCGTTTCGAACGCATGGGTCGTGACAAGAAAAAAGTGAGCGTATACCCAGTTGCGAATGAAGCTTAATCGCATATCTTTAACGAAAACTCTAACCGACTTTCGGTTAGAGTTTTATTTTTATCAATAACTTCCTGAGGTTTGGAACGAAATTGTATTGTGATTATGGGCCATTTTTTTAATTCAGGCTAGAGTAAGGTTGAATTTGAGTGAGTCATAAATAAGATTTAACGAGTATGAACGGGTGTGTTGAGGATATTATCGACTTTCGCTGATTTATTATCGAGTTTTGGGAATATATTATCGACTTTTCCAGGTTTATTATCGACTTTGCTCAATTTATTATCGACTTTCGATTTTCTAATTTCCAAAATCGATCAGCAGACCCTATTTTCATTCACCCACCAATTTTACAGAAACAATATACGCGAGAGTCTCATCTTTGATATACTTACAGGTAGCACTTAAAGTATAGGAGTTAGATTATGAGCGAAAATTGGGGTGTAGTCGAAGCGTTAAGGCATGCTCGCCACGACTGGATGAATGATTTGCAATTAATAAAAGGCAACTTGGATCTTGATCGCATGGAGCGTGCGAAACTAGTGATCGAGGAAATGGTTCTTGTTGCACAAAATGAGTCGAAGCTATCGAATTTAAAGCTTCCATTATTGGCAGAATGGATATTAACCTATAATTGGTCAAGACATTTGATTAAGCTGGATTTTGAAGTCCTTCAATCAGAGTCATCACACGGGCTTGAAGATCGAAGGCTTTACAACTGGTGCAAGGAGTTTCTTGAATTCCTTGAATCAAATGTAATGAACAATGTAGAAAATCAATTATCCATCTTACTGGACATTACAAAAGAACAATCCCGTTTTATATTTGATTTCACAGGTATACTAAAGAGTAGAAGCTTGGTGGAAGACTGGATAAAGAATCAACGATCAAACGGAGAAAATATAGAAATAGAACAACTTCAAGAAGAGGTTCTTGTCATTCATGTAGTCGCCTGATGAGGCGATTTCACGGATAAGTTAGGAGTGAAAGTATGTTTATAGATCAGGTCAAGGTTTATACAAAGGGCGGTGACGGCGGAAACGGTATGGTTGCCTTCCGTCGTGAGAAATATGTACCTAAAGGTGGTCCCGCCGGAGGAGATGGCGGTCACGGTGCAGACGTTATTTTCGAAGTGGAAGAAGGGCTAAGAACCTTAATGGATTTCCGCTATCAACGTCATTTCAAAGCACCTCGTGGAGAGCACGGGATGAGTAAGAATCAGCACGGACGCAATGCGGAAGATATGGTTGTGAAGGTACCACCCGGGACAGTCGTGAAAGACGATGATACGGGTGAAACGATTGCAGACCTTGTACAGCATGGTCAACGTGCCGTGATTACGAAAGGTGGACGCGGCGGAAGAGGGAATTCCCGATTCGCAACGCCTGCCAACCCTGCTCCTGAGCTTTCTGAAAAAGGGGAGCCGGGACAAGAACGCTATATCGTAATGGAATTAAAGCTACTGGCTGATGTTGGCTTGGTAGGATTCCCAAGCGTTGGGAAATCCACATTGCTTTCAGTTGTTTCAGCAGCGAAGCCAAAGATTGCTGCATACCATTTCACAACGATCGTTCCTAATTTAGGAATGGTGGAAACGGGAGATGGTAGAAGTTTTGTTATGGCTGACTTACCTGGATTAATCCAGGGAGCACATGAAGGCGTTGGACTCGGTCATCAATTCCTTCGTCACATTGAACGTACACGTGTTATTGTTCATGTGATCGATATGAGTGGAATTGAAGGCAGAGACCCGTACGAGGACTATCTGACAATTAATGAAGAGCTAAAGCAATACAATCTTCGTTTAACAGAAAGACCTCAAATCATCGTTGCCAATAAAATGGACATGCCTGATGCAGAAGAGAACCTGAAGATCTTCAAAGAAAAAATTCAGGAAGATTATCCTATCTTCCCGATCTCAGCGGTCACTCAGCAGGGGTTAAGTGAACTTCTATATGCTGTAGCAGATAAAGTGGAAACAACGTCTGAGTTCCCTATTCATGAAGAAGAAGAAACCGGCATTCACCGTGTGCTTTATAAGCATGAAGAAGAGGAAAAAGAATTCGAAATCACACGTGATCCAGATGGAACATTCGTTGTGGGCGGTGCGAAAATCGAGAGACTATTCAAGATGACGGACTTCTCACGTGAAGATTCGGCAAGACGTTTCGCCAGACAGCTTCGTTCGTATGGTGTAGATGATGCGCTTCGTGAACGTGGTGCCAAAAATGGCGATACGATCCGTTTAATAAAATATGAATTCGAGTTTGTAGATTAAGTTTCATTCTTCATCTATTTCAGAGAGAAAAGCTGAGTCGTTCTTTAATTGGGCGGCTCTGCTCTACAATAAGAAAGCAAAAGCGGTTTTCATAGGGCACAGACTGCCTCAAACCACTGCAGCCAGACAATTGGAGGAATAGTCATTGGGGAAAAAATTTCAAGAGGGCAAGTTTTATTTAGTGCGTGAAGATGTGCTGCCCGAAGCGATGAAGAAAACCCTGGATGCGAAAGAATTGATTGAAAGAGGCAAGGCCGACTCAGTATGGGAAGCGGTCCATCGGGTTGATTTAAGCCGTAGTGCCTTTTATAAATATCGTGATACTGTGTTTCCGTTTCACACCGTGGTGAAGGAGAGAATCATCACGCTATTCTTCCATCTGGAAGATCGTTCAGGAACGTTGTCTCATTTACTCAGTGAAACAGCCAAGCATGGTTGCAATATTTTAACGATACATCAGACGATCCCTTTGCAAGGAAGAGCGAATGTCACGCTATCACTGAATGTGACAGACCTTACGATAGGATTGGAAGACTTACTTTCAAAGCTGAGACGATTAGAATTTGTAGAAAAAGTAGAAGTGTTAGGTTCAGGTGCCTGATGCTTCTTTTTTTTTTGCTTAAAAACTCTTCCTCTTTGATGCTGGACGTGTTAGAATGGTCAATAAATTTGGTGAGTGTGAGAGGAAGATCAGAGTGAAAATTGCTTATTTAGGACCCCAGGCTTCCTTTACAGATTTAGCTGTCAAGAAGGCATTTCCAGAACAAGAAACGGTGCCATATGTAACGATTCCTGATTGCATTGAAGCGGTGATAGAAAATGAGGTCGATTATGCCGTTGTTCCTTTGGAAAATGCCTTGGAAGGCTCGGTACATATTACAGTCGATTATTTGTTTCATGAAGCGGATTTAACGATTACAGCAGAATTGACGTCCGCAATCCAGCAGCACTTAATGATACATCCGGAATGGACCGATAGTGAAGAACCGATTCGAAAGATTCTTTCCCATTCCCATGCATTGGCACAGTGCCATAAGTTTTTACATAAGCAGTTTCGGGGCGTTTCTTTAGAACAAACGACCAGCACGGCAGCCGCAGCTAAATTCGTGAGTGAGAACCCTGATGCGTTTCTAGGGGCGATCGGAAACGAGTTGGCCGCTGAAAGATACGGGTTAACGATCCTGCATGAAAACATTCATGATTTTGCCTATAATCATACAAGGTTCATCGTTTTACATAAGACGGCCGATTCCTTGTCGCTTCCCCAGGAAAAAACGATGGAGAAGACGACCTTGATGGTGACTCTCCCGAAAGATCGATCCGGAGCGCTCCACCAGGTATTATCAACCTTTGCCTGGAGACAATTGAACTTAAGTAAAATTGAATCCAGACCGTTGAAAACAGGGTTAGGGGATTATTTCTTCTTGATTGATGTGGCTCACGAAATGGATGATGTGCTACTGCCCGGAGCGATCAGTGAAATGGAAGCCCTCGGATGCAAAGTGAAAATGATCGGAACGTATTCTTCTTATTTATTGGATAATTGAACAGTGAAAAGGCAGATTTCCAATTGGAAATCTGCCTTTATTTCTTAAGACTGAATTAGAAACCCTGCTTCCTGAAGGGCACTTTCTGCTTTTTCCAGTGTTTCTTCATTTGGAGCCATTAGTGTATGTAAATGAACTCCATCTGTTAGTTCCGATAGAAAGGAAGCTCCTGTATCCTCAATTTTGTTCATGAATTGTTCTACCTCTTTACGGTTTGAAACCATGATCGAAGCGGTTAGATCTCCGTAAACGCCGTGCTCGATCTTTACATCTTTAACAGTTACGCCGTGATCGACAAGTAAGAATAGTTCTTCTTCTGATCGTTCAGGCGTGTGCTGACAGGCAACCGTGCGTTCAATCAGCGTTTCCTGATTGGAAGTCGGCATGTACAGATAGCCTTGACTGGTTGCAATGATGGGTTCTCCTTTTGCTTTCAGCAATGTGATGTCACTTACGATGACTTGACGACTGACATTGGTCTGTTTAGCGAGATCTCCACCTGTTACAGGAGCTTGTTTTGTGATTAATTTATCGAGGATCCATCGTCTTCTCTCATCCCCAAGGATCTTTTTTCCTGCCAAAGGTATCTCCCCCGTCCCCCATTTTATATAGGAAATCATACCACATCTCGTTCTTCAAGTTAAGGAAGATACGTGAGCCGCATGGATTTTAGAAAAAGTTTCTACCAATGCTTCTACGTGTTCTTCCCTCGTATCTCTTCCGAATGAAATCCGGATGAATTCTTTTCCGGCTCTTTGCTCGACTCCCATACTGGTCAATGTCTTAGACATATCCTGTGATCCTGCCGCGCACGCACTGCCTGTGGAAATGCCCATTCCTCGCCTGTTGCATTCGAGCATGAGCCATTGACCCTCCAGGCGGTGAATCCCAAGTCCGACAACATGTGGCAGCTGAGCGGGTGCAGGCCCTTCATAGAGGGTGTAAGTGCCCGAGAGTTGTTCTTCTAATCGTGATAAGAAATGAGTTCTCAACCGACTAAAATGCGGTGTTGAAAAGGATTCGTGACACATACCTGCGGCTGTCACGAATCCCGCTATTCCCGGCAGATTCACCGTTCCTCCCCTGAACCCGTCTTCATGAGTCTGTCCCGGAATCATGGGAGATACGTCCAGGGAAGGATTGATATAAAGAGCGCCGACTCCCTTTGGTCCATAAATTTTATGAGAAGAGAGTGTGAAACTGTCGACGATGGAAGTGAATTCCGTGATGTCCATTTTCCCGAAGGATTGAACCATATCGCTGTGCAGTAAAATGTCACGGTTTTTCAATAGATTCTTAATGTCGTACAGTGGCTGGATCGTACCGATTTCTCCGTTGACGTGTCCGATGCTGACAACGGTCGTGTCTTCTGAAATCGATTCTTCTAATTTTTGAAGGTCGATCAATCCTTGAGAGGTGAAAGGGATTTTTGTAATGATAAAGCCAAATTGCTCAAGAAAAGCCGCTGAGGAATGCAGGGATGAATGTTCTGCACCACCCAGGATGATGTGTTTTCCTTTCTCTTGTCGGCTTAGTGCGAGTGTGACAAGGGCTAAATGATTACCCTCTGTCCCCCCGGAAGTAAAGTATATTCCTTTAGGTGGGACCCCAAGCATTCCCGCCAATTTTTCTCTGCATTTAGTCAGTAGAAGCTGTGCTTTTCCGCCAATGTCGTGAAGACTGCTCGGATTTCCCCAGAACTCCTCACTGACTGTTTGAACCACATGTAAACTTTCAGGATCTATAGGGGTTGTAGCGGCGTAATCAAAATAGTTCATCATGTAACCTGCCTTTTAAAATAGTCTGAATATATGAGTCTGGTAAAAAACTCTTGTCATTAGTTTAAATATGTGTAAATATATGTGTCAAGACACCTGTAAATAATCAGGAGGGTTTTTGATGAAAAAAACCGATATTATCATCGTTGGAAGTGGCATTGCCGCCTTGCAATTGGCACGTCAGCTTCAACATCATTTTTATGTGATGATTATCACAAAGGATAAAATCAAAAGTGGTAACTCTTACCTCGCTCAAGGCGGGGTTGCGGCACCTTTAGGACTGAAGGATTCTGTAAATGCTCATTTTAAAGATACATTGGAAGCAGGACGCTATCACCAGGATGAAGACGGTGTGAATCAACTCATAACAGATGGTAAGAGAATCGTACAATCCCTGGTGGAGGAAGGAGCACCCTTCGATAGAAAGGAGGATGGAAGTCTTTCTCTGGGGATGGAGGGGGCACATAGTGCACATCGCATCCTGCATAGTGGTGGAGATCAAACGGGGAAATATTTAGTGAAGTATTTGTTGAAATCCCTTTCAAATGAAAAGGTCGAATTCATTGAAGGGGAAATGGTTTACGAGCTTGTAAAAGATGACAAGGGCCATTGCTGTGGGGTGAAAACGAAGGATAAGAGTGATTCAATCCGCTATTACTATGCTTCCCATGTCGTACTCGCCACAGGAGGAATCGGCGGGTTATATTCCTCTACATCCAATCATCCAGCTGTGACGGGGGATGGAATGGCGCTTGCCTTTCTTGCAGGGGCAAAGCTGTCAGATATGGAATTTATTCAGTTTCATCCGACCCTGCTTTGGCAGGACGGGAAAACATGCGGTCTTATTTCAGAGGCCGTGAGAGGGGAAGGCGCCCTTCTGTTAAATGATAAGGGGGAAAGGATCATGGAGGGAGTCGATCCCCAACTTGAACTTGCCCCCCGGCATATTGTCGCTGAACGTATTTATAAGGAGCGGCAAAGGGGAAGGAACGTGTATCTGGATATTAGTAGAATAGAAGATTTCCAGGTGAAATTCCCTTCCATCTCCACTCTTTGCTTGAAACATAACATTTCCATCGAAGACGGGATGATCCCTGTTTCCCCGGGATGTCACTTTATGATGGGCGGGGTCGTAACCGATCATGCGGGGAGAACGAATATCCCCGGGTTATATGCCATCGGGGAAGTTGCCTGCACCGGCATTCACGGGGCTAATCGACTGGCAAGTAACTCATTATTAGAAGGATTGGTATACGGTGATCGCTTGGGCAAATTTCTTATTCAAAAGGGAGTCAGCCCCTCGCCTCATCTCCACTCCACATCCGACCAGATCAAAGAGGGGGAGTCCCTGAATATCCCCTTTCAATCGGCTGATATAAAAGAAGGTATGATGAATCGTGTCGGGATCATTCGCGAGGAAGAAGGGCTGCTCGCTCATTTGAAGTGGTTAAAGGTACAGCCACTGACATTCCATGAGCTTCTTGATTTTAATTCACGTGAAGAAATTCACATGTATTTCATGTGGATCGTAAGCCTGCTCGTGACCGAGTCCGCTTTATTACGGAAGGAAAGCAGGGGAGGTCATATTCGATCAGACTTCCCTCGTGAAGATAATGATCAATGGTTTAAACGAAAAATGGTTTTACAAAACAATGATGGTAGATTGAGGGTGGAATATCATGAACAAAATGAAACTAAAATCTATGCTTGAAGAGTTTTACCGTGAAGATCTGGGTGATGGAGATCTCTCTTCTGAAATTCTGTTTTCTCAAGACGAGGAAGGATCTTTTTCATTCCTGATGAAAGAGAACGGAATATTTTGTGGGAAAGATGTGATCGAGGTTGGGTTCGGGCTCTTCCATCCATCCATCCAAACAAGTGTGTTCATTGAAGATGGAGAAAGGGTCGAAACAGGACAATTGATTGCTGAAATCAGAGGTCCTATGAGGGATCTTCTCCAGGCTGAACGAGTTGTCCTTAATTTGATTCAGCGCATGAGCGGTATTGCCACCGAAACCCATCGAGCCGTACAGCAGGTGAAAGGCAGTGGAGTTCGATTATGTGATACACGGAAAACAACTCCCGGATTACGGATGCTTGAGAAGTATGCTGTAAGGACCGGAGGAGGATTCAATCACAGAAATGGCCTTTATGATGCCGTCATGCTGAAAGATAATCACATTTCATTTGCGGGATCGATTACAAATGCTGTGAAAAAGGTGAAAAGTCACATTGGCCATATGGTGAAAGTGGAAGTGGAAATCGAAACAAGGGAGCAATTAGTGGAAGCGATCGAAAGCGGAGCAGATGTCATTATGTTCGATAACTGTAGTCCAGAGGCGATCCGGGAGTGGATCCCCCTTGTTCCCTCTCATATCGTGACGGAAGCATCGGGTGGAATCACGAGGGAAAGTCTCAGTGCTTATGCAGTGACAGGTATTCATTATATCTCCCTCGGGTACTTGACACATTCGGTGAAATCACTTGATATCAGCGCAAGAGTAAGAATAGCGAAAGGGGTATGAATATGGGGTTGCTGGATGAATTAACAAAAGAAACGGGTGTTTTGCCTGAATCGATTACAAGCCTCACAACGGAAGAAATGGAAAACAGAGTGAGGGAAATTAAGTTCCAATTAGGAAAGAAGCTTTTTATTCCGGGGCATCATTATCAAAAAGATGAAGTGATCCAATTTGCTGATGCCGTCGGGGATTCTCTTCAACTTGCCCAAATATCCGCTCAAAATAAAGAGGCGGAATTCATTGTGTTTTGCGGTGTCCATTTTATGGCCGAAACGGCAGATATTCTAACGGATGAAAATCAAGTTGTCATCTTACCCGACATGAGGGCGGGGTGTTCAATGGCAGATATGGCAGATATTTATCAGACGGAAAAGGCATGGATCAAACTGACGGAGCAATTCGGTGATACAATCATTCCCCTCACGTATGTCAATTCCACCGCAGCAATCAAAAGCTTTGTTGGAAAGAATGGAGGAGCTACGGTTACGTCATCGAATGCACATAAAATGGTCGAATGGGCATTAGGGCAGAAGGAACGGATTCTCTTCTTGCCTGATCAACACTTAGGACGTAACACGGCGGCTGATCTTGGTGTTTCTTTAAGTGAAATGGCTGTCTGGGATCCGATTAGAAACGAGCTGATCCATGATGGAGACCTTGATGGTGTGAAAGTGATCCTATGGAAGGGCCACTGTTCCGTACATGAAAATTTCACAGAGAAGAATATTGAGGAAATCCGGAAGACTCACCCTGACATGAAGATCATCGTTCATCCTGAATGTCGCCGTGAAGTGGTGGAGAAATCAGATTATAATGGAAGCACGAAATATATTATAGAAACGATCGGCCAGTCGGCTCCAGGCTCTTCCTGGGCGATTGGAACAGAAATGAATCTCGTGAAAAGACTGATCAGTCAACATCCCGATAAGACAATTGTTTCCCTAAATCCATATATGTGTCCCTGTTTAACGATGAATCGCATCGATTTACCCCATTTAGTATGGTCCTTAGAAAAGATTATGGAGGAAAAACCCGAAAATATCATTAAAGTGGATGAAGATACTTCAAGAAATGCGATTTTCGCTTTAGAGCGCATGTTAGCCCGTGCTTAATGAAGCTGAATAATAATAACGGCCAAGCCGAAATATACCTTCCCATCGCCTGGGACGGTATATTTTTTTTGAATCACTCATAAGTTTTTATGTAGATGATTAGCAATTTGCCTATCTTTTCATAGGATATATAGACTTATGCCTGAGGAGGGAAAAAGAGTGAAAATCCATATTGTTCAAAAAGGGGATACTCTATGGAAGATCGCCAAGAAGTATGGCGTGAATTTCGAAGAGTTAAAACAGATGAATGCCCAGCTATCAAACCCTGACATGATCATGCCTGGCATGAAAATTAAAGTGCCGACTACAGGCGGATCCGTAAAGAAAGAGACACAGATCAAATACGGTTCCAAGGAAATGCCAAAGAAGGAGATGCCGAAAGCAGAGCATCCGTTCAAAGAGCAGAAGCCTATGGCCATGCCAGTCGAAGAGCCGAAGAAAGAAAAGCCGAAAGAAGTACAAAAGCCATTTGCACCTAAAATGCCTCAACCAGTAGTGCCGGAAATTGATATTAACAACTACTACATGATGAATATGGCGAATATGCAAATGCAACAGCCGATGCAACAACCAATGCAGCAACCAAAGCAGCAAGCAAAGCCAAAACCAAAACCTCAAACGCCGCCTAAACCTACTAATGTACTTCCAAAAGCAAAAGAACAGCCAAAGCCAAAACCGAAACAAGAAGCCGTTCAAGGTATTCAAGAAGAAGAAAGCTTGCAAATGCCATCTAAACCACAAGGAGGGAACACCCAGCCTATGTTTAACCCAAATAATTGCGTACCCGTATCACCGGTAATGCCAGGATCAGGTTTCTGTCCACCACATGGATGGGGGATGCAGCCAGGAGGATATGGAATGCCGATGGGTCAAGGAATGCCGATGGGCCAAGGAATGCCAATGGGACCTGGAAGCGGGGTTCAGGGTGCTTCCATGATGCCTGGAATGCAGCAGATGCCAATGATGCCACAAATGGGGCAAGAAGAGTCTTCATCTGTCATGCCATACATGCCGCATGGTCAAATGCCGATGCAGCAGCCGATGCAAATGCCGATGCAGCAGCCGATGCATATGCAGCAGCCGATGCAAATGCCAATGCAACAACCAATGGGTCAGCCGTCCGGAGTAATGGGTGTGTCAGATGAAAATGGCTATCCATCCGTTCAAATGCCGCAACAGGTATCACCGGCCATGATGTATCCTCAGAACTGCTATCCAGTCTCTCCTGTCATGCCGGGACCGGGATTCCAGGGTGGAATGCCAGGCGGTTATCCAATGGGGCCAGGAGGTCAAGTTCAGGGAGCAATGTCAGAAGAGTCTCCTTCTTCGATGTATGGACATCAAATGCCGATGGGCCAGCCATCAGGTGTGATGGGAGCCCAAATGGGTGGTCAGATGCCAATGGGTCAGCCGTCCGGAGTAATGGGAGCAAGCGACCAAGGTGATTGCGGATGTGGTGCACCTCAAGGATATGGGCCGATGATGCATCATCCAATGATGCAACAGCAAATGCAACAACAAATGCCTCAAGGAATGCAGCAACAACCATACGGCTTCGGACCGGGAATGATGGGGCAGGGAATGCCTGGCCAAGGGATGCCTGGCCAAGGGATGCCGATGGGACCCCAAGGTCAGGGGATGGGCATGCCAATGGGACCTCAAGGAATGTTTGGTCCAAGAGCATTTTCCATGCCGAACTTCAATGACGATGACTTTGAGGGCTAACATGCATGTACGAGGGGACGATTATTCACATCGTCTCCTTTCTTATTTACAATCTAAGTTAAACGATCCCGGAGCATCCCTTAAAATGTTAAAAGAAGGAAAATGGAAGCTCAAAAGCAATGGAAGAAAGTGGTTTGTGAAACGATTTCCAAATCAACTGAGATTCTTACATCAGGAACGGCTGATTTCAACGTTGTTAAGGGAAAATTTTTATCACGTTCTGCCTTTTCATCCTATTCATGAGCGGGAGATATTATTATTTGAAGGTTCTCCGATCGGTATTACCACGTGGTTAGAAACGTCCCGGTCCATCCGTTATGATCAACCTGAAGATCGGGAAGATGCCTTAAAGGTCATGAAAAAATTTCATTCAGTATCGAAAAAGATCAACCATTCATGGACAACTGAAATTCCACGGTACAAATGGCTGAAAAAATGGAAAAAAAGAATGATGCAGTTTCAATATAATCTTCCCTATCTGCAAGCCTTCATTCAACCTTATTATTTGTATACGTATTTAGAATGGGGGAAGTGGGCACTGAAAGAATTAAAATCAATCGACATCGATGAGTATGGAAAATGCATTACTCATGGAGATGTAGCACATCATAACTTCTTAAGAGGAAAAAACGGGATGGTGTATATGATTGACTTTGATTTAATGTCACTTTCTACAGAGTTAACAGATGACCTGCAGTTTTGCAACCGGATTTTACCTTATTTAAATTGGTCTCTAAGTGACGTCAAACGCCTGACACCGTTCAAATCATACGAGGATGAGCTCATCTTTTATCTTGGTTTAATGTATCCATCAGATGTGTTTCGGGAGTGGAATCGATTCATCCGTGAAGATCAATCTTATAAGCAGCGTGTGTGGGGTTACTTAATCAATTTAACCCTTCATCAATTTTCGCAGCGAATGCAATTCAATCAAGAGCTTCATGGAGAAGTGAAAAGGATCAATACCCAATTGTAGGGGATGTCTCCAAACTTTGACCCGAATGAAAGGTGAGCCCCTTTCACAACCTAATGGTGAGCAGAAAATATGCTCAAGTATTGGGTTGAAGGAGGAATCACCATTGAATAAACGATTATTCATGGTACCATTAACAGCCGTCATGACATTGGGCCTTGCTGCATGTAATAGTGGAGAAGAAGAAGCCCAAGATCGCTATACAGACTCCTATGAACCCCTCGGCTTCTATTCAAACGAAGGCCACGGAGGAGATAAGGGAGATGAGAGGGACGGACCTCTAACGGAAATGTATGATCACTCTGTTGGGAAAGAAGGACAGGACATCCGACATAAGAAACGAGATTTCCTTCAAGTGAAGGATGAAAATGGAAATCCCCAAAATCCTTCAAGACCCCTCGCTGACAATGACGAGAATTTCATGGCCCAAGACGGCCGCGCGAGCCATGGTGATGCGAATTATCACGGTCATCTTGATGACAATACGCGAAATGCGAAGAGATCTTATTATACAGCTTATGAAGGTGACCTCGCTGAGAAAATTGGCGATGTCACAGGAAAAGTTGAAAATGTAAGTGACGTTCGTGCGGTAGCTTATGGTTCTGATGTCCTGATTGCTGTAGAGCTTGATGACCATAGCAAAATAGAAGAAACGAAAACCAGAGTGAAAAAAGCCGTACAGCCGTATCTTCATGGAAGAACCGTTTCGGTCGTGACCGATGAAGGAACATTCAGTCGGGTCAGAAACATTGACAATGATTTACGTGACGGCGGACCAAGAGAAGGAATTAACTTTGATATGCACGATATGTTTAAGTCAGTAAAGCATCGTATCAATGAATAAGCAGGGTGAGACTACTTAAAGAGTTCAATCTCTTTGGTAGTCTTTTTTTGTTCTTCAAAGTTCACCTTTTTGAGTGGGGATCACTCCTTGAGGTCCGTCCCCCTGAAATAATTCACTCCAGACTGGATATTCTTAGCATGGTTTGGCAAGACTAGTGGATAGAGCGTTACATAATTTAAGTTCGAGGTGATCACGATGACGATTAAGGTTCGAATCGTGTTTATGGTGATGTTGTTAATAGGTGCTTTTTACTTCACATTCTTTTATACAGAAGAGAAGCAGGCTGCTGATGGAGGCGGGCTGAATGAAACACCGGCAGAGGTTGCGTCCGCCCATACAATCACGGTGATACTGGAAAGAGTATATCTGGATGGTGAGGTCAGTGAGGAAATCGTTCAGGAAACGATTTGGAGCATGGAAGACTTCTGGGCTGCATACGAGGATTGGCAGCTGATGGATATGACGGAAGAACAGGTCGTGTTTCAAAAACAGATGGATGATATATCCCCTCTCCTAAAAACCAATGGATATTTCGGTATATCCGATAATGGTGTTCTATCCATTTTTAATGGAAAACCGGGACAGGCAGAGATTATTCAATCCTTCTTCCAGATTGATGTTGAGAAGCTTGAAAGTAAGCGGCATGATGATTTAGTCAAGGGCATCCCCATTAAGTCGAAGCAGGAATATGAAGAGGTACTCGAACAATTTAAAGCGTACTCCGTCCCTAAATAAGAGTGAAAAACCAGTGAGGATACCACTGGTTTTTTTATCGTTGAATTCTTCCCTGCCCAAGCTATTCCAATCTGATGAAATTAGAACAAGTGTTTCTTTTTTTGTCTCTCTTTCCCATCACTTCAAATAGTGATATGATACAATAGGTTTTATATGACTTATGAACATGGCATGAAAGACTTTAGATAAATAGTGATAGTGGGAACAAGGAGAGAATGTAATGTATGAATATATAAAAGGGACAGTGACTCAAGTGGGTCCCGAGTACGTAGTGGTGGAGAATAACGGGATCGGGTATCAGTTGTATACGGCGAATCCGTTTGTTTATTCTAAATATCAAAATCAAGAGATTCAGATTTTTACATATCAGCATGTGCGTGAAGACCTTATTGCCCTTTATGGCTTTCTGGCAATGGAAGAAAAATTGCTATTTATGAAACTATTAAACGTTTCGGGAATTGGTCCCAAAGGAGCTTTAGCGATTTTGGCCTCGGGTGCCCCCCAGCAGGTAATCACCGCCATTGAAGAAGAGAATGAGAGTTTCCTGACGAAGTTTCCCGGAGTGGGTAAGAAGACAGCACGTCAGATGATCCTTGACTTAAAAGGGAAGCTTCAGGATGTTGTGCCTGATTATTTTCCAAGTTTATTCTCGAATCCAGAGGAGGCAGAAGTGTCCTCAGGGAAGGATGAGGCATTTGATGAAGCGATTCTTGCTCTTAAAGCCCTAGGCTATTCTGAACGTGAAATCAAGAAAATCACTCCAAAGTTAAAAGGAGAAGGGCATACATCAGACGAAATCATCAGGAAAGCTCTTCAGCTCCTATTGAAATAAGTGGATTCCATGAAGGGAGGAAGTCTGGATGGAAGAAAGAATCGTATCAGGCGAATCAGAGTTAAATGAAGATTCCTTTGAATATTCCTTGCGTCCTCAGACAATAAAACAATATATTGGGCAAGATAAAGTAAAGCATAATCTGGAGGTTTTCATTGAAGCGGCAAAGATGCGTCAGGAAACCCTGGATCATGTTCTTCTTTACGGTCCACCAGGATTGGGGAAAACAACCCTCGCTGCTGTCATTGCAAATGAAATGGGCGTAAACCTGCGCACCACATCCGGCCCTGCTATTGAGAGACCGGGAGATTTAGCTGCCGTCCTGACGGCACTGGAGCCCGGTGATGTGTTGTTCATCGATGAAATCCATCGTTTGCCACGGGCGATCGAAGAGGTTCTTTATCCGGCAATGGAAGACTTTTGTCTGGATATTGTCATAGGGAATGGTCCGAGTGCCCGGTCCGTTCGTTTAGACCTTCCGCCTTTCACACTCGTGGGAGCGACGACCCGCGCCGGTGCATTATCAGCCCCTCTCCGTGACCGATTTGGAGTTTTATGCCGTTTGGAATATTATAATGAGGAACAGTTGAATGAAATTGTTCAGCGGACAGCCGCGATATTAAATACAAAGATCGAAGCGACTGCATCTGAAGAATTGGCCAAGAGGTCAAGGGGGACCCCACGTATCGCCAACCGGTTACTCCGAAGGGTGAGGGATTTTGCTCAGGTGAAGGGCAATGGGGAAATTACGACCAACCTTTCAAGGGAGGCCCTCGAGCTTCTTCAAGTTGACAAACTGGGCCTTGATCATATCGACCATAAGCTTCTTAAGGGCATCATCGAGCGCTTTAGAGGCGGGCCGGTAGGACTTGATACAATCGCAGCGAGTATCGGGGAAGAGTCCCACACGATTGAAGATGTATACGAGCCGTACCTCTTGCAAATCGGGTTTATTCAACGGACTCCAAGAGGGAGGATCGTCACTCATCTTGTGTATGAACATTTCCAGTTGGAGGTGCCAAACAATTGACGGGATTGCCTAAGCTACTAATGATTATAGGTGGAATCATCCTTATTATCGGATTCCTGATGCAATTTATCAAAATAGGTAAGCTTCCTGGAGACATTATTATTAAAAAAGAAAACACAACATTTTATTTTCCACTTATGACTTCTATTCTGTTAAGTGTTATACTTTCCGTTGTCTTTTATTTAATTGGGCGATTTAAATAGGAATCATGGGTGAGATTTAAATAAGCTAGGTGACAAATTGTGAAAGTAGAAGATTTTGATTTTCATTTACCGGAAGAACTGATTGCCCAGACTCCTCTGGAGAATCGTTCCGAAAGTAAACTGATGGTGTTGGATAAAAAGGATGGATCCATGGATCATCTCCATTTTAAAAATATCGTGGATTTCCTTCACGAAGGGGATTGCCTCGTTTTAAATGACACAAGAGTACTACCGGCACGTCTTTTTGGACAAAAAGAAGATACGGGTGCCAATATTGAAGTGCTTCTTTTGAAACAAGAGGATGGAGACCAGTGGGAGACGCTTGTAAAGCCTGCGAAACGAATCCGCGTAGGTACGGAGATCGTCTTTGGAGATGGAAAGTTAAAAGCAACCTGTGTCGGTTTAAAAGAGCATGGGGGAAGGATTCTTGAATTCCATTACGAAGGGATCTTCTACGAGGTTCTTGATGAACTGGGAGAAATGCCCCTGCCTCCATATATTCGCGAGCGGTTGGAAGAACAGGACCGCTACCAAACCGTATTTGCAAGGGAAAGAGGATCAGCGGCAGCTCCGACGGCCGGTCTTCACTTTACGGAAGAACTGTTGGAAGAACTGAAAGCAAAGGGTGTACATATTGCGTTTATTACCCTTCATGTGGGGCTGGGTACGTTCAGACCGGTTTCCGTCGATACGATCGAGGAACATGATATGCATGCTGAGTTCTATCAGGTATCTGAAGGAACTGCCCGTCTTTTGAACGATGTGAAAGAAAAGGGAGGGCGTATCGTAACAGTCGGAACAACGTCGACACGAACCCTCGAAACCATTGCTTCAAAACACGGAACCTTTGTAGAAGAAAATGGCTGGACCAATATTTTCATTTATCCTGGATATGAGTTTAAAGGAATCGATGGATTGATTACCAATTTCCATCTTCCGAAATCAACCCTGATCATGCTCGTCAGTGCCTTTGCGGGACAGGAAAACGTGATGCATGCCTATGAAACGGCCGTAAAAGAACATTACCGCTTCTTCAGCTTTGGAGATGCGATGTTTATTAAGTAATACGCTGATTGAACAAACTATTTACCCCTTTATGGAAAGTGGAAGGAGAATTCGCACGTTGACTGCAATTAGATATGAATTAATCAAAACATGTAAACAAACGGGAGCCAGACTGGGGCGTGTCCATACACCACACGGTTCATTCGAAACGCCTGCCTTCATGCCAGTAGGAACCATGGCCACAGTAAAGACCATGTCTCCAGAGGACTTAAAATCAATGGATTCCGGCATCATATTAAGTAATACCTATCATCTATGGTTACGACCTGGACATGAAATCATAAGAGAAGCGGGCGGCCTTCATAAATTTATGAACTGGGACCGTGCCATCCTTACCGATTCAGGCGGCTTCCAAGTGTTCAGTTTGAGTAAGCTTCGCCAAATTGAAGAAGAAGGAGTCCATTTCCGTCATCACCTGAACGGAGACAAACTCTTCCTCAGTCCGGAGAAAGCGATGGAGATTCAGAACGCCTTGGGCTCGGATATCATGATGGCTTTCGATGAATGTCCACCGTATCCTGCTGAATATGAGTATATGAAGAGTTCTGTAGAGCGTACATCGCGCTGGGCAGAACGCTGTCTGGAAGCTCACGAACGACCGCAGGATCAAGGTTTATTCGGGATCGTCCAAGGCGGGGAGTACGAAGAGCTTCGTAAGCAAAGTGCCCGTGACCTTGTATCCATGGATTTCCCGGGTTATGCTGTGGGAGGCCTTTCTGTCGGGGAGCCGAAGGACGTCATGAACCGGGTACTGGATTTCACGACGCCTCACCTGCCTTCTGATAAACCTCGTTACCTGATGGGAGTTGGATCTCCGGATTCACTGATCGATGGTTCGATGCGCGGAATTGACATGTTTGATTGTGTCCTTCCAACCCGTATCGCCCGTAACGGTACCCTGATGACAAGTGAAGGCCGCCTGGTTGTGAAAAATGCTAAATTCGCAAGGGATTTCAGACCGATTGATGAGAATTGCGATTGCTATACATGTAAAAATTATAGCCGTGCGTATATCCGTCATTTAATTAAATGTGACGAAACGTTCGGAATTCGCCTTACGACTTATCATAACCTTCATTTTCTGTTAAAATTAATGGAGCAAGTCAGACAAGCGATTCGTGAAGATCGTCTGGGAGACTTTAGAGAAGAATTTTTCGAGCAATACGGATTCAACCGGCCTGATGCGAAAAACTTCTAAAGCTAAACCATAAATAGATAGTTGAAAGGAGGGGAAAAGAATGGGAGGAAGTTTAGGAACAATTTTACCTTTAGTATTAATGTTCGTTCTGTTTTACTTTTTACTGATCCGTCCTCAGCAGAAGCGTCAAAAAGCCATTTCAAAAATGCAAAATGAGCTTGCCAAGGGTGATAGAATCATCACGATCGGTGGATTGCACGGTGCGATCGATGCTATCGAAGAAGGAAAAATAGTCATTCTATGTGGTGACGGCAGTCGTCTTACATATGATCGTAATGCGATCAGAGAAGTAGTGAGAGCAGATCAAGTATAATAAATTAGGGTTCCTCATCATTGTGCCTAGGCACTTTGGGAGGGACCCTTATTTATTTGGTGAGGGAACTAATTCTCCCTTTTTCCACCACTCATATTCACCCCGAGGATTCCCCCCATCATGGCTGTGAGGATGTAGCAGCCGTGATAGATAAGCTGCTCCATTGAAAACAGACTATCATAGCCGAGGTATTGAAATAAGAAGATGACCAGGGTGTAAATGAGCCCGGTTGATCCTCCGAGAACCCATCCTTTTGTCTTTCCTTTTCCCCCGGACATAAATCCGCCAACAAATAAAGACAGAAACGATATGATGGTGACAAATAATGTGATGGAGCTTTCAGTCAGTTCCGTAAACCGAAGCAGCAAAGAGAATAATAAGCTTGCGACAATCGCTATGACAAATATGGTTGTTGTCCCGTATAGAACGGCACCTCCCATTTTTCTCGCCTCGATGATGGTCCTCTCCCTTCTAACTCATTAAATTTTATTCATGTGATAGTACAAGCATATTCATCCATCCCTTGAAAAAGACTAGAAATTTTTTATGGTCAAGCCTCATAGACTAGTATGAAACTTCCTGGAGAAGGAGGGGGTGTGACCATGTCTCCGATGATCGTATTGATTGTGTTTGTTTCTGTATACATCCTGCTGATAACTGAGAAATGGAACCGGGTACTTGCTGCCATGGCAGGCGGTGTTGCCATGCTTTTAATTGGGGCTTTTCCCATTGAGAAGGCGTTGTTTACGTATATAGATTGGAAAACCATCACTCTGCTGTTTTCCATGATGTTAATTGTGACGTTGACGAGTAAAACGGGGTTCTTTGAGTATATTGCCATCCGGTTTGCACAATGGGTGAATGGGAATGGACTGGCTCTTCTTACCCTATTTTCCTTATTGGCGGCGATTGGCTCTGCCTTTTTGGCTAACGTAACGATTGCCATGTTATTAGTACCAATCCTTTTTAAACTGACGAAGCTGCTTGAACTTCCTCCCATCCCTTTTCTCATCATGACGATCCTCGCTTGTAATATTGGTGGAACTGCGACTTTAATTGGCGACCCGCCTAATATGATGATCGGTCAGGCGGTTAAACACTTTACGTTTAATGCATTTATTGAGAATTTATTACCCGTCGTTTTGATGGTTTATATTGTTACCTTACTCATCATGTGTGTCCTGTACAAAGAAGTCCTCCATGTTAAGGAAGACAGAAAGTTACTCCTCAAAGGAATTAAGGCAGAGGAGTATTTAAAGAAAGACAGGGGGCTCCTTCAGTCCCTGGTTGTGCTTGGATTAGTGTTGGCCGGCTTTTCTTTATATCCGATGTTTCATCTCGATATAACGACCGTCTCCCTTGCCGGGGCTGTTCTGTTAATGCTGCTTCTCGAAAAAATTTATCCTCCGGAATCGATATTAAAAGAGGTGGAGTGGGGGACGCTGTTTTTCTTTATGGGCTTATTCCTTCTTGTGGGAGGAATCGAAGAAGCGGGCTTCATAGATGAAATCGCACGTGAAATTTTGCGGCTGACAGATGGAGATATGAAGAAAACGGCATTCGTCATTTTGTGGGGGACCGGTATATTGTCTGCCATTGTAGATAACATTCCATTTGTAGCTGCCATGATTCCGGTCATCCAGGAATTTGGTGAATTCGGTATGGTCAATATGGATCCATTATGGTGGTCGTTGGCTCTGGGTGCTTGTTTAGGCGGGAACGGTACATTGCTTGGTTCTTCATCAAATCTTGTGATTGCTGGACTGGCATCAAAAGAGGATGTACATATCAAGTTTTATCAATATTTACTTATTGGTGTACCCGTGACGTTGATTTCCCTTGCTGTTTCAACGATTTATGTGTATTTCAAATATATTCAGCCATTTTTAGGTGGATAAATATTCCTCCCATTAAATTTCTCTATCTGTCGATACTACAAAAGACGAATGTATGAGGGGGAAAAGCAGTGGAGGAATATTTCCTGATTATTATACGCACTCTTTTTCTTTACTTTTTGATCATCTTTATTTTTCGAATCATGGGAAAAAGAGAGATCGGCGAACTAAGTATACTCGATTTAGTGGTCTTTATCATGATTGCCGAGATGGCTGTCATGGCCATTGAACAACCTAAGGACCCCATCATCCACACGTTGCTTCCAATGGGGGTCATTGTGACGATACAAATCGTATTTGCATGGATTTCCCTAAGGTCCAAACCGTTTCGTGAACTGTTGGATGGTACACCATCCGTTATCATCCATAAAGGGAAAATCGATGATAAGGTGATGAAAAAACAGAGATATAACTATGATGATTTACTTCTGCAATTAAGAGAAAAAGATATCTTCAATCTGGCAGATGTGGAATTCGCAATCCTGGAACCTTCAGGTAAATTATCTGTATTAAAGAAAGATGATGAGGAGGAAGGGTCTCAGTCCCTGACTTTGCCGTTGATATTGGATGGAGAGGTCCAAACCACTCATCTGGATATGATCGGGAAAACGGCTTTCTGGTTACGTAAGGAATTGAGGGATAGAGGCTTTAAGAATATACAAGAGATTTCATTCTGCAGCTTTCAGAATGGGCAATTCTATGTTGACGAAAAAAATCATTAGTCTATTTGTTAACGTTCACATAAAAACACCTCCACAACATGTGAAGGTGTTTTTATGCGTGATGATTACATGGTAATAAATCGGCGGATGAATGGAATGCGTGCAAGGTCGTGTTTCACGATAAGCTTAAGGCCGATGGAGAGGAGAAGGTATACAATCGTTGAAGACATGACTCCAAATAATAAGCGGAACACGAGGCCTTCATTGCTAAATAAGTATAGATACGAATAATGGGCCCATAATCCTGTCGCAATCAGGACGAAGCCGGTCTTTAAGTAATCCCTTAAGTAAATCGTCATCGGGATATATTTAAGGATGGTCATGAAATGAAGCAAGGTGACGAGCATGAATCCCGTTACAATCCCGAGAGCGGCCCCGTTGATCCCGAAAGCGGGTTGTGAGGCAAGAATGAAGATGACCCCGGTCTTCACCACGGCACCGATCAAGCTGTTGATCATGGCGGCCCTTGCCAGGTTCAGAGCCTGGAGAACAGCTTGCAGGGGCCCTTGATAGTAATAAAATATAAAGAAAGGGGCCATAATCATTAAGAAACCTGCCCCACTTTCGCTTCCGTACATCACCTGCATGAGAGGCTTGGCATAGACGTAAAGGATGACGACGGATATGCCTCCCGTAATCAAGCAGAATCTCAGTGCCTGTTGAAGCCTGTGCTCAATTAATGTGAAGTTCTTTTGAGAGTTGGCTTCGCTTATGGCTGGTACTAGAGATTGAGATAATGAGAGTGTAATGAATGACGGAAGGAACAAGAGAGGCAGGGCATACCCTGTAAGGGATCCATACTGCTTCGTTGCCATTCCCGCCGCCACTCCGGCAAGGGCTAAGCTGTTGACAACGACGATCGGTTCGAAAAACCAGGCAATCGAGCCTATCATTCTACTCCCGGTTGTTGGCAGGGCCACACTCATCAATTCATTAAACGTCTTCCGACCATTTCGGATCGAGGTGAAGAAATTTCGTCTGATTTTGAACTTTTTCTTGATTTTAAAGCTGGCAAACAGGTAGAGAAGAGAAGCAAGTTCTCCTAATACAGACGCCACCATGGCAGCGGCGGCTGCATATTCAATCCCATACGGAAGGAAGGTTTTCGTTAATACGGCAATCAACGTAATCCGGACGACTTGCTCAATGACCTGGGAATAAGCAGAAGGCTTCATGTTCTGTCGTCCCTGGAAATAACCTCTGATGACAGAGGAAATCGCTACAATCGGAATGATCGGAGCGATGGCAACCAAAGGATAATAGATTCGATCATCAGTAAATAAAGCTTCGGTCAAGTACGGAGCAAGCAGAATGAGAGCCGGGGTGAAAATGATGGAAAGCCCGAGTGTGATCGATAAGGAAACCACCAATATTTTTTTGACCTTCCGGATATCTCCCCTGGATTCAGCTTCAGCCACATTTTTTGAGATGGCTACAGGAAGGCCCAGTTGAGTGATGGTGATGACAAGGATCAGGGTCGGAAATGCCATCATAAAAAGACCGACGCCTTCTTCACCGATGAATCTTGCGACGACGATCCGGTTTACAAACCCTAATATTCTAGTAATAAAGGCTGCCATCATTAAGATCATTGTGCCCTTAAGAAATTTTGACATAAAATTCCCTGCCTTCTCAAAATTGGTATTATCGTATACAATGATGTATATGCACAAGGGTGGACAAAGCATGACAAGTAGTGAACAATTCCGGCTATATTTAGCCCAGATGGGGTGAACGGGGAATGAAGAATAATCAGCATCCTTATGAACGTTTCTATGAATCGTTAGAACCGGCACTAATAAGCAAAGTAGAAGAATTTGAAATTCTTGGCTACGGAAAAGCAGAGGTTAGCCGACTTTGGTCCTATTTAACGAAGAAGAAATGGAAGAAACCCGAAACGGATGTGAAATTCTTTCAGTTAGTGAGTGATGTATTAACGGTTAAACCCGGGGAGTATATGAGCTTTGAAACGATTGAAGCATTCAGGTCTCCCAATTGGTTCGCAGATGTGAATGAAGATGAGTTGAACGAACTTCTTCGTCCCAATAAGCACGGAAAATAGCCCGAAAAGAAATTGACACCTTTTTCTTTCTCATAGATAATGAGAATATTGAAGATTTCAGGAATTATATTACTTTTTGAAGCACATAGTTCGCATGGTTTTTAAAACGGCAAGGAGGATCTATACATAATGGTAAAGCGTGGCCGAATAATTGCCTTCTTTATACTTGTGGTATTACTTGCAGGTACTATGGGAGGAACAACGAAGAATATTGTCGATAACATTAAATTAGGTTTGGACCTGCAGGGTGGGTTTGAGGTTCTTTACGAAGTTCAACCGATCAAAAAGGGTCAGGAAATTACGAAAGAAACGGTTGCCAATACAGCTGATGCGTTGGACAAGCGTATTAACGTATTAGGTGTCAGTGAGCCTAATATTCAAATTGAAGATGGAAACCGGATCCGTGTTCAATTAGCGGGAGTGGAAGATCAAAACGAAGCAAGAGAAATCTTGTCCACTCAAGCCAACCTGTCGTTCCGCGACGTAAATGATAAAGTCCGGTTGGATGGTTCCGATCTTGCATCCGGGTCTGCGAAGCAAACCTTTGATGACAAGAACAATCCAATCGTTTCCTTGAAATTAAAAGATCGTGAAAAATTCTATGAATTGACAAAAGAAATATCTGCAATGGCTCCTCAAAATCAGCTGGTGATCTGGCTGGATTTCGAGGAAGGAAAAGATTCTTATCAAGCTGAAGTAGGGAAAGAAGATCCGAAATTCTTGTCGGATCCCGCTGTAAGACAGCCGATCAACTCTGATGAAGTCATCATTGAAGGGAATTTCACCGTTGAGCGTGCTCAGAATCTTGCTTCCTTATTGAATGCAGGAGCACTCCCTGTAAAGCTGGATGAAAAATATTCAACTTCTGTCGGGGCAAAGTTCGGTCAACAGGCTCTTGATAAAACAGTCACTGCCGGTATCATCGGGATTGCGATCATCTTCTTATTCATGATTGCGTATTACCGTTTCCCGGGCCTGATTGCTACGATTACACTTTCAGTTTATATTTACTTGATTCTATTGATTTTCGATTTAATGAATGGGGTCCTGACACTCCCTGGAATTGCAGCACTCATCCTTGGGGTCGGTATGGCCGTCGATGCCAATATCATCACCTATGAACGGATCAAAGAAGAAATGCGCGTTGGAAAGCCGATTCGTTCAGCCTTCCAAGCGGGTAATAAATCTTCGTTCTTAACGATATTGGATGCTAACGTAACAACGATCCTTGCAGCAACGGTACTATTCTTATATGGAACAAGCTCTGTAAAAGGATTTGCAACGATGCTGATTGTCAGTATCCTGACAAGCTTCGTTACAGCTGTATGGGGTTCGCGTTTATTACTTGGACTGTGGGTGAACAGCCGATTCTTTAATAAAAAACCAGGCTGGTTCGGCGTGAACAAAAACGAAATCAAAGACCTGGCGGAAAATTACGATACGCTGGATCTGCCAACTCGCTTCGATCGCTTTGATTTTGCTGCACAGCGCAAAAAATTCTTCGGATTATCAGCTATCCTGATTACGGCGGGAATCATCATCCTGGCTATATTC
Source organism: Rossellomorea sp. NRS-1567 (assembly GCF_050467885.1). Lineage (NCBI taxonomy): Bacteria > Bacillati > Bacillota > Bacilli > Caryophanales > Bacillaceae > Rossellomorea > Rossellomorea sp. NRS-1567. The sequence goes on along the minus strand of NZ_JBITPL010000001.1, from coordinate 262,213 downwards.
AGATTGAATCTGGGGATCGACTTCGTGAGTGGTTCACGTATGGAAATCCTTGCCGATCAAAGCTTAAAGACAGAAGAAATTCAAGAGGAATTAAAAGAGCTTGATTTGCCTTCTGAAGATGTAGTGATTTCAGGGGACGATGGGAATATCGCCGTTGTTCGCTATACGGAAGATTTAAACAAAGATGAGATCGCCGCATTAAAGGACCGATTTAACGAACTGTACGGAGCGGAACCAAGCATCAGCACCGTTTCACCTGTTATCGGGAAAGAGCTTGCTAAAAATGCGATGATCGCTATTGCGATCGCATCGATCGGGATTGTCATCTATGTGACATTCCGCTTTGAATGGAGGATGGCAGCCGGTGCGATTCTTGCACTCCTGCATGATGCATTCTTTATCATTGCCTTCTTCAGTTTAACAAGACTTGAAGTAGATCTTACATTTATCGCAGCTGTCTTAACCATTGTCGGTTACTCGATAAATGATACGATCGTTACCTTTGACCGTCTGAGGGAAAACCTTCATAAGAAGCGTAGGTTGAAAACGGATAAAGATATTGAAGATGTCGTGAATCAAAGTATCAGACAAACGATGGGGCGTTCGGTGAATACCGTATTAACGGTGGTGTTTACGGTTCTGGCTCTCATGATCTTTGGTAGTGAGTCCATTCGTAACTTCTCCATTGCCTTATTGGTCGGGTTGATTTCAGGTACGTATTCTTCCGTATTCATTGCCTCTCAAGTTTGGCTGGTGTTGAAGAAGAAAGAACTGAAGAAAAATGGTACGATTAAAACCGTAAAAGAAAAGAAGACGTGGTCAGACGAACCACAAGTATAAGAGTATGAATGGGTCCGGGGAGAGCTTCTCCCCGGACCTGTCTTTTTTTGTTTTTTTACGGTATTGGGTTACAATACTAATAGTTGAAAGGAGGCGGAACCGCTTGAATCATGAAGACCGTTTTAGAAAAGCTGAAATAGCTGCAATGATTGGTGTTGTAGGGAATATTGTACTGGCGGTTATTAAGTGGGGAGCCGGTACATTAGGAAATAGTAGAGCGTTGATTGCAGATGCCGTTCACTCTGCCTCGGATGTTGCAGGGTCTCTCGCCGTCTTTATCGGATTACGTGCAGCTAAGCAGCCTCCTGATCAGGATCATCCATATGGGCACGGGAAGGCCGAGTCCATAGCAGCAATCATTGTGGCCGTCTTATTGTTTTTAGTAGGGATTGAGATTGGAAAATCGTCCATAGAATCTTTCTTTCATCCTTTAACACCTCCAACAGCAATTGCCATCTATGCCGTCATCTTTTCCATTATTGTGAAGGAAGCAATGTTTCAATATAAATATCGATTGGGTAAAAGAATAAAGAGTGATGCTTTGATCGTCAATGCATATGAGCATCGTTCAGACGTCTTTTCATCCATTGCCGCACTTGTCGGGATTTCCGCATCCATCCTCGGAGGGAAATTCGATATTGACTTTCTTGTATACGCAGATCCGGTAGCCGGTATCTTTGTTTCACTCCTTGTCCTCAGGATGGCCTGGCACCTGGGAGCTGAATCCATACATAATACGCTGGACCACGTCATGCACGAGGAGGATATCGTCCCCTTTCGTAAAATAGTGGACTCTGTACCTGAAGTGAAGGAAATCAATGAACTTCATGCCAGGGAACATGGGCATTACGTCATCATTGATTTGAAAATCAGCGTAGATCCGCATATGACTGTCGAGGATGGTCATCGCGTCGGGAAGCAGGTCAAGAAGAAACTTCTCGAAGAATCCAATGTGAATGATGTGTTCATTCACATTAATCCGTACAATCCGGATTCTGAAGAAAGGGATGAACAAATAGACTTATCATAAGGAGGGGAATCCCATGAAATTTCAGTGGACATTATTATTAGGTATTTTCTTTGCATTGGTTGTTTCCGTTTTCGCTGTCATCAATGTAGATCCCGTCACCGTCAATTATTTCTTTGGTGAAGCTGATTGGCCTCTTATTTTAGTCATACTTGGATCTGTATTTATGGGGGGAATCATTATCGGGTCGGTTGGACTGTTTCGATTATTCGTCGTCCAACGAAAAGTAAAGGCTCTAGAGAAAGAAAATTTACTATTAAGAGAACAGGCTGAAGGTATGCATAAAGAAAAGGCCGAAAAAGTCCCTTTGAAAAAGAGTGCTCCCGGCTCAGTAGGGGAAACAGGGGAGTAAACAGCTTGGTGGTTTTGCCACCAGGCTGTTTTTTTATTGTAGAGGATCATTCTGATGGGAAAGGCATCCAGACCGGTCGTCAGTCCTGTTTGGTAAGAATTGTTAAACGGCCGGATTTTTTCGAATTTCGGCCGGATTTTCAACCCAAACGGCTGGATTATCACCAATTTTGGCCGGATTATCACGAAAAACGGCTGGATTTTCACCAATTTCGGCTGGATTATGACCCAAAACGGATGGATTTTCTTCACAACTATCCAGGAGTGGGTTCGGATTCCAAAGCAGCCTTTTCTTTTGTATCACCCTTCTATTAAGATTGAAACCAACCCTTCCTTTTTGTATAATGAGTAAGGCTGAGGGGTGAACGTATGTTAAACTCAAAAACACGTTGGATGATGACAGAATCAGATCAACATAAAATATCAGAACTGGCAAATGAATTAAAATTACCTTCGCTTGTGGCGAAACTATTAATCAACCGGGACTTGGACGATGTAGAAGAAGCCCGGAATTTTTTATTTGATACAGGCGATTCATTTCACGATCCATTTCTATTTGAAGATATGAAAAAAGCAACCGAAAGAATCCATAAAGCCATTGAAAATGGCGAGAGGATTCTTGTTTATGGTGACTATGATGCCGATGGAGTCAGCAGTACGTCGGTATTGATGACAGTGTTAAGGGACCTGGGTGCAGAGGTGGAATTCTATATCCCAAACCGGTTCAGCGAAGGATACGGCCCGAATGAAGGTGCCTTTCGCTGGGCAAAGGAAGAGGAATTCACGCTCATCATAACAGTAGATACGGGAATATCCGCTGTGAATGAAGCAAAATTGGCAAAAGAACTGGAAATCGATTTGATCATTACGGATCACCATGAACCTGGACCGGAATTACCTCCGGCTTTTGCCTTGATTCATCCAAAGGTCGAAGGGACCACTTATCCATTTGGAGAACTGGCAGGAGTAGGAGTGGCATTTAAACTGGCTCATGCCCTTTACGGTGAGCTGCCTGTCCATCTGCTTGATCTTGCTGCGATTGGGACCATCGCCGATTTAGTACCATTAAGAGGGGAAAATCGCCTTTTGGCCAAGCGTGGGATTGCCCAGCTTCGGGTTTCAAACCGATTGGGGATAAAAGCATTATGCAAAATCGCCAATGCCCAACAACAGGAAATTACGGAAGAATCCATAGGATTCATGATTGCTCCCCGTATAAATGCTGTCGGTCGGTTAGGGGATGCAGACCCTGCCGTCGATCTTATGCTCACAGAAGATGATGAGGAAGCAAAGGTCCTGGCTGAAGAAATTGACAGCTTGAATAAAGAAAGACAGGCGATCGTGTCGCAAATGACAGAAGAAGCGGTTGAGATGGTGGAGAATGAATTTCCCCTGAACGATAACTCTGTCCTTGTCATTGGAAAAGAAGGCTGGAACCCTGGAGTAGTCGGAATTGTAGCTTCACGCTTAGTGGATAAGTATTATCGTCCAACCATCGTGCTTAGTTTCGATTCCGAGAAAGGAACGGCAAAGGGGTCTGCAAGAAGTATCGCAGGTTTTGATTTGTTCAAGAATTTATCAACCTGCCGTGATATCCTTCCACATTTCGGAGGACATCCCATGGCTGCAGGCATGACTTTACAGTTAGGCGATGTAGCCCAGTTCAGAAACCGATTAAATGAGTTGGCTCAGACTGAGTTAACGGAAGAGGACTTTATACCAGTCACACAGCTTGATGCTTCTGTTACAGTGGACGAAATCTCCGTAGAGTCGATTGAAAAGCTTCAGCTTCTGGCACCTTTTGGGATGCATAATCCTAAACCGAAGTGGATCATAGACAATGTAAGCATCGGACATTATAAAAAAATTGGATCTGCACAAAATCATCTGAAGCTGGTCTTAGAAGATAAGGGCGTACAAGTGGATGGTGTCGGTTTTGGATTGGGAGAACTGGCCGATCATATGACCCCATTTTCGAATGCCTCTGTTATAGGTGAATTATCCATTAACGAGTGGAATAATCGCAAGAAGCCTCAGGTGTTTTTACATGATGTGAAAATTGAACATTGGCAATTATTTGATGTTCGCGGGATTAAACAAGTCCATAAATGGAATGGGCTTATCCCGGAAGAAAATAAAGTAGTCATTTGTTTTAATCCAGCTACTTTAGAAAAGCTGAGTCTGGAAAAAGACGAAGTGATGCTACTTGAGGATGGTTCTTCACTTGAAGGATTTTCCACCGATAAGGCAAGCCTCGTGCTTCTGGATCTGCCCACTTCCAAACCAATACTTGAAGAGCTCTTGAAGAAAGGGCAACCTCACCGGATCTATGCTCATTTCTTCCAGGATGAAGATCATTTTTTCAGTACGATGCCAACACGTGAGCATTTCAAATGGTACTATGGATTTTTAACAAAGCGTGGAACATTTGATTTAAATAAACATGGTGATGACCTGGCGAAATACAAAGGCTGGTCAAAAGAAACAATAGATTTCATGTCACAGGTGTTTTTTGATTTGAAGTTTGTTACAATAGTGAATGGATTTATTTCTCTCAATCCTGAGAAAACCAAGAAAGATCTTTCTGAATCTCTAACATATCAGAAGAAACAACAACAATACGAACTTGAAAACGAATTGTTATATTCTTCCTATCAAGAGTTGAGGACTTGGTTTAATGAAAGGATAGAAGAGTCTGTTACAATTGAGGAGGAAGTAAAAGCATGGACTTAAAACAATATGTTACGATCGTTGAGGATTGGCCTAAAGAAGGAATTAAGTTTAAAGACATCACAACATTAATGGATAATGGTGATGCTTATAGATATGCTACAGACCAAATCGTCGAATATGCTAAAGAGAAGCAGATCGACCTGGTTGTGGGACCGGAAGCACGTGGATTCATCATCGGCTGCCCAGTCGCTTATGCATTGGGTGTAGGCTTTGCCCCTGTTCGTAAACCTGGTAAATTACCGCGTGAAACGATCCAGAAGGAATATGGTTTGGAGTATGGTAAAGATTCTCTAACGATCCATAAAGATGCGATTAAGCCTGGTCAACGTGTATTGATCACAGACGACTTACTTGCTACTGGTGGAACGATCGAAGCAACGATCAAGCTTGTAGAAGAATTGGGTGGGGTTGTCGCTGGTACAGCATTCTTAATCGAATTAACGTACCTGGATGGCCGCGACAAGCTTGACAACTATGATATTCTTACATTAATGCAATACTAAAATTGTTTATCGATTCTCATATTCGTATATACTATGTGATATACTGTTAACTTAAGGGACTGACATCTGGTTTTGAATGTCAGCCCTTATTTTTTATTTGGAAGGGTCAAATCGAGGGTAGATGTGGATCATGCGGATTTTTTCTCATCGACAATTTTCGACGAAAATAGATGGAATCTGAGAATTTTACTCTAACCCCTTTACATAACCCTATTTTTTTTTGATAATAGTAACAATCATTAAAATCGAACACTAGTGAAATATATTAAAATACAAAGGTGATTTTGATCATGGCTAAAGATCAAGTACTAACCCCGGAACAGGTTTTTGATAAGACAAGAGAATACTTAAACGATGAGCATGTAGGGATGGTCCAGAAAGCCTATGAGTATGCAAGGGATGCCCATAGTGAACAGTACCGTAAGTCTGGTGAACCCTATATCATTCATCCCATCCAGGTAGCGGGAATACTAGCGGATCTGGAAATGGATCCGGCAACCGTCGCTGCCGGTTTTCTTCATGATGTAGTGGAGGATACGGGCGTTTCTCTTGGGGAAATTGAGGAAGCATTCAATGCCGAAGTGGCCATGCTTGTAGATGGGGTCACAAAGCTTGGAAAGATTAAATACAAGTCACAGGAAGAGCAGCAGGCTGAAAATCACCGGAAAATGTTTGTGACGATGGCTCAGGATATCCGTGTCATTCTGATTAAATTGGCAGACCGTCTGCATAATATGAGAACGTTGAAACATTTGCCACAGGAGAAGCAGCGAAGAATTGCAAATGAAACACTGGAAATCTTTGCTCCTTTGGCACATCGTTTAGGGATTTCGAAGATTAAGTGGGAATTAGAGGATACGTCGCTCCGATATTTAAATCCTCAACAGTATTATCGTATTGTCAACTTGATGAAGAAAAAGCGTGCCGAGCGTGAGGAGTATTTAGAGGACGTTGTCAATGAGGTGAAAGATAAGTTAGGCGACGTGAAAATCACAGCGGAAATCTCCGGCCGTCCCAAGCATATTTACAGCATTTATCGCAAGATGGCTCTTCAAAACAAGCAGTTTAATGAAATATATGACCTATTGGCAGTGCGTGTAGTAGTAGATAGCATCAAGGATTGCTATGCCGTTTTGGGAATCGTCCATACGTGTTGGAAGCCAATGCCTGGCAGGTTCAAAGATTATATCGCCATGCCGAAGCCGAATATGTATCAATCTCTTCATACAACGGTCATCGGTCCTAAAGGGGATCCTCTTGAAGTGCAGATCAGAACGCTTGAAATGCACCAAATCGCTGAGTACGGTGTGGCGGCACACTGGGCATATAAAGAAGGAAAAGAAGCGAACGAAACGGTTTCCTTCGAGAAGAAGCTTTCCTGGTTCAGGGAAATATTAGAGTTCCAGAACGAATCTGCCAATGCGGAAGAGTTCATGGAGTCTCTTAAGATTGATCTCTTCTCTGATATGGTCTTTGTGTTCACACCTAAAGGGGATGTACTGGAACTGCCGTCGGGATCCGTTCCGATTGACTTTTCTTATCGTATACACTCAGAAATCGGTAACAAAACGATCGGTGCCAAGGTAAATGGTAAGATGGTCACTCTTGACTATAAGTTGAAAACGGGGGATATCATTGAAATTCTCACGTCCAAGCATTCTTACGGTCCCAGTCAGGATTGGCTGAAGCTTGCGCAAACATCTCAAGCGAAGAATAAGATCAAGCAATTCTTCAAAAAGCAGCGAAGAGAAGAAAATATTGAAAAAGGCCGGGATTTAGTAGAAAAAGAAATCAAGAATCAAGATTTCGATGTGAAAGAAATCCTGAATCCTGAAAATATTAAACGTGTATCTGAGAAATTCAACTTCTCAAACGAGGAAGATATGTATGCAGCCGTTGGCTATAACGGGATTACGGCGGCTCAAATCGCCAATCGCTTAACGGAGAAAGACCGGAAGAAACGTGAACAGGAAGACAACCTGGAAGAAACGATGAAGGAATTGAATTCCCAACCAGTCAAGCGTAAAAAAGACGCCGGTGTCCAGGTAGAGGGCATTGACAATCTTCTTATCCGTTTATCCCGTTGCTGCAGCCCTGTTCCCGGGGATGAGATCGTAGGGTTTATTACGAAAGGCCGTGGGGTTTCTGTGCATCGTGCCGACTGTACAAACGTAATGGCCGATGAAGTAGAGCAGCGTCTCATTCCAGTGTCATGGGAAAGTGATAGAAATGACCGTAAGGAATACAATGTGGATATTGAAATCTCCGGTTACGATCGCAGAGGCCTTTTGAATGAAGTGCTTCAGGCGGTAAACGAGACGAAGACGAATATATCGGCTGTAAGCGGAAAATCCGACCGAAATAAAGTGGCAACTATCAATATGTCCATTTCGATTCAAAATATATCCCACTTACACAAAGTCGTGGAAAGAATTAAACAAATTTCAGATATTTATGCTGTAAGAAGAATCATGAACTAAAGGAGATTTCTTTATGAGGGTTGTACTGCAAAGAAGTAAAGAAGCCTCCGTCACTGTTGATGGAGAAGTAAAGGGAGCCATTCGTTCAGGTGCTGTATTGCTTGTGGCGATTACCCATGAAGATACGGAAGAAGACGCTCGTTATGTTGCGGACAAAGTAGTGAACCTGCGTATTTTTGAAGACGAAGAGGGGAAGATGAATCATTCTTTACTGGATGTAGAAGGGGAAATACTCTCCATCTCTCAATTCACTCTTTACGGGGACTGCCGTAAGGGAAGAAGGCCAAACTTCATGGGTGCAGCGAAGCCCGATCACGCAGAGTCTGTTTACGACTACTTTAATAAGGTATTAAAAGAAAAAGGTATCAAAGTGGAAACGGGTGTATTTGGAGCCATGATGGACGTGAATTTAACAAATGATGGCCCTGTGACGTTAATTATAGAAGGCAAATAAAGAAAAGCTGATCCTGCAAATTTTAGGATCAGCTTTTCTTATTTTATTAATATCGTAATGGTTTTCTCAGCAGCATCAGTCGGAAAAATAATCCCCTAACCCATGATAGATAGCCGTTGCCGCCAGGTCTTGAAAATACTGTGTATTGACATTGGCTTCCTCTGCCGGATTACTTAAGAATCCCAGCTCCAACAGGACAGCCGGCTGATTGTTTTCACGGACAACGTGATAATCTCCTACTCGTACACCGCGGTCTTTCGTCGGTAAACGATCTGCCAGGCTTCCATGAATTTCATCGGCCAGTTCTTTCTGGTGACCTTGATAATAGTAGGTAGTATGCCCGACGATAGAGGAATCAAGAATGCTGTCAAAATGTAGGCTGATAAAGGCATCAGCCTGATAATAATGAGATAATGATACCCTGGATGGTAATGAAAGATATTCATCGTTTTTCCTTGTTAAGACCACTTTGGCTCCAGCGCTCTTTAGCTTTTCGGCAAGGAGTTCCCCGGTTCTCATGGTAAGGAGCTTTTCCAATGTCCCGCTTGCTCCGGTCGTTCCACTGTCTCTGCCTCCGTGCCCCGGATCAATCACCACGACTTTATCTTGTAAGCCGCCGCTCCGCTTGCGTGAAGGAGTGGTGTTTTCCCCGCTACTGGATCGGATGGACACCACCCAGCCGGCCACAAAACCTGCACTGCCGTCTTCTAATTCAATTTCATACCAATCTCCGTTTTTGCTGATAACGGGGAATGTGTCACCACTTGATCCTCGTTCGATGACGCTTGCCCGGGCATTTGCTTCACTTCTGATATTGGTACCATTGTAAAGGACTGTGACGTTTTCATTTTCTGAAGTGGGTTCACTCTCATGGGCGGAGGCAGTGACGGTTTTTTGGACATACCAACCGGCAATCCAGCCTTTTTTCCCATTTGAGAGCTTAATCTGATACCAATTGTTTTTTTCTTTTAATAAGGAATATTTCTCCCCTTTTGAAACCTTTCCAACGACGCTCCCGTTTAAAGAGGTTTCGTCACGGACATTTAAACCGTGAACCGTAATGATTCCTACAAGATCTGTGGACGAGGAGGCAGCCTCCTCATCATTGGCCCTCGAAGAGAATTCTACATATGCATCGTTCACCCACGCCTTGTCACTGCCAAATTGAATCTCGTACCACCCGCTGACACTTCCTGTTACCTCTACGTGATCTCCCTTATTTAATACTCCCAGGACGGAACTTTGAAGAGAGGGAGAGGTTCGAACATTTAGGGAGTTGTCGGTGATGATCCCTTGTTTATTCTCCCTCCTTTTCGATGGGGAAGAAGTGGTGTTGTTTTCCGACACGTAGTCCTCATGAACCCAGCCGCTGCCATTTCCCCATTCGATGAACAGCCAGTCAGCCTCTTCGTCGGAAACGGATACTCTATCTCCGGTGTTTAAAACCGTCACCACTTCTTCAGAGGTGCCAGGCCCTTTTCTGACACGTAACCCATCGGTGTTCACCCGTCCTTCCTGTTTTGGAGAAACATCGGAAGCAGCAGATTCAACTGAGACTAACCATTCGGCTACCCAGCCCTCTCCACTATCGGTCCTGACCTTATACCAATCATTTTGTGTGTCTACTATACTGTACTCTTCCCCTCTATGTACCTTCGTCAGAACCGGGTAGCTCAGTCCTGGCCCCGTACGAACATTCAGAGTCGAAACACTGATCGTGGCCGTGCCGGTTTCTGCATGGGCATAATCAGCTTCGAGTGGCTGAAAAGGAATGATCATGAGCACAATCAGTATAGATGCTATTATCTTCTTAATCATCTTCACCTCCTGTTTGAAATACAAACACCCATAGTAATATCGGATTTCTTCACTTAGATATTGATCAAAATTTCGACGATTCATCAAAAAAATCCCTTATGGGTTTAATACGATAAAAAAAATTAAATTCCTCTAAAACGAAATAAAAATAGGTAATTGGAAATGATAGAGTTAAGGATTGTTTTGGAAAGGATGATGGAATTGAGGTCAAGTGAAAAAGGGTTTATGAATGCAAACGGTGATAACCAGTTGTTCGGTGTGGATTTTCATCAGTTTTTAGAACGTGAGAAAGATGCTTTAAATGTGGAACTTGCTTCCGAGTTCGGGTTATCGTTAAAAGAAGTTAAGCTGCTGAAAAAGAAAATGGAAAGATCGTAAGGAAATTTTCTTTAACCTCTTGACATGAACTAACGGCATCCGTATCATTATAGAAATAAAATAACATTTACAAAAACCGTTGATCGAGCATAGTAGCTGACACCCACGTGTAAAGAGAGGAAATGCCTTGGCTGAGAGCGTTTCTACAATGTGACTTAGTGAATGAACACTCAGGAGGTTTCTCTCTGAAAAAGTTTCTTTAGTAGGAGATGAACGTACCAGGCGTTAACTGGCTAAGTGGAGGTCTTATAGACTTCAATTAGGGTGGCACCACGGGAATAACAGCTCTCGTCCCTTGTATGATATACAAGGGACTGAGGGCTTTTTTTATTTACATAAATATCAATTTGCTTTTATAAAAGGAGGAAATCAACTTGTCCATTCAGATTCCAAGAGGTACACAGGACATTCTACCAGGTGAAGTAGAAAAATGGCAGTATGTAGAGGAAGTGGCGAAGAACCTTTGCCACGCCTATCAGTATAAAGAAATCCGCACACCTGTCTTTGAGGCGAGCGAGTTGTTTACCAGAGGCGTAGGGGATACGACGGATATCGTTCAAAAAGAAATGTATATGTTTGAAGATCGCGGAGGCAGAAGCTTGGCGCTCCGACCTGAAGGAACCGCTTCTGTTGTTCGTTCCTTTGTAGGAAATAAGATGTTTGGGTATCCAAATCAGCCGACAAAGCTCTTTTACTCCGGTCCAATGTTCAGGTACGAAAGGCCACAAGCGGGCCGCTACCGTCAATTTGTCCAGTTCGGGGTTGAGGCATTGGGAAGTGAAGATCCTGCGATTGATGCAGAAGTGATTTCATTAGCGATGGGGATTTACAAGAAACTGGGACTTACTCAATTAAAGTTAGTCATTAACAGTCTTGGTGACACGGGGAGCAGAAACGCCCACAGAGAAGCGCTGATCAATCACTTTAAACCAAGAATCGATGAATTTTGCGGAGATTGTCAAAATCGTTTAGAGAAGAATCCATTGCGTATTCTCGATTGTAAAAAAGACCGTGACCATGAATTGATGGCTACGGCGCCATCGATTCTCGATTACTTAAATGATGAATCTAAAGCCTATTTTGAAAAAGTCCAATCCCACTTAACCGGGATGGATGTTGAATTCGTAGTCGATCCGACTCTTGTTCGCGGCCTTGATTATTATAATCACACAGCCTTTGAAATCATGAGTGATGCAGAAGGTTTTGGAGCCATCACGACCCTTTGTGGCGGTGGACGCTACAATGGATTGGTTGAGATGATCGGTGGTCCGGAAACTCCAGGAATCGGTTTTGCCTTCAGCATCGAAAGATTACTTTCGGCACTGGAAGCTGAAAACGTTCAACTTCCAATCGAGCGGGGCGTCGATTGCTTTATCGTTTCATTGGGAGAAGAGGCAAAAGATTATGCGGTTAAGCTTCTTCACGATTTAAGACAGGTGGGAATTTCTTCAGAAAAGGATTACCTTGATCGAAAGGTGAAAGGTCAATTTAAAGCAGCGGACCGTTATGAAGCGAAATATGTAGCCGTCATTGGTGACAACGAATTACAGGAAAATAAAATCAACCTGAAAGATATGTCTACTGGTGAGCAGGAAGAAGTAAGTCTTGATCGTTTTGTAGAGAATGTGAAAGGCAAACTTGGTAAATAGAACCCGTTGATTTTGACAAGGAGGAGAACATGATGACGAAAAGAACAGCGTATTGCGGAGATATCACAGAATCATACATCGGTGAAAAAATTACGATTAAAGGCTGGGTACAAAAGAGAAGGGATCTGGGTGGATTAATCTTCATCGACCTTCGTGACAGAGAAGGAATCGTACAAGTCGTCTTTAATCCGGATTTATCAGAAGAAGCCCTCGCCCTTGCGGAGAAAATTCGTAATGAGTATGTACTGAGTGTGACAGGTACTGTCGTGGCAAGAGGAGAAGGAACGGTCAACCCTAACCTGAGAACGGGGAAAGTTGAGATTCATGTAGAAGAGGTTCAAATCATAAATGAAGCGAAGACCCCTCCTTTCATGGTTGATGATCAAATGGAAGTGTCGGAAGATGTCCGCTTGAAATATCGTTACGTAGACCTTCGCCGCCCAGCGATGATGGAAACGTTGAGAATGCGTCATAATGTGACGACATCCTTCCGTACCTTCTTAAACAAAAACGGATTCCTGGATGTGGAAACACCGATTTTAACAAAGAGTACGCCTGAAGGTGCCCGTGATTACTTAGTGCCAAGCCGTGTTCATCAAGGTGAATTCTACGCGCTGCCACAATCACCGCAAATCTTCAAACAATTGCTCATGGTATCCGGCTTCGACCGTTATTACCAAATTGCCCGCTGTTTCCGTGACGAAGATCTTCGAGCAGATCGTCAGCCCGAATTCACTCAGATTGATATGGAAATGAGTTTCATGGATACAGAACAAATCATTACCCTTGTAGAAGATATGATGAAGAAACTGATGAACGATGTGAAGGATCACAATGTTCAATTACCATTCCAAAGAATGACGTATGATGATGCCATGAGTCGATACGGCTCGGACAAACCGGATACGCGTTTTGGAATGGAACTGATCGATGTATCGGAAATCGTGAAGGAGTCCGGATTTAAGGTATTCGCAGGCGCAGTAGCAAGCGGTGGTCAGGTGAAACTGATCAACGTAAAAGGCGGTGCTTCCCAGTATTCCCGTAAAGACATCGATGGGTTAACAGAATTTGTTTCCCGTTACGGTGCAAAAGGACTTGCCTGGTTAAAGGTAGAAGAAGAAGGCTTAAAAGGACCTATTTCCAAATTTGTAACAGAAGAGGATGCTTCGCAAATCTCTGCTTCAGCAAATGCAGAATCGGGAGACTTATTGCTTTTCGTGGCGGATAAAAAATCAGTAGTGGCAGATGCCCTTGGTGCTCTTCGGTTGAAGTTAGGAAAAGAGTTGAAACTGATCGATGAAACAAAGTTCAATTTCTTGTGGGTGACCGACTGGCCGTTGTTTGAATTTGATGAAGGCGAGAATCGTTATTATGCTGCCCACCATCCATTCACAATGCCGGTGAGAGAAGACCTGGAACGTTTCGAGACGGATCCTTCTTCTGTCCGTGCCGAAGCCTATGACCTTGTATTGAATGGGTACGAACTTGGAGGGGGATCCCTTCGGATTTATGAGCGTGATATTCAAGAAAAGATGTTTAAAGTACTTGGTTTCTCAAAAGAAGAAGCAGAAAAGCAGTTTGGGTTCCTATTGGAAGCCTTTGAATATGGAACACCTCCACATGGCGGAATCGCCCTTGGTCTGGACCGTTTAGTGATGCTCCTTGCAGGACGCACAAATCTCCGTGATACCATTGCGTTCCCTAAAACGGCAAGTGCAAGCTGTGTCTTGACGGATGCTCCTGGTGAAGTGAGTGAAGCTCAATTAAAAGAGTTATCCTTGTCGCTGGATGTAGAATAATGTAAATAAGTTCCGGGGGGGCATTCGTTGAAATCATCAAGGTGATATGATATTATTTAAACAATCACAAACGAGTCCTGATGTGTGCGACGTTTTTACCTAACAGTTTTGACCGAACACTTCAAACTTCGGGAGCTTGACGTTTCTACTAGGCGTTCATGCCTCATGCCGAGGACTAACAAATAGTGGAATAAAGCACCCACCTGCCGAGAGCGGGTTCAAAACGAAGGAAATGATGGCGACGGCACGATTGGGACTCGTCCAAACATGATTTTTAATGAAGATCCCATAGAATGAAGAGTCAGGCTGAAAATGGCCTGGCTTTTTTTTGTTGAGGCTAAAGTTTCTCTTAATAGGGTAAACAAGAAGGGAAGGGCAACATTTCATATTGATTTTCGTTCCTGTATCCTTTATTCTAATTCAGTATAAACCTAGTTGAATACTTATAATGGAGTTGATTATTTTGCTACACCAGTTTTCACGAAATGAACTAGCGATCGGTAAGGAAGGTCTTCAAACCCTTAAGAATAGTACGGTGGCAGTACTTGGAATCGGGGGAGTGGGATCCTTTGCAGCCGAAGCTTTAGCCAGATCAGGTGTAGGCCGTCTTGTGTTAGTGGATAAAGATGATGTGGATATTACAAACGTAAATCGTCAAGTTCATGCATTGCTTTCTACGGTAGGTCAGCCGAAAGTCGATCTGATGAGGGACCGCATCAAGGATATTAATCCGGACTGTGAAGTCATTGCCTTAAAGATGTTCTACACGGAAGAAACCTACGAAGAATTCTTTAATCAAGGATTGGATTACGTCATAGATGCTTCTGATACGATCTCGTACAAAATACATTTAATGAAAGAATGTCTAAAACGCGATATTCCATTGATCGCAAGCATGGGAGCGGCGAATAAAACCGATCCGACACGTTTCAAAATTGCGGATATCAGCAAGACTCATACGGATCCAATCGCAAAGGTGATCCGGACACGCCTGAAAAAAGAAGGCATTAAAAAAGGCGTGACTGTTGTTTTCTCTGATGAGAGTCCCATCGTCATCCGTGAAGAAATCAGAAAAGAAGTAGGGAACGATGATGCGAAGATTCGTAAAGCGCAGCTTCCTCCATCTTCAAACGCATTTGTCCCATCGGTTGCAGGTCTTGTTGCAGCCAGTCATGTGATGAATGAGCTGTTAAAGCATATTGAAATCAAAAGAGTAAAAGACAAATAAAGGCCGTGCAATGAAAAGGACTGAATCCACTTTCGGATTCAGTCCTTTTTCTATGCTGTATACAGCATGGTGAATTCTCTATCCAGCTCGCTGTACATATTCATGAAAACTAATTCCATTAATTAGGTAAAAAAGGTATTGACGGTATAATGTGTCATAGTGTACTATCTAACTAGAACACTAAAACACGTTATGAAGGAGTGCAAGTATGAACGCTTTTAAAGGTCTTCTTTGGAAAGACTTCAAAACCTCCAAGGTTTGGTTCTATGGCTGGATTGCCATTATTTTTCTGATATACATCATCGGAATGGTGATCGGGAACTTCGTCAACGAGCCTATAATCGTTCAAATATTTATTATCATGATCGGTGTGTTTCACTTTGCGTTTCTGCCGGGTATTGTCTTCTCCATGCTTCGATTAGAAGGAAAGACGCAGCTTTGGCTCCATAGTCCGTATAGTGGATTTATGCTTTTGTTGCCGAAACTGATCATTGCCTTTATATACTCTACGGTCTCCCTTCTATTAGTGGATCTTTTAGGTGTGATCACCATGGCAGTCTTCCCTGAAGACTCTATTTTTTCCTATTGGCCAATCAAAGAAGGTATCCTATTTAATTTAGGAGTAACAGTAGTTGGCCTATATTTTTCCGGATGGACGATTTTCTTGTGGACTTTCTACCACTCACTTTCAAAGTACCCATCCATCAAGAGTGTACGATGGATCTTTGTAGCTGGTTTTATCATTGTGTATCAAAGTGTTGTCGCCTTTCTTATGAGCATTGAATGGGTGGAAAGATTACTCTTCGATACTTTTACAGTTGAAGTGAGTTCGGGCGTCTTTTTCTCGGTTGGTTCTAATGAGGCGACTGCCGGTTTTGACCCTGAAATGATCCCGCTGCCCTTGCTGCCGTTTGTATTTGAAGGAATGGTCATGATGATCGTATTTATCATTTCCTGCTGGCTATTAGATCGTAAGGTTGAGGTGTAGGTCATGACAGAAGAATATACAGCTTCCAAGCCGATATACCTCCAAATAGCTGATCGAATCATACGGGAGATTGTAAGAAAAGAGTTATCTCCCGGGGACAAACTGCCTTCTGTCCGGGAAATGGCCGTTCAATCCGGGGTGAATCCAAATACCATTCAGCGTACGTATAGCGAATTAGAGAGGATGGACATTGTGGAGACGAGGAGAGGGCAAGGGACATTTGTCACGGAAAAGAAAGAGGTTCTTTACGTGTTGAATGAAAAGGTTCAAGAGGAAGTAATCGAGTTGTTCATTAAGAACATGAAAGAACTGGGGTTAACAAAAGAGCAAATGATAAAAGGCGTCGAGAGATATCTTGCCCAAAGAGGGGGGGAATAGGATTGGTTGTAAAATTTGAAGCTGTGACCAAAAAATATGGTAATGAATCGGCCTTGAAGAATACGTCTTTTCACTTCGAAAAGGGAAAGATTTATGGTCTGCTCGGTCCAAATGGCAGCGGGAAATCGACCACTTTAAAGATGATTGCGGGATTAGTTCTTCCGAATGCAGGTTCAGTGACCATGAACGGGAAGCCGATTACCCGGAAACGAGCCAGTGAAGTGGCTTATTTAACAGAGCTGGATATGTTTTATGAAGCATTTACCGTTGATGGGATGATCCGGTTTTACGCCTCTCAGTTCGCCGACTTTGATATACAGCGTGCACATGAGCTAGTGGGATTCATGGAACTGGACAGTAAGAAAAAAATCAAGCATTTATCAAAAGGGAATCGTGGCAGACTGAAGCTTGTTCTTGCCCTGTCCCGAAATACGGAGGTCCTGCTCCTGGATGAACCATTTTCAGGATTGGATCCCATGGTAAGGGACTCCATTGTCAAAGGTCTACTATCTTATATCGATTTCGGAAATCAAACCGTGATCATTGCAACCCATGAAATCGATGAGATTGAAGGGATCCTGGATGAAGCGTATATCATCCATGATGGTGAAATGAAAGGGCACTGTCAGGTAGAGGAGCTTAGAGAAATAGAAGGATTGTCTGTCCTGCAGTGGTTGAAACAAACAACGAAAAAAGAAGGGAAGATGAAGTAATGAAGACGGTTGTGCAATTACAGGATGTCTCAAAAGTCATTAAAGGCAAGACCATTATCGATAATTTATCCTTTGACGTGTATGAAGGGGAAGTATTCGGTTTTCTGGGACCGAATGGAGCAGGAAAAACGACGACGATCCGAATGATAGTGGGACTGATGAATATTTCAAAAGGAGACGTCCTGATTTCGGGGAAAAGTATCAAAAAAGATTTCGAAGGTGCCATAAAGGATGTTGGTGCCATCGTTGAAAACCCAGAGCTCTATAAGTTCATGTCGGGATATCAGAACTTAAAGCATTTTGCCCGCATGCAAAGTGGAATCACCGAAGAAAGAATGAAGGAAGTCATCGAACTGGTCGGATTAACAGACCGCATCAATGATAAAGTGAAAACCTACTCCCTTGGAATGAGACAGCGCTTGGGTCTGGCGCAATGCCTGCTCCATAAACCGAAGCTCCTCATACTCGATGAGCCTACAAATGGTTTGGATCCTGCCGGTATCCGCGAAATTCGTGCGTATATCAGAAAGCTTGCCCAGGAAGAGGGTATGGCGGTCATCGTATCAAGTCACTTATTATCTGAAATGGAAATGATGTGTGATCGAATTGGGATCATCCAATCCGGAAAGCTTGTGGATGTACAGCAGGTACGTGATTTCATTGAAGGTTCCGAACAGGTCTACCATTTTGAGGTGAATGATGCAGAAAAGATCAAAGCTGTACTCATGAAGTTCGATCCGGGAATCAAATATGAAACGAAGGGTTCGGAAGTACAGGTCGCTTTAACGAAGGAACAAGTACCGAATGTCATTCGGGCACTTGTGGATGCGGATGTTCAAATCTTTAGTGTCATGCCAATTGCCAAGACACTGGAAGACAGGTTCTTAGAAATCACGAATGAAAAAGGAGAGGTCGTGCATGCTTAGTCTCATTAGAAATGAATGGACAAAAATATTTAAACGGGTCGGAACATATGTCATGCTCGGATTGCTTATTCTGATTATTGGAGTGACGGCCGCTTTTACGAAGTATGATGACGGGAAAGCAAAGGAATCGGAAAACTGGAAGCAGGAACTCACAGCACAAGTAGAAGCAGATAAACAAATGTTGTCGGAAAATCCAAATATGAACAAGTTCATAGAGAAAGACACAGAACGAAGAATAGCACTAAATGAATATCGTATTGAAAATGACATTCAACCGAAAGTGAAAGAAACGGTTTGGACGTTTGTAGAAACGAATGCCTTTTCCGTACTTGTAGTCGGCCTGTTTGCCATCATTGTGGCAGCGGGAATTGTCGCAAGTGAGTTCAGCTGGGGTACGATCAAGCTTTTGCTCATTCGTCCCATCTCAAGAACAAAGATCCTTCTATCGAAGTATTTCACCGTCATCTTATACGGAATGAGCATGCTACTTATTTTATTCGTCGTATCGTTCCTGATCGGGCTATTATTATTTGGTGGAACAGATCAGTCCACCCACCTGGCGTATGTGGATGGGAAGGTAGTCGAACAGAACATTGTGGGGTACTTGATCAAAACCTACTTATTGAAAACCATTGATGTCGTGATGATGGCTACAATGGCCTTCATGATTTCAACTGTGTTCAGAAGCAGCTCACTGGCTATCGGGATCTCCTTGTTTCTATTGTTTGTGGGAGCGAATGCTACAAGCCTGCTCGCTCTTCGATTCGACTGGGCAAAATTCAGTCTGTTCGCAAACACGGATCTGACTCAATACACAGGTTTCACACCAACGCTAGTGGACGGCATGACAATGGGCTTCTCCATCACCATGCTCATCATCTACTTCATCATCTTCCAACTGCTGGCCTTCATCGTCTTTAACAAAAGAGATGTGGCGGCATAGAAAAGCGGAGGCGGCTTGGTCTGGCCCGACAAGCATAAGACGAACCACCTGGAAAGGCGCACTTTGCCTTTATAGGTGGTTTGACTTATGACCTCGAGGGCCAAGCCGCCGTAGCTGGACAACTAAATAGAAAACAAAAAGTGACGGACTCATCAGAGTTCGTCACTTTTATGCATACCGGTATAAATCTGCGAACTTCAAACGTGTGACTTGTTGAAGGAGAAAGGCTGGTTCGGTGGCATTTTTTTTTCGAAGAGTATTCAAAGCTTCTATCATTTCATCATGAGTCATGATTCCGACTCCGTGACCAAAATACTGATCCTCTTCTAAAAACACTGAATTTTCCCCCATCCATATAGGATCGTCATAGTCTGGATTAGAGAAGTAGTATACATCCCCTGGAATATAGTCCACTCCTTCATAGGTGACCATGCTCATATCATCGTCATAATTGTGACCCCACACTAAAAGGGGGGAAAACAGCTGGTTGAAATAAGAAGTCCTGATCATATCAAGGATGGATTTATAGTATATGAGGACAATGCTGGTGACGCATTCGAAGCTATAGGCAGAGCTATTTGTGAAAATATCTTCAATGGCCTCTGATGGAAGCTTCGAGTCGCGAAGTCTATATCCGTATGGGGTCTTGATCCAATAAGCAGAGTTAAAATAAGAGTGTTCAAAAGCAGCGAATTTGGCGTCACCTTCATCCATGCTCCTTGCATTGACAATGAATCGTTCCCGCATCTTCAACTCAAATCGGAGCTCACCTAAGTTACGGTAACGATACTCCGTAGGACTGCTTTCCAGCGCTTTTACGATGCTTTCTTCTACAGGTGACAGATTTGTTAACCCTTTACTTGACAATCCGTTTTCAATGATAATCAATCCATACACCTCCAGGCCTTTTTACTAATGTATGATGGTGTGGAGAGATATGGCATTGACATGTTAAAAAAACTCCCAGCTAGTTGGGAGTTTTTAAAGTGAGAGTCACAATTTGGCGTAACAAATCCCGGAAGTGCCGCATCAAACGTCAAAACTGCCTCCGTTTGTTTCATCCAGCTCCGACAGCTAGAGGCTCGAGGTCATAAGTCAAACCTGCCAAAAAGGCAAAGAACGCCTTTCCGGCAGGTTCGCCTTATGCTTGTCCCCTCTGAACAAGCCGCCTCCGCTTTTGTTATTTCATCTGTTTATTAATTTTCTCATACACCTGAGCAATCGCCTGTTCGAATTTCCCTGTCGATTTAGGGGTATAGTATTGAGCATTCTTAAGTTTATCTGGTAAATAGGTTTGTGGTACCCATCCCGATTCATAGCTGTGTGGGTACTTGTACTCGATGCCTCTTCCCAGTTCCTTGGCTCCTTGATAATGAGCATCCTTCAGGTGATCCGGAACCTCGCCGCTTTTTCCTTTGCGGATATCACCGAGTGCAAGGTCGATGGCTGTGATCGCCGAGTTCGATTTAGGTGAGAGACAAAGCTCGATGATCGCATTGGCTAACGGAATTCTCGCTTCTGGGAACCCGATTTTCTCAGCTGTTTCGACTGCCGCCAATGTTCTTGGTCCCGCTTGGGGGTTGGCAAGGCCGATATCTTCATAGGCAATCACCAATAGTCTGCGGGCGATGCTCGGTAGATCCCCGGCTTCAACGAGTCTGCCTAAATAATGTAGAGCTGCATTCACATCACTTCCCCGAATTGATTTCTGAAACGCGCTTACGACATCATAATGGGCGTCACCGTCTTTATCGTGAGAAAAGCTTTTCTTTTGCAGGCACTCTTCCGCGATATTGACATCAATAGAAATCACACCGTCCTCATTCGGTGAAGTGGACAAGACAGCCAGTTCCAATGCGTTCAACGAACTCCTCACATCTCCAAAGCTGCTGCTTGCAAAATGTTCAATGGCATCAGAGGTTACATCGAGTGAATATCCACCTAATCCACGTTCTTCATCCTTTATGGCTCGATGCAAGGCGATTTTCATTTCATCGATCGTAAGTGGCTTTAGCTCAAAAATTTGGCATCTGCTTCTGATCGCTGGATTAATGGCGTGGTAGGGGTTGCTCGTCGTTGCCCCGATCAATGTGATCATCCCGTTCTCTAAATAAGGAAGGAGAAAATCCTGCTTTCCTTTATCCAGGCGATGCACCTCATCCAAAAGAAGGATCACTTTCCCGGACATTTTGGCTTCTTCGGCTACGATTTGAATATCTTTTTTATTATTGGTTACGGCATTCAGAGTTTTAAACCGGTATTTCGTACTTCCGGCAATGGCGCTCGCGATGGACGTTTTTCCAATTCCCGGTGGACCGTATAATATCATGGATGACAGCTGCTTTGCTTTTACCATCCTGTCTATGATTTTGCCTTCTCCAACTAAATGCTGCTGCCCGATGATCTCATCAATGGTCCTCGGTCTCATCTTAAAGGCAAGTGGTTTAATCGACATGAAACATCTCTCCAAACTGACGTTCTAGTTAAATTCACTTTATCATAGGAGGTTCTCATAAGGAAATATTGTGGCTTTAGGAAAGGGGTGGGAAAAGTGAATGAAGCCGCCCCTTTCACAGTGAGAGGACGGATATGCTATAATAACAAAAGTCAATACAGAAGAAAAATACGTCTGAACGTGACGTTATTAAATATAGTAGAGGTGCTGGACATGAAGATATCAACTAAAGGCCGATACGGTTTAACGATTATGATCGAATTAGCAAAACGCCATGGTGAAGGGCCGACTTCACTGAAAACGATCGCACAGCAGCATGAGCTGTCGGAACATTATCTGGAGCAACTGGTCGCCCCACTGCGTAATGGCGGTCTTGTTAGAAGTATCCGGGGGGCATACGGTGGTTATGTTTTGGGACATGAACCATCTGAAATCACAGCGGGAGATATTATCCGGATCCTTGAAGGGCCCATTAGTCCTGTAGAAGGAATTGAAGATGAAGAACCGGCAAAACGTGAGCTATGGATTCGAATTAGGGATGCCGTTAAAGAAGTACTCGATAACACAACGATCGAAGATTTAGCCAGTCATTCAGATGACGGTGAATCCGATGCGTACATGTTCTATATCTAGGAGGTAACGAAAAATGGAAAGAGTGTACCTGGATCATGCTGCAACGTCTCCCATGCATCCTGAAGTAATTGAAGAAATGACTTCAGTGATGAAGGAGTCCTTTGGTAATCCATCGAGCATTCATTCTTTTGGGCGTGCATCACGTCATCTTGTCGACCGTGCACGTACCATCATCGCTCAAAGTATTCATGCAGATTACAATGACATCATTTTTACAAGCGGTGGAACGGAAGCGGATAATTTAGCTATTATCGGTTCTGCCGAGGCGAATAAAGGAAAAGGGAATCATATCATTACCACACAAACAGAGCATCATGCTGTTTTACATGCGTGTGAATTTCTTGAATCCAAAGGGTTTGAGGTGACTTATCTGTCAGTGGATCGTACGGGCAGGATATCGGTGGAGGAACTGCAAAGGGAACTTCGGGACGATACCATACTTGTTACGATTATGTTTGGTAATAATGAGGTAGGAACGATCCAGCCGATTAAAGAGATTGGAAAGCTTCTACAAAATCATCAAGCTTATTTTCATACTGATGCTGTACAAGCGTTTGGCTTAACACACATTGACGTGAAGGAGCTTGGAATCGATTTGCTTTCGGTTTCGGGTCATAAAATAAATGGTCCTAAAGGAATTGGGTTTCTTTATTCACACAAAAACGTGGATGTTCAGCCTGGATTATATGGGGGAGAACAGGAAAGAAAGCGTCGCGCAGGAACAGAAAACGTCCCGGCCATTGTGGGTCTTGGGAAGGCTGTGGAAATTGCTGGAAAATCCATCGAAGAGAAGAATTCACAGTACTCCCGTTTCAAGGTTTTACTGAAAGAAGCGTTAGCTGGAGCCGGCATTGATTTTGAGGAGAACGGATCTCTTGAGTATGGATTGCCCCATGTGCTAAACTTAAGTTTTCCTGGCACGGATGTAGAGTCCATGCTGGTGAATTTGGATATGTCAGGTATTGCTGTATCAAGCGGTTCTGCTTGTACGGCTGGATCTATAGAGCCTTCACATGTATTGGTCGCGATGTTTGGCAAACAGTCAGGGAATTCAAGGAACTCCATCCGCTTCAGCTTTGGTCAGGGGAACACGGATGAGCAGATTGTCTGGACTGCCCATGAAGTCGCAAAGATCGTGAAGCGATTAACAACTTAAGAAAGTCGTCTGAAACGGACGAATGAACGAATAAGGAGGTGGCGTTAGTGAAAAAAGAACCAAAGGATACGAGAGTGGTCGTTGGGATGTCTGGTGGAGTAGATTCTTCTGTGGCCGCATTATTATTAAAGCAACAAGGCTATGAAGTCATCGGGATTTTCATGAAAAACTGGGATGATACTGATGAAAATGGGGTTTGTACCGCAACAGAAGATTACAACGATGTGATTCGGGTATGTAACCAAATTGGTATTCCTTACTACGCTGTGAATTTTGAAAAACAATACTGGGATAAAGTGTTTACGTATTTCCTGGATGAATATAAAGCGGGAAGAACACCAAACCCGGATGTGATGTGTAATAAAGAAATTAAGTTCAAAGCATTCCTTGATCATGCACTGAAACTTGGTGCAGATTATCTGGCAACCGGCCACTATGCACAGGTGGAATATCGTGATGGGGAATATAAGATGCTCCGCGGTGTCGACAACAATAAGGATCAAACGTACTTCCTCAATCAGTTAGGACAGGAGCAACTTGAAAAAGTGATGTTCCCCCTAGGGGGCATCGACAAGAAAAAGGTGAGGGAAATTGCGAAGGAAGCGGGCCTTGCGACTGCTACCAAGAAAGACAGTACGGGGATTTGCTTCATCGGTGAACGCAACTTCAAAGATTTCTTAAGCAATTACTTACCTGCCCAACCGGGAACGATGGAAACATTAGACGGTAAAGTAATGGGAAAACACGATGGGTTGATGTACTATACGATCGGGCAACGTCATGGACTGGGTATAGGTGGAGCCGGTGATCCTTGGTTTGCCATCGGTAAGGACCTTGAAAGAAACGTGCTCTATGTTGGTCAAAGCTTTGAGCATCCTGCCCTTTATTCAGATTCCATTCTCGCTACAGATGTCCACTGGACCTCAAATGGAGAGATACCAGCTGAATTCGCCTGTACGGCAAAGTTCCGTTATCGTCAGGATGATAACAAAGTAACGGTTATTCCATTAGAAGATGGTAAGGTGAAAGTCATTTTTGATGAATCTATCCGTGCTGTCACACCAGGACAAGCGGTTGTTTTCTACAATGGTGATGAGTGTCTGGGTGGAGGAACGATTGATACCATTTATAAAGACGAAAAGAAACTTACGTATGTAGGTTAAGGTTGAACACAAAAAAGGACTGAGAAGAAGAGATGTACCACCTCTCTTCTCTCAGTCCTTTTTTCATCATTGATGTATATCAATATCGAGAGTACCTTATGTTATACTAGAAACGATAAATATCAATACTCAACTGGCATACATAAATCATAACAATATAGAGGTGTTTGAATTGGATAAGAATTTAAAAGGAATTGAGTTATTACAAGAAGGAAAAGTAGAAGAGGCTGTGAAGCTTTTTACAGAAGCCATCGAAGAAAACCCTAAGGATCCTGTCGGATATATTAATTTCGGGAACGTATTAATGTCGGTTGGAGACAATGAAAAGGCGAAGAAGTTCTTCGAACGGGCAATCTCGATCGACGAGAATGCAGGGGCAGCATACTATTCCCTGGGGAACCTGTACTTTAATGAAAATAACTTTGATGAAGCAAAAGATCAGTTTGAAAAAGCTGTTTCGAAAGGAATGGAAAATGCCGACGTTTATTTTATGCTTGGAGTCAGTTTGTTCCAATTAGAGCAGCCGAAACTCTCCCTTCCTTACTTACAACGAAGTGTCGAACTGAATGAAGAGGACATAGAGGCGCGCTTCCAGTTAGGTCTATGCTTAGCGAAGGTTGAAGCATACGAAGAAGCCATTGCGCAATTATCTCAAGTAGTGGAAGCAGATCCAACTCATGCAGATGCTTACTATAACTTAGGGGTTGCCTATGCAGGCCATAAGGATGATGCAGATACGGCACTGATGTATTTCAACAAAGCAATCGAAGTTCAACCAGATCATATGCTGGCGGGCTATGGCATCAAGATGATCGAAAAGCTAAAAAATGAACAAAGTGAATAGTTAGGGGGTTCACTGATTTGAGCCAGCAAGATTCTTTAAAGCTGTTTGGTGAGGAAGAAATCTATATAAAAGGAAGGCACCTTGTCACCATTTTTCATAATGAGGAAAATCTTTATACCGTGGTCCGGATCCGGGTGGACGAAACGAATGATTCTTATGAGGACAAAGAAGCAGTCGTAACCGGGAATTTTCCCAAGATACATGAAGATGAGACCTATGTGTTTTACGGGAGGTTTCAAGAGCACCCAAAGTTTGGCATGCAGTTTCATGCGAAGCATTTCAAGAAAGAAATCCCACAAACCACACAAGGTGTCGTCCATTATTTATCAAGTGATTTATTTAAAGGAATCGGGAAGAAAACAGCTGAGAAGATCGTGGAGCACATCGGGGAAAATGCCATCACCAAAATACTCGAAAATCCAAGCCTCCTGGATGAAATTCCAAAGCTTCCAAAGGAAAAGGCGAAAAGTATTTATGATACGCTTTCCGAGCATCAAGGCTTGGAGCGGGTCATGATCATGCTGAATGATCTGGGGTTTGGACCCCAAATTTCCATGAAGGTCTATCAAGCTTATAAAGAGCAGGCACTCGAAATCATTCAAAGTAATCCCTATAAGTTAGTGGAAGATATTGAAGGAATCGGCTTTACCCGGGCCGATGAGATCGGGTCTAAGATCGGTTTGACAGGCAGTCATCCTGACCGGATCAAAGCAGGCTGTTTATACACCCTTGAGCAAACATGTGTGAAGCAGGGACATGTGTATCTCGAAGCAGAAGAGCTCATTGTAACGGTGAAGGAGCTCCTTGAGAAAAGTCAGCCCGAAAAGGTCGATTACACTGAAATATCCAGTCAACTGGTTTCCTTGGAGGAAGAGGGTAAAGTCATTGGAGAAGGCACAAAAGTGTATGTTCCTTCTCTTTACTTCTCTGAAAAAGGGATCGTGACAAACATTGAAAAGATTATGTCTCAAACCCAATACAAAGACCAATTCCCTCAATCCGAATTTCTTCTGTCACTTGGAGCACTCGAGGACCGGCTGGGGGTACAATACGCACCTTCCCAAAAAGAAGCCATCGAAACAGCGTTAATGTCTCCCATGCTCCTGTTGACCGGAGGACCCGGTACCGGTAAGACGACCGTCATTCAGGGGATTGTCGAGCTGTTTGCTGATCTTCATGGCTGCTCCTTGGATCCCAAGGATTACAAAGATGAACCCTTTCCTGTCTTACTGACAGCCCCGACTGGTCGAGCGGCAAAGCGAATGACAGAATCCACGGGCCTCCCTGCCATGACGATTCACCGTCTTTTAGGTTGGAACGGTCAAGAAGGGTTTCAGACTGATGAAGAACGGGCGATTGAAGGAAAGTTGTTAATTGTGGATGAAGTGTCCATGGTTGACACATGGCTTGCCCATCAATTATTGAAGGCCCTGCCTGAGGATATTCAAGTGATATTTGTCGGGGATGAAGATCAATTGCCGTCTGTCGGTCCCGGCCAGGTACTAAAGGACCTATTGAAGTCGGAAGTGGTGCCAACAGTCAGGTTAACGGATATTTATAGACAGGAAGAGGGCTCTTCCATTATTGAGCTTGCTCACTATATGAAAAGGGGACAGGTTCCTAAAGATCTGACCAAACAGCAAAAGGATCGATCCTTCTTCCCATGCAGAACCAATCAAATATCCGAAGTCGTTCAAAAAATCGTTGAGAACGCGAAGAAAAAAGGGTACTCCCCAAAGGATATCCAGGTCCTTGCTCCTATGTATCGAGGCCCTGCAGGTATCGATCGATTGAATGAACTACTTCAGGAAATCTTCAATAGCAATGACGGTACCCGGAAAGAAATCGCTTTTGGAGATGTGAAATATCGTATTGGGGATAAGGTGCTTCAGCTGGTCAATCAGCCTGAAAGCAATGTTTTCAACGGAGATATCGGTGAAATCGTCTCGATTTTTTATGCAAAGGAAAACACCGAGAAGCAAGATATGATCATTGTTTCATATGAAGGAAATGAGGTCACCTATACGAGGCAAGATCTCATGCAAATTACCCATGCATATTGCTGCTCGATCCATAAGTCACAAGGAAGTGAGTTTCCCATTGTGATTTTACCTGTCGTGAAAAGCTATTATCGCATGCTGAGAAGAAATCTTCTATACACTGCCATCACCAGGAGCAAGCAATTCCTCATTCTTTGTGGAGAGCTTGATGCTTTTACCCTTGGAGTGGAGAGAGAAGATGATTTTCTCCGCAAAACCACCCTAAGCGAAAAACTGAAAGGTTTAACTGCTGCTGAAGAGAACACGGCAGTCTCTCCTGAAGAAGGCTTACCCATTGAAGAAATCCTATTGAATGAGGATCCAATGATTGGAATGGAAGGCATCAGCCCCTATGATTTCATGAAAGCATAAGGTCAACGAATGAATATTTCTCCTGCAGAAACCATTCATTCGTTGACCTTTTTCTATTGGTTTACTGTCTCGCCCACTGGTTTTGCACATCTTTCAAATAAGTGAATTTGTGTTCTAGATGAATGTGGGAACATAACGAGGACCGTTCCTTTCCGCTACAGGCACTTGCTTTCCGCGGGGAGGAAGTCAAGCCTCCTCGGGCTTTGCCCTGCGGGGTCTCGACCCTTCCTCTATTTCCCGCAGGAGACAAGTGCCTTCCGCTGCAATCCACTCTGTGCTACTACCTTGTCTCTGCTTATATGTATAGATAAACAAATTATCTACGAAAGAGTACAAAAAATGTGTGTTAACTCATAATTAGGACAAGCATTAAACTAACTTTCAAATGGGTCAGACAATTCATTTGGTCTATATTTGGTAGCAAATGTTAACTGCATGATTAGCTATATCTTTTCCTTGAATGACAAAAAAATAGTTCGAAAAACACTCTTTTGTGTTGATAATCTTTTTTGCTCCGCGGTAAATAACCTCTAGTGAAGAGCTGTAGTCGATCTTCTAATGTGTACTGAAATTCTGTTTTCTAAAGGTTGTTTTTGTCACTTTTAAGCTCTGTCACGAGATTTTCTTAAAGATGGTGAGGGGAACTGCGTTGACTCCTGCGGAAGTACGGTTGTGCCAGATCAACAATCTTTGCGAAAGGAGCCTATTGATAACGATTAATGTCAACTTAAAGTAAATTAAAGTTGACATATATTTATTGAAAGCGATATCCTTATCTTGTAGAAAAAAGACAGATGGGGGAAGACAGATGAACAGAAAATTAAGGACAATCGATCTTACACTGGCAGGGATGTTTGTTGCACTTATGGCGATTGGTGCCAACATCACGACATTCGTGCCTTTTATGGTAGTGGGCGGTGTTCCCATTACGTTACAAACATTCTTCGCCATTTTAGCAGGAGCGATCCTTGGCAGCAGGGTCGGGGCGATTTCCATGACAGTGTACGCACTGGTGGGACTCGTGGGTGTTCCTGTATTTGCACGATTTGGAGCAGGGTTATCTTCTATTGTGAGTCCGACATTCGGATTCATCGTATCATTTATTTTCACAGCTTACATTACAGGTAAAATCGTAGAAAAACATAAAGGAGTCAAGGTATACATTTTCGCGGCACTAGTCGGGATGGCGGTCAATTATGTGGTCGGTACGAACTGGATGTATGCAGCGTACAAACTTTGGGCTGCAGCTCCTGAAGGGTTTACATATAAGCTTGCATGGGCCTGGATGGTGGTCCCTCTACCGAAGGATATCATATTAGCCGTGTGTGCAGGAATTATGGCTCATCGCCTGGAGAAATCGGTCTTATCAAAGAGTACATTTAAGAATATAAAAAGAGCGGCATAAAAGGGGGAGGAATTTCACATGAAAACGTGGAAGGAACTGGCACTTGGAGTGATCGAGGGAGAAGAAATCACAAATGAAGAGGCTTTATCGATTTTACAAAGTCCGGATGACGAGCTTCTGGAATTATTGCATAGCGCTTACCTGATTCGAAAACATTATTATGGGAACAAAGTGAAATTAAATATGATCATCAATACGAAATCAGGTTTATGCCCTGAAAACTGCGGCTATTGTTCACAGTCCATTGTTTCAAATGCTCCGATTGAGAAATATCGCATGGTGGATAAAGAGACCATTCTAAAAGGAGCCCAAAATGCTCATCAGCTAAATGTGGGAACATATTGCATTGTGGCGAGTGGAAGGGGCCCGAGCAATCGTGAAGTGGATCATGTGGTTTCAGCAGTAAAGGAAATCAAGGAGCAATATAACTTAAAAGTATGTGCTTGTTTGGGCTTACTAAAAGACGATCAGGCGAAAAGGTTAAAAGAAGCAGGCGTGGACCGTTATAACCATAACATCAATACTTCAGAGAACCATCATGAAAACATCACCACTTCCCATACATATGAAGACAGGGTGAATACCGTCGAACAAGCGAAAGCACAAGGGATTTCCCCCTGTTCCGGAATCATTGTCGGCATGAAAGAGACATTGCAGGATGTGGTTGATATGTCCCGAAGCTTAAAGGTGTTGGATGCCGACTCCATTCCCGTGAACTTTTTACATGCAATAGATGGTACCCCTCTTGAAGGAACAAACGACCTCGATCCGAGATATTGTTTAAAGGTCCTTTGTTTAATGCGCTTCATCAACCCGACAAAAGAGATCCGTATTTCAGGGGGACGGGAAGTGAATCTGCGCAGTTTACAGCCGCTGGGACTTTATCCAGCCAACTCGATTTTCGTTGGTGATTACTTAACGACAGCCGGCCAGGAAGGGACAGCCGATCACCAAATGCTTGAAGATCTGGGATTTGAGGTTGATTATGTGAAGGAAGTAAGTGAGCAGGCAACATCATGAAATTTGAATAAATAAATTTAGGTGGGTGCTTTGGAAAAGGTTACTCCTTATGAATTCAAGAAAATATCCCACACTATATAAGAACGGTGATCAAACATCGTTTGGGCGGATATTCTCATTGAACAAGTATAAAACGAGCTCGGATTGGTCATGATGGTAGGGAATACACACCAGGTTTGGTGTAATAGAGGTGAACCTTACCGATGAAGTGTCCAAATTGTCAGAGCAAAGATATCGGAAAGATCGGCATCAACCAATATTATTGTTGGGGCTGCTATATAGAGCTTTCCTTGTCAAAGGGAGTCATTCATACTCACCAAGTGGAAGAGGATGGATCACTGAGCTCCTTAGACGACTTGTTTGATGAGGAAGAACGCCGATTAAGCTAGGAAGAGGTGTCTTTCTTGAACAAAACATTTGCATCCATCGTTGGTTTTGGAGCAGGAATCGCTGCTTCCATTTATTCTCAAAGATCCAATATGATGAACCAAAGACAAATGAAACGAATTCGTAAACAAGTAAAGAAACTTTTTTAACAGCTAAAAAGGCTGACTTTCGGGTCAGTCTTTTTTTATGTTTACACCTGAATGAATAAAACACCCTTCTATCTTCGAACAATATATAAGAGAAGGAGGTGTTAAGGATGGAAAAGAGACCCTATGCCAAATGGTTGTACCGACTTTCAATTGCCCTTATTCTTGCTTTATTTCTATATATTCTCTATTTATTAAAACCTGTATGGCATCCGGTCTTGGAAGTATTGTTCTTTTCGCTCCTACCCTTCTTGATAGGGGGATTCATTGCCTATTTGCTTCATCCAATAGTAGAAAAAATCCATGAGGCGGGCATTCATAGGGGAATAGCAATCATGCTCATCTACATCCTTTTCTTCGGAGGATTAGGATATGCGATCTATAAGGGAACTCCAATCATCATACATCAGCTGAAAGATTTATCAGAGAATGCGCCACTATTTACAAAACAGTACCAGAGGTGGCTGGACTATGTGCAAAGTGAGACCTCCACTTGGCCTGACGGAATCCAATCTCAATTAGAGGAAAGAATCGACGGGATCGAAGCCTGGTTGACGGGGCTGGTAGCAGTCGTTCTGGCTGCTGTCATGAAGTTTATGAACAGCCTGCTGCTTGTTGCGATCATTCCCTTCGTATCCTTTTATTTATTAAAGGATATTACGAAAGTGAAAAAATTTCTGTGGCAGCTTACCCCTAAAAAATGGAGGGACAGCGCTATTTCATTCTCAAAGGATGTGGATGAATCGCTGGGAGGCTATATCCGGGGACAGCTTTTAGTTTGTTTGATCATTGGGGGACTTTCAGCATTGACGCTCTGGTTCATTGGTATGAAGTATCCTTTGATCCTTGGATTGATCATTGGAGTAACCAATGTAATACCCTATTTCGGACCGATTATCGGAGCCGTTCCAGCTGCCATTGTGGCAAGTACGATTTCCGTCAATATGATGATATATGTCGTCATCATGGTCGTCATACTCCAATTCCTGGAGGGGAATATCTTATCGCCCCTCATTGTCGGAAAAAGCCTTCATATGCATCCACTGTTTATTATGGCTGCCCTTATCATCGGTGGTGAAGTAGGGGGTGTGATCGGCATGATTGTGGCAGTACCTTTTTTAGCTGTGGTAAAAGTAGCGATTTTACACGGACGAACCCATTTCATTCATGCAGCAGGGAAAGATTAACTGAAAAAATAAGAATCAACATTGACAAATACAGTGAATATTTCTATAATCCAACATATACAAGTATTCGCATAAAATGAAAGCAATGAAGGATCGAGTAGGTTATAGCCCATCTACCAGAGAGGAATCCCCCAGGCTGTAAGGGATTTTAGATGAAGGATAACCGAACGCTAATCCTGAGTGCAGGTAAAGCCTGTCGTCTATCCGCGTTAAGGTGTTTTGAGGGATGAACAATATAGAAATGCAAAAAGGTTTTGTGAGGGGGCAACCAAGGAATTACGAACCCCTAAGCCTGCACTTTCTTTGTTCATAACCAGGGTGGTACCGCGAGAAACAGCTCTCGTCCCTGTTTTAGGGATGAGGGCTTTTTTGTATTCTTTTTTAACCATACATATAAAGGAGGAAGCTTAACATGAAAAAGTTAACAGGCGCAGAAATTCGTCAGAAGTTTTTAGATTTCTTTCAGGAAAAAGGGCATGGGGTGGAACCAAGTGCACCATTAGTTCCACATGAGGATCCGTCCCTTTTATGGATCAATAGTGGGGTAGCGACATTAAAGAAATATTTTGATGGACGTGTCATCCCTCAAAATCCTAGGATCGTGAATGCCCAAAAGTCGATTCGTACAAATGATATTGAAAACGTAGGGAAAACAGCACGCCATCACACGTTTTTCGAAATGCTTGGAAACTTCTCGATCGGAGAATATTTTAAAGTAGAAGCGATTGAATGGGCTTGGGAGTTCTTAACGGATAAAAAATGGGTCGGCTTTGATCCTGAATACCTATCTGTTACCATTCATCCCGAAGATCACGAAGCATTTGACATCTGGAACAAAAAAGTTGGCGTACCAGCTGAACGAATCATTCGCATCGAAGGGAACTTCTGGGATATCGGGGAAGGTCCAAGTGGCCCGAATACAGAAATCTTCTATGATCGTGGGCCGGAATATGGGGACAATCCTGAAGACCCTGAATTATATCCGGGTGGAGAGAATGATCGTTACCTTGAGGTATGGAATCTTGTGTTCTCACAATTCAATCATAACCCTGACGGAACGTACACTCCGCTCCCTAAGAAGAATATCGATACCGGTATGGGACTTGAACGTATGGCATGTGTCGTACAAGAAGTACCTACAAACTTTGATACCGATTTATTCATTCCGATCATTAAGGCGACAGAAGAAATTTCTGGTAAGTCTTACGGAACAGACAGTGACATCGACGTAGCGTTCAAGGTCATCGCCGATCATATCAGAACGGTTTCCTTTGCCATAGGTGACGGAGCTCTTCCATCCAATGAAGGCCGCGGCTATGTATTAAGAAGACTGCTTCGCCGTGCGGTTCGATTTGCGAAACAAATTGAAATCAACCGTCCATTCATGTATGAATTGGTCCCGGTTGTTTCTGAAATCATGGTGGATTTCTATCCGGAAGTGAAACAAAAAGCGGAATTCATCCAAAAAGTAGTGAAAAATGAAGAAGATCGCTTCCACGAAACATTGAACGAGGGGCTTGCTATTCTTTCTTCTATCATCAAGGTACAAAAATCTGCAGGTAATAAGATCGTTCCAGGTGAGGATGTCTTCCGTTTGTATGATACGTACGGCTTCCCGGTTGAGTTAACGGAAGAATATGCAGAAGAAGAAGGATTAACAGTGGACCATGAAGGTTTTGAAAAAGAAATGGAAGCCCAGCGTGAAAGAGCGAGATCGGCTCGCCAGGATGTAGGAAGCATGCAGGTGCAGGGTGGAGTCCTTAGTGACATCACGGTAGAAAGTCGCTTCGTAGGGTATGACACTCTAGAAACGACTGCTACTATTCTTGAGCTGCTGGTTGACAATGAGCGTCAGCCTAAAGTAGATAAAGGACAGGAATGTCAATTCATTCTGGACCAGACACCTTTCTACGCAGAGAGCGGCGGACAAATCGGCGATAAAGGGTACATTGAAGCTATGGGTGTGAAAGTTTTGGTGACAAACGTCAAGAAAGCACCTAATGGCCAAAACCTTCACTCTGCCATCGTCGAAGAGGGTACGTTAGAGCAACATGCACAGGTGCTGGCTAAAGTGTCCCGTGAGTCCAGAACAAGAGTGGAGAAAAATCACACAGCTACTCACATCCTTCATCAGGCATTGAAAGATGTTCTTGGAGATCATGTAAACCAGGCAGGTTCTTTAGTAGAACCAGATCGTCTGCGATTCGATTTCTCTCATTTCGGTTCTGTTTCCCAGGAAGAGATTGAACGAATCGAAACCATCGTCAATGAGAAGGTTTGGCAAGCTATTTCAGTGAACACAGCCCTTAAATCATTATCAGAGGCAAAAGCGATGGGGGCGATGGCTCTATTCGGAGAAAAATACGGCGAAGAAGTTCGCGTGGTATCGATTGGAGAATATAGCTTAGAACTTTGTGGTGGCTGTCATGTATCGAACACGTCTGAAATCGGGTTATTTAAGATCCTGTCTGAAAGCGGGATTGGAGCAGGTACGAGAAGGATTGAAGCTGTTACAGCAGAGAATGCTTATAAAGTGCTGAATGACCAAGTTTCTCAACTGAAGCAAGTAGCAGGCAAACTTAAAGCGAACCCTAAAGAAGTGGTCAATCGCGTCGACTCCTTATTAGTAGAAATGAAAGAGCTTCAAAGAGAAAATGAATCATTATCCGGAAAGTTGTCTAACATAGAAGCAGGTAGCTTAACGGATCAAGTCAAAGTCATTGACGGGGTGAATGTTCTTTCCGCGAAAGTGGCTGCTGGAGATAGCAATGGATTGCGTACAATGATGGATGATCTTAAACTGAAAATGGGCTCCGGGGTGATTGTATTGGCAACAACTGGGGACGATAAAGTTACGATCATTGCAGGAGTTACGAAGGACTTAGTCGAAAAAGGATATCATGCTGGAAAACTTGTTAAAGAAGTAGCTTCACGCTGTGGTGGAGGAGGCGGTGGCCGTCCGGACATGGCTCAAGCTGGTGGTAAACACCCGGAAAAAGTTGAAGAAGCACTGCAAATTGTAGAAGAATGGGTCAAATCCATTTAACTCCTTGTGAAAGTGGTGTACAATGTAGGTAACGATTAACAATTCGGTTGTCAAAAAGACAAGCCTAAAGAGAGGTGCTAAAAATGAGTTCTTTTGACAAAACGATGCGGTTTGATTTTTCAGAGGAGCCGTTCGAACATGACGTGAGGGAAGTTCTCCTGCAGGTTCATGATGCTCTTCAAGAAAAAGGGTACAACCCGATCAATCAAATCGTAGGGTACTTATTATCTGGAGATCCTGCTTACATTCCCAGACATCAAGACGCCAGAAATATCATCCGCCGTTTAGAACGTGATGAGATCATCGAAGAATTAGTCAAATCGTATTTGAAACAGCACAAAGAGGGATAATACATGCGTGTAATGGGTTTAGACGTCGGCTCTAAAACAGTGGGAGTCGCAATTAGCGATGAGCTTGGTTGGACCGCTCAAGGAATTGAAACGATTAAGATTGACGAAGATCAAGGTGTGTTCCGGATCGACAGATTAAAGGAACTTGCCGAAGAGTACCAGGTGGATACAGTTGTAGTCGGATTGCCTAAAAACATGAACAACTCAATTGGTCCCCGGGGAGAAGCGTCTAAAGCTTATGGGGATTTAATTCAGCAAGAGTTATCCCTTCCCGTTAAATACTGGGATGAACGACTGAGTACGATGGCTGCGGAACGAGTCCTTTTAGAAGCCGATGTAAGTAGGAAGAAACGTAAGAAGGTAATTGATAAAATGGCTGCGATGATGATCCTTCAAGGATATCTTGATAGCCAAAAATAATGAGGTGAATGTTCATGGAACACGGAGAAAAACAAATAACAGTAGTTGACGAACAAGGAAATGAACAATTATGCGAGGTTCTTTTCACGTTTGAATCAGATAAATTCAATAAATCATATGTCCTTTACTATCCACTGGGAGCAGATGAGAACGACGAAGAAGAAATCGAAATTCACGCTTCTGCTTTCCTTCCGGGAGACGAAGGACAAGAAGGCGAATTAAAGCCGATTGAAACGGAAGAAGAGTGGGACATGATCGAAGAAATGTTAAACACTTTCTTAGACGAAGAAGAAGAAGACGCAGAATAAGCAGTAAGCTATAGTTTCATACGAAACAGGGACCGCAAAAAGGGACAAAAAATTCACCTTTTTGCAGGTCCCTGTTTCACTTTGTGCAAAATATTGTATAATAGTGGAGATGATGTCGAATTACGTTTGACGGATATCCCGCTTTTTTGCTCGAAAGGGGGAAATATAGCTTTGGATAAAAAGAAAAACATAAAAGAAACACTTATGAAAAAACTGCTGGAAAGACAAGAGGAGGCAAAGGTCATTAGAAAAATAGTAGGACTTGTCATTCTTTGTCTTGTCATTATTATTGGAGGAACGGCCATTGGTGGATACCTTTATGTGAATTCAGCATTAAAACCCGTCGATCCGGACAATACGAAACCAGTAAAAGTCGAAATACCTATAGGCTCTGGAGTTACATCCATCGGGAACATTCTCGAGGAAGAAGGAATCGTTAAGAATTCTACGATTTTTAAATACTATGTCAAATTCAACAATGAATCCGGTTTTCAGGCAGGTTCTTATGACTTGACACCTTCCATGACATTAAATGAAATTGTGAATAGCTTAAAAACAGGGAAGGTAATGAGAAAAGCAGAATTCAAGATTACCATACCCGAGGGACTGCAATTAGACCAAATCGCTGAGCTTATTGCTGATAAGTCCCCTTACAAAAAAGACGAAATTGAAGAGAAATTAAATGATAAGAAATGGTTCGAGCAATTAAAACAGGAATATCCGGCATTGATAACTGATGAAATATTAAAGGAAGGAATTAAACGTCCGTTGGAAGGATACCTCTATCCTGCGACGTACCCTTTCTATGAGAAAAAACCTTCTTTAGAAGCCATCTTAACGAAGATGATTGCCCAAACGAATGAAGTCCTCGCTCAATATGAGGGAGCGATGGCAGATAGGGAATACACGGCTCATGAGCTTCTTACGTTATCTTCCCTCATTGAAGAAGAAGCAACAGAAAAAGCAGACAGAGGAAAAATCTCAAGTGTTTTCTATAATCGTATAGAAGAAGGTATGCCTCTTCAAACCGATCCTACGGTGCTTTATGCATTAGGTAAACATAAAAAAAGAACCGTCTACAAAGATCTGGAAGTGGATTCACCTTATAACACATATCAAGTGAAGGGGTTACCACCCGGCCCGATCGCGAATGCCGGTGTCTCTTCGATTGAAGCGGCTTTAGAACCAGAGGATACAGAATATTACTATTTCCTGGCTTCTTCCAATGGATCCGTTTATTATTCTGAAACTTTAGAAGAACATAACGAGAAAAAGGCGAAGTATATAACAAACAAAGAAGAATAGCCTGGTGAGAAGAGGAAAGAAATATTCGCTTTCCTCTTCTCTATGTGATAAAATAGTACAAGTTATTTTTATATACGGGCGATATCTTTATGAAGATGTGTGTGAAGTAGAAAGCTCATTGTAGCTTTCTTCTTTTCATGTTGTCTAAAGAATGGATCGTTACCCGAGACCACTTATGAACATGATCGTGAGGCTTATTTATGAACGAAGAGGTTATTCACTATATAGAATCAATTGTGAAAGAACGTCCCCCTTTACTTGCTGAGATGGAGCAATATGCAGAAGCTCATAACGTTCCGATTATGGAGCTGGTAGGGATTGAAGCATTGCTGGGGATGTTACGTATACAACAACCGAAACGCATCTTGGAAATTGGGACTGCTATTGGGTATTCCGCTCTCAGGATGGCGGAGGCTCTTCCCCACTCGACAATCGTCACCCTTGAACGTGACGAAGAAAGATTCGACGCAGCTCAGAGCTTTCTGTCTCGTTCAGATGACCGTAAGAGGATCGTAACTTTATTCGGTGACGCCTTGGAGCTCGGCGAAGAAGTAGAAAACCACGGTCCTTTTGATGCCATATTTATCGATGCTGCCAAGGGACAATACCTTAAATTCTTTGAACTCTACTCTGAAATGCTGTCAGAAGAAGGGGTCGTCTACTCGGATAATGTCCTTTTTAAGGGACTTGTCGCCCAAGAAGAAGTAGAACAGAAAAGAATTCGGAACATGGTGAAAAAATTAAAGAATTATAATGAATGGCTCATGAATCATGGGCAATTTGATACGAGTATTTTACCCGTTGGAGACGGTATTGCCATCAGTAAAAAAAGAGGTGATCGCTCATGAAAAAACCAGAATTACTCGTGACCCCTGTCTCTGTTTCTGATATTGAACCGTTAGCATCGGCGGGAGCGGATGCGTTTATGATTGGTGAACAAAGGTATGGCTTAAGGCTTGCAGGAGAGTTTTCAAGAGAAGATGTAGCCGAAGCCATCAAAGCGGCCCACAAATATGGTAAAAAAGTGTATGTAGCCATGAACGCCCTTTTCCATAATGATAAAATTTCTGAACTTGACGACTATATTGCCTTTCTAAAAGAAGCCGGTGCGGATGCGATCGTGTTCGGTGACCCTGCTGTGTTAATGGCTGCCCGTGAAGTGGCACCGGATATGTTGCTTCATTGGAACACGGAAACGACCGCCACCAATTGGTATACATGTAATTATTGGGGCAGAAAAGGGGCGAAACGCGCTGTTCTGGCCCGGGAATTAAGCATGGATACCATCGTGGAGATGAAAGAAAATGCAGAGGTTGAAATCGAGGTCCAGGTCCACGGAATGACCTGCATGTTCCAATCAAAACGCTCATTACTAGGTAATTATTTTGAGTATAGAGGCAAGGCGATGGAGATTGAAAACCGTAAAGAACAACGTAATATGTTCCTGCACGATGAAGAACGTCATAATAAATACCCAATCTATGAAGATGAGAACGGCACCCATATTATGAGTCCGAATGATATGTGCATTGTCGATGAGCTGGGTGAAATGATCGAAGCCGGCATTGATTCCTTCAAAATCGATGGGGTCCGGAAATCTTCAGAATATATACTGGAAGTAACGAAACTATATCGTAAAGCCATTGATCTATATGTAGAAGACGAAGATCAATATGACGAGAAAAAAGACGGGTTTTTGGAAGAAGCGAAGAGCCTGCAACCTGAAAATCGTCCATTGGATACTGGATTTTTCTTTAAAGAAACGGTGTATTAAGAACGAAATGAAGATTGATCAGAACGGAGGAGTTACGATGACCACGGTTGTGAAAAACCCCATATCCAAGATAGTAGATGGAAGACGTGTCATTGTGAAGAAACCTGAGTTACTGGCTCCTGCTGGTAATCTGGAGAAATTGAAGATCGCTGTCCATTACGGTGCAGATGCAGTCTATATAGGCGGACAGGAATACGGCCTGCGCTCAAACGCCGGGAATTTCACCCTCGAACAAATGAAAGAGGGCGTGGAGTTTGCGAGAGGTTATGGCGCCAAAATTTATGTAACAACCAACATCTATGCCCATAATGAGAATATGGAGGGTCTCGAAGACTACCTGCGTGGACTTCAGGAAGCGGGGGTTGCGGGTATTATTGTCGCTGACCCACTCATCATTGAAACATGCAGGAGGGTCGCACCAAAAGTGGAGGTGCATTTAAGTACCCAGCAGTCCCTTTCAAACTGGAAAGCGGTTCAGTTCTGGAAGGAAGAAGGACTCGATCGAGTGGTATTGGCACGTGAAGCAAGCGGGGACGAAATCCGTGAAATGAAAGAAAAGGTAGATATTGAAATCGAGATCTTTATCCATGGGGCGATGTGCATTGCCTACTCCGGCCGCTGCACATTAAGTAACCATATGACGGCCCGTGACTCAAATCGTGGCGGGTGCTGTCAATCATGCCGTTGGGATTACGACTTATATGAAGCGGACGGAGGGAATGAGAATCCTCTTTACCAAAACGGTGATGCACCTTTTGCCATGAGTCCAAAAGATTTAAAGCTGGTTGAATCGATTCCGAGAATGATTGAATTGGGCATTGACAGCCTGAAAATCGAGGGACGTATGAAGTCCATTCACTACGTAGCCACTGTCGTAAGCGTATACCGTAAAGTGATTGACGAATACTGTAAAGATCCCGATAATTTTACGATTCAACAACAATGGCTGGAAGAGCTCGATAAATGTGCGAACCGTGATACAGCTCCAGCATTTTTTGAGGGAGTTCCAGGCTTCAAGGAGCAAATGTTTGGTGTTCATAATAAGAAAAACACAAATTATGAATTTGTCGGACTTGTGTTAGATTACGACGAAGAAACGCAAATCGTCACCCTGCAACAGAGAAACCATTTTAAAACAGGAGAAGAAGTAGAATTTTTCGGTCCTGAAATCTCAAACTTTACGCAAGTTGTCGAGAAGATGTGGGATGAAAAAGGAAATGAGCTTGATGTTGCACGTCACCCATTACAAATTGTGAAATTCAAGGTTCATCAGAGAGTATATCCTGATAACATGATGCGAAAGGAGAACACCTAATACTTATGAAGCATAAACCCGTTGTGATTGGTGTAGCAGGAGGATCCGGCTCAGGTAAAACAAGTGTTACCAAAGCCATTTATGAGCAATTTCAAGGTCATTCGATTTTAATGCTGCAGCAGGATTATTATTATAAAGATCAATCGAATCTACCTTTTGAGGAACGTCTGAAAACGAATTATGATCATCCATTGGCCTTTGATAATGATCTATTGATTCAACATCTTCACGGTCTTTTAGATCATCAACCCGTAAATAAACCGGTATATGATTATAAAATGCACACCCGTTCAGACGATACGATTCTCGTTGAACCAAAAGATGTTATTATTTTAGAAGGAATTTTAGTATTAGAAGATGAAAGATTGCGTAACTTAATGGATATTAAGCTATATGTAGATACAGATGCCGATCTTCGCATCATCAGAAGAATGCTTCGCGATATTAAAGAGCGGGGTCGTTCCATTGATTCCGTCATTGATCAATACATTACAGTTGTTCGTCCTATGCATAATCAATTTATCGAACCGACGAAGCGATATGCTGACGTGATCATTCCTGAAGGTGGTCATAATCACGTAGCAATCGATTTAATGGTAACAAAAATTCAAACTATTCTTGAACAAAAGTCATTTTTGTAATACGATAGCATAGATAAAGACATATAGGTAGATTTTACATTTTCCCACATTGTAAAGAAGCAGGGAATGGAGAGAGAAGGAATTCTCTCTCCATTCCCTACCTTTACATAGTTAACAAATGAACATTTACATAAAGAGTATGGGGAACTCTTAGATAGAAGAAGGAGTGAAGAGGGTCATGAGTACAGATAAAGTATTTCCGATGACAGCAGAAGGTAAAGAGAAGTTAGAAAAAGAACTTGAGAATTTGAAAACGGTTAAACGTAAAGAAGTCGTTGAGCGTATTAAAATCGCCCGAAGCTTTGGAGATTTATCCGAGAACTCAGAGTACG
Organism: Rossellomorea sp. NRS-1567; assembly: GCF_050467885.1. Taxonomy (NCBI): domain Bacteria; kingdom Bacillati; phylum Bacillota; class Bacilli; order Caryophanales; family Bacillaceae; genus Rossellomorea; species Rossellomorea sp. NRS-1567. Next base: position 220,707 of record NZ_JBITPL010000001.1, on the reverse strand, counting down.
ACGCAGCGAAAGATGAACAAGCATTTGTTGAAGGTCGTATTTCTACTTTAGAAAACATGATTCGCAATGCGAAAATCATTCAAGAAGATGATATGAACTCAGATACAGTACAATTAGGGAAAAAAGTAACGTTCGTTGAACTGCCGGACGGAGACAAAGAAACATACACAATCGTCGGTAGTGCAGAAGCGGATCCATTTGAAGGGAAAATTTCAAATGATTCACCAATCGCGAAAAGCCTTCTGGGACATAAAGTTGGCGCGAAAGTAAGTGTTCAAACTCCAGGTGGAGAAATGAATGTGAAGATTGTAGAAGTAAGCTGATCATGTAGAAGAGACTCATTAGCGAGTCTCTTCTTTTTTTATGCTGTGAATAAGATTATTTCACATGAAACTCGTCAACAATGGGGACGAGGTGACAAAATGAAACGAAAACGAATCAGGTTACTCAGTATATTTTTATTACTTGCCCTTTTTGCGCTAGCAGGTAGACTGATGCAATTGCAATTATTTCAAACAGAATCCTATTCGAAACATCAAATCAATCTTCTGGAAGAAAGTGTCTCTCAACGAACGCAACAATTGGTGATCGATGAAGGCCGGGGAGAATTTCTCGATCGGAACGGGGAACCACTTACGTATACGGAGAAAAATGTTCTTGTTCTTTTTCCTTTCTTGAAGAAAATGGACTGGCCAGCAGAAAAAGTGGCAGATATACTCCATGTGCCACCTCAAACCATCCTAACAAAGCTTGCGGAAGCGAAAGGACCCATCATCTTTGGCGGAAAAGAGCCGTTACAGCTGTCGGAAAGCCAAATGAGTGACATTAATGACCTTGAAATTCAGGGAGTGTTTGCACTCACTAAAAAGTTCAAAAGCACCGAAGTCCCTGCTTCTCAGTTGATCGGCGTAACAGGAGAAAATACAGAGGTTTTTCATAAGCGGTATCCTGATAAAGTAAAAGGAGCGAATCAGAAAATTGGTGTGTCCGGCCTTCAAGAAAGCTTTGACGAGTGGCTGGTCGCAGAGGAAGAAGCAAAGCTGATCTATCATGTGGATGCCATCGGTGGTCCGCTATTCGGTGTAGACGTGAAGTATTTGGCCCCTGCCAATCCCTTCTACCCCCTTAATGTGAAAACGACAATCGATGCCAGGATGCAGATAGCATTGGAAGAAGTCGCCGATATGTATAACATTCAAAAGGGAGGATTACTGCTCCTTGATATTGAAAAGAGTGAAATCGTTGCCAGTGTATCAAGACCTTCCATGAAAAGCCGTGACCCGTTTAGTGGAGGTGCAACGAATTACATGCTGAAAGCGTTGATCCCCGGATCCGTGTTTAAGACCGTGGTTGCCGCTGCAGCCATGGACGAAGGGATTGTGGATGAAAGCAGGCTGTTTGCATGTGATGAAGGCATCAGGGGGGCTCCAGCCGAAAAGCCACACGGTAATATCAATATTAAGACGAGTCTTGCTGTCAGCTGTAACCGAACGTTTGCGGATTTGGCGAACGAACTAACGGAGAAGGATGGTCATCTCCTGGATGAATATGCTGAAAAGATTGGTCTGCTCGGGGATATAACCTGGAAAGGAAACGTCTTTCATTATGAAAGTTTTCCTCAGCTTCAAGTAAGCGCGGGAAGAATCTTTACCTCAGAGACAGACAGAGAGGATCCGAATCTCGTTTCCTTAACAGGTATCGGACAAAAAGAAGTTCGAGTCACCCCCCTTGGCATGGCCAATATGATGGCCACCATTGCCAGGGGAGGAGAAAAATATCAGGTAAGTGCGGTATCCGCAGTCGAGTATCAAAATGGAACGAAGATGTTTTCCTTCCCCAAACAGAAGCAGGAGGGTGAGACAATCACTCCTTATACGGCCATGAAGCTTCAGCAGTATTTAAGAGGAGTGGTGAACTCCCCAGAGGGAACAGCTCCATACCTGCAAACAGCTGCCTACACCATTGCCGGTAAAACGGGAACGGCCCAGACAGGTAATTATCGTGGAGAACAAGTGAAGGAAAATGAATTGTACAATAAATGGTTCGCAGGATATTTTCCTTTTGAAAATCCCAAATACTCCCTCGTTGCCGTCAACATGGACGTAAAAATAAATGAAGGCGGCATTTATCCGATTTTCAAAGATAGCGTGGATGCCATTTATAATCTAGAGAATAATTAACCAAGATGTACAATGGTCCTGCGACCTTTTTCCCTTTCTTATGAAAGTAACTAAAACCAGCTGAGCTGGATAATGTTTCGCTTTATTCTTTTCCTCTAGTCATGTTAAAATGTTTAGGATAATAGGGAGGGAACGTAATGGCGAAATACCAATCTCGATTAGATAAACGATCCAAGAAGAATTCAAATAAAATTTTGAACATAATGATCGCAGTCGTACTTTTATTGATTGTCGTTGTCGGAGCTACAATAGTGATGGGAGGCGGCGATGAGAAGGCATCATCTAACGCTGCTGATACAGAAACAAAAGATACAGAAACAAAAGATTCAGACAAAAGCAATAAGAATGCTGAAAAAGACGATAAATCTGTTTCTTTAGATGAGGATAAGAAATCTGAGGAAAAAGAAAATGAAGATAAAAAAGACGAAGAAAAGAAAAGCGATGAAGAAAAACAAAAAGACAAAGCTTCTGATGAAGAGGACACTGTTAAATTAGAAGGTGAAGAACAAAGCGAATTAAAAGTGGAAGATAGTGACGAACCCAATGTGAAGAAAACCATGGTGCATCCTAACTGGAAGCCGATTGGTACTGAGCAATCAGGCGAGCACGTATCGTCATATGATATGGGATCTGCCGACTGGCAGGAAAAGGTGAAGGCCACCTCGTATGCAACGGGCATTCCCGAAGAGAATATGACGGTTTGGTTTATCGAAGGAAATGGCGGACCTCAGAAGTCCATGGCTACCGTAACAGCGAAAGATACAAAAACCCCATACAGAGTGTATCTGCAATGGGTGGACGGCAAAGGGTGGCAGCCTACCAAAGTACAGGAATTAGTGGAAAATGATAAAGATTAATATGTGATGAAATGAAAAAGGCTTTTCCTAATTAGGAAGAGCCTTTTTTGAATCATTTTTTTACTTTAAAATGAACCGCCGCGCTATACAATCTTCTGCCATTCTCATCAATGGATACGGCATGATTTACATGATGAACGCTCAGCATGATCGCTTTATTATGCTGGATTTGTTCATCCACCTTCTTTTCCAACGTTCGTAAGCTATCTGCTTCAAAAAATTCTACTTTATCTTCTATTAAGTCAAATGAAATATTCATATGTTTATCCTCCTCTATTACTTATGATCTTTTTACAGACAGGTTGTCCTCCTTATTTTAGAGGCGGAAAATGTTTTTTACAATTATTATTTGTTGAATTGATTGAAAGAATATGATAATTTAATAACAGTTTTAATTTTAATCCATAGTATGTTTATAGGAATTATAAACTTAATGTAGCTGAGGTGCTGAACCATGGGTAGAGAATTTTTGGATTTGTTCCAGGATTGGGCAGATTCTTATGACGATACAGTAACGGGAAAAGACGTTGAATATCAAGCGGTTTTCGAACACTATGAATCCATTCTTGACGAAGTCGTTTCCCGGTCAAAGGGAAGAGTCGTTGAATTTGGCCCGGGGACAGGGAATTTGACCAGGAAATTACTGGATGCAGGGCTTGAAGTGGTTCCTTTTGAACCTTCCCCTGAAATGAGAGCCATTGGAATGCAGAAGCTTGGAAAAGAGGTAACGTTCACGGATGGAGATTTCCTCGACTTCTCTTTAGAAGGAGGGGCAGATTCGATCGTGAGCTCCTATGCATTCCATCACTTAACAGATGAAGAAAAGGGAAAAGCTTTTCGCATATATGGAAAGCTACTGGCACATGGTGGTAAAATAGTATTTGCCGATACGATGTTTGAAACGGATCAGCACTATCAAGCCGCCATATCCCAAGCAATCAAAAAAGAGTATTACAACCTTGCTGAAGATTTAAAACGGGAATATTACACAACCTTGGATGTTCTAAGGGAATTGTTGGACCAGAATGGGTTTTCAGTCACTTTTAAGCAAGTAAATACCTTTGTGTGGATTATGGAGGCGACTAAACAGTAGAAAGAGGTTTTAGTAATGAAAATCGCCATCATTGGAGCAATGGAAGAAGAAGTAGCCTTACTTAGAGAAAATATTTCAAACCCGACAGTGGAAACAATCGCAGGGTGTGAATATACAAGTGGAACGATGGAAGACAAAGAAGTGATTTTACTTCGCTCAGGAATCGGCAAGGTGAATGCAGCGATGTCAACAGCCGTTCTTCTGCAGCATTTTAAACCGGATTGCATCATCAATACAGGGTCAGCCGGAGGATTCGATCCTTCGTTAAATGTTGGGGATGTTGTCATCTCAACAGAAGTAAGGCATCATGATGTGGATGTGACGGCTTTTGGATATGAATACGGTCAGGTACCACAGCTTCCGGCCGCATTTACAGCAGACGGGAAATTAATGCAGACAGCCATTGATAGCGTGAAGGAGCTTGGAAATGCACAAGTGGTGTCAGGATTGATCGCCACGGGCGATTCATTTATGAATGATCCTAAGCGTGTGGAAGCGATCCGTGACAAATTCACTGATTTACAGGCAGTGGAAATGGAAGCGGCAGCCATTGCGCAAGTGGCTCATCAATTTAACGTACCATTTGTCATCATCCGCTCTCTTTCTGATATTGCCGGCAAGGAATCAGATGTTTCCTTCGAACAATATTTAGAAAAGGCGGCCCTCCACTCTGCCAAAATGGTTATGAGCATTGTAAAGTCTGTTTAATACAAGGAAAATACGGCTGACCCGGGTACCTACTTTCTCATCAAAACATACGGTCCAATCATATGTATTTGAGGACAGGGGAGGTACATGGAGTCAGCTTTTTTTATGAAGGGGGATTGAGTACATGGACGTGTATAACAGCGTACATGACCTGATTGGGAATACACCGATTGTCGAGCTTACAAACTTCCCATTAAAAAAAGGAGTCCGCCTCTTTGCTAAGCTGGAATTTTTCAATCCTGGAGGTAGTGTGAAGGATCGTCTGGGCAGGGAATTATTAGAAGATGCCATCCGTAACGGTAAAATAGAACCGGGAGGCACTCTCATCGAACCGACTGCAGGGAACACGGGAATCGGCCTGGCTCTTGCAGCTGTGAATTCGGGATACAATGTCATGTTCTGCGTACCTGAAAAATTCAGCATAGAAAAGCAGGAGCTTATGAAAGCATTAGGCGCCAAAATCATTCATACCCCAACCGAGGAAGGAATGAAGGGGGCCATTGCAAAAGCAAATGAACTGGTAAAGGAAATTCCGAACTCTTATTCTCCGCAGCAATTCGGGAATGCGGCCAATCCGGAGACGTATTACAAAACGTTGGGACCTGAACTATGGAATCAGATGGATGGCAACATTCAAACATTTGTTGCAGGAGCAGGGACAGGGGGTACCTTCATGGGGACTGCTCAGTACCTGAAGGAAAGAAATAAGAACATCAAAACAGTCATTGTTGAACCTGAAGGCTCCATCTTGAACGGTGGGCCATCAGGACCTCATAAAACAGAGGGAATCGGCATGGAATTCTTGCCTCACTATATGGATTCAAGCTATTTTAATAGCATCCATACCGTGACGGACGACAATGCTTTTAAACGAGTAAAAGAGCTTGCGCTGATGGAAGGCTTGCTGGTCGGAAGTTCTTCTGGCGCAGTGCTGCATGCTGCATTACAGGAAGCGGAAGAAGCAGAGCCGGGAAGCCATATCGTCACGATTTTCCCGGACTCGAGTGAGCGCTATTTAAGTAAGAAAATATATGAAGGAGGACTCTAATCATGAAAAAGAAAACACAACTAATTCACGGCGGTATCCCTACAGATACTCAAACGGGTGCTGTATCCACTCCCATCTATCAGGTGAGTACGTATAAGCAGGATGAAGTAGGAAAGCATAAAGGCTTTGAATATTCACGTTCAGGAAACCCGACAAGGCACTCACTTGAAGAGTTGATTAAAGATCTGGAAGGCGGAGAAAAAGGCTTTGCATTCGGATCGGGAATGGCAGCTATTACGGCAGTTATGATGATGTTCAATAGCGGAGATCATATAGTCATGACAGATGATGTGTATGGCGGAACGTATCGGGTCATGACCAAGGTCTTAAACCGCATCGGCATCGAGTCCACTTTCGTTGATTCAAGTGATATCGGCAATATTGAACGTGCTATTGGGCCGAATACAAAGGCTGTCTACATTGAAACACCAACGAATCCACTGCTGAAAATTACCGATATCGAGGCAGCGGCTTCCTTAGCCAAGAAGCACAATCTATTGACGATCGTGGATAATACATTCAGCACGCCTTATTGGCAAAATCCAATCAGCCTGGGAGCAGACATCGTTCTTCACAGCGCAACGAAATATATCGGCGGACATAGTGACGTTGTGGCAGGACTGGTCGTTGTGAATTCCGAAGAGCTTGCTGAAGAGTTGTTCTTTGTACAGAATTCAACAGGCGGGGTTCTTGGACCACAGGATTCATGGTTACTGATTCGAGGCATTAAAACCTTAGGGCTGAGAATGGAAGAGCATGAAGAAAACACGAAGAAAATAGTCGAGTATCTTACATCACACCCGAAAGTATCAAAGGTTTACTATCCGGGACTCGAAACGCATCCGAACCATGACATTGCCAAGAAACAGGCATCGGGCTTCGGGGGAATGGTTTCCTTTGATGTAGGCAGTGAAGAAAATGCCGATCGTCTGCTCACGAACACCAAATACTTCACATTAGCTGAAAGTCTTGGTGCTGTAGAAAGTTTAATCTCAGTACCTGCCCGCATGACTCACGCATCCATTCCGGCAGATCGCCGAAATGAGTTAGGGATCACAGATGGTTTGGTACGTATCTCTGTCGGTCTTGAAGACGTAGAGGACCTGATTGAAGATATTGAAAATGCCCTCTCGAAGTAATTCGTCTATTGGCAGAACTGGTATCAATTACATGGTAGCTGACATGAGTTAATATGTTACCATAGAATGAGAGTTTACTAGTTCTAAAGTAGGTGAATACACATGAAGAACGCAAAAATGAGAACCATTCAACAAAAAATGAACGACTTCAAGCGATTTGGTTTTACGCTACTTGCACTTAGTGTCTTTATGTATTTAGGGGTTATTATTCCAACCGAAACCGTCACACCAAGTAAAACGATCACCCTCATGACAGGGACCGTTGTTTTACTCGGATTGTCACTTGTATTTTTTACAAAAGCGATCAAATACAAAAAAGATATGCAATCTATAGATGAATAGATCATGTAAAGCGGGTTCTCATTGAGGACTCGTTTTTTTCATGTCGTTTTCAAAGGGTGCTGGCGGTGAGTTTTGAATAGATTCCCAAAAAGTAAATTCATTTTTTATATGAGTGAAGTGCGAAAACCCTGACCGTTACTTTCCGCTCCAATCCACTCTGTGCTATTTATTTTTTGTAATCAAAAATAGTTCCTATTGAAGAGAATTTGTTTCTAAAAAAACTATCTGCAAAGAAAGCACAAAACATCTATTGGTAACTCATAAACCGGTCATTAATCAATGTTTACTCTTCTTATTGCCACATTGAATCATTGGAATTGATATCCTATACATTCTATATTTGTTATTCTGATCTTTAAGCTCTGTCACGAAAATCTATTATAGATGGTGAGGAGAACTGCGTAGACTCCTGCGGAAGAACGGTCGTGCAGAGACCCCGTTCGGCTAAGCTGAGGAGGCTCGGCCGAACACTAGCTGCAAGCGAAGCAGTTCCCCTCACCATCAAGCACAATACTCATTGACAGAGCACCGGCAGATCAGATGTTTTAAAATCATAAACCTGAAAAAAGAACATTCTAGAACCATGTGGAAATTTGTAGAAAAAATAATGGGGAAAGTGGTTTACTTTACTGTAAAAATTGGATATACTAACCAATGTAAGAAAAAAATCACAAGAAGGAGGTCGAAGAACATGTTCGTGCTTAATGGAAAAAAAGACACAACTTCATATTGTTTTCATCATTCGACCACTTGTGGGATGTTTTACGCTTAATTTTAAATCCATTAAATGATAGCCACAGGGAGAATGTAGGTTCCTGTGGCTTTTTTGTGCCACAAGGATCGGTCTCTTTGTGGCTCTTTAGTATGCCTTGTAGCTCACGGGGCACTTTGAAAGGGGTGATACGTAATGACACTTAATCTTTTATTTATAACGGTAACGTTCAATAAGAAACAAGAAACGTTTGAAGAAGCGACGCACAATGAAACGGTTTCAAAATCCTATGAAGAAACAAAAACCAAGAACCAATACATGTCGCAAATGTTCTAATTCCAATGATATCTAAATAATGGAGAGGAGAATGAAATATGATTTATGTTCAGGAGAAAATGCTTAATGCGCTATGGGTAGAGAAGGATACTGCCTAACGAAACAAAAGGTGGGTGAAACGATGTTTTTAAATATTGTTTTTTGGTCGGCTTTCTTCCATAAAAAGAAGAAGCAGGAGACGAAATAGAATGAATGAGGAGGATACCCTTTTTTTGCCGGGTGTCCTCCTTTATTTTTATAGTGGTTACGACGGGATAAGGAAGACACAGTTCTGTCAATCTTTAGTAATAAGTTGTTCACGAATGAGAGGGGAATATGCAGGTTTTCGTGATACATTAATAGTAAGAAGAGCAGGTAGTTATGACTGCTAAAGAGGGAGTGAGATTACGATGTTTTCAATGATAATGGGTCTGGTCGTAACATCTGTGATTGGTCTGATTATTGCCGCTGAAGTCAGTGTTGAATAGAGAATAAAAAAAGCGATCCGAGTCTGGATCGCTTTTTTTATGATTTATTCCGTTTTTCTTTTTCCTCGCGATAAAATTCATGAAACATCTTCATGAGTGCCCTTTTCTCGATTCGTGATACATAGCTTCTTGAGATTCCTAATTCCTTGGCAATTTCCCGTTGGGTTTTTTCCTCTTTCAAGTCTAATCCGAATCGCCCGACGATCACTTCTTTTTCCCTCTCGTCCAATACACAAATGTATTTTCTTACCTTTTCAAGCTCCATACTTAATTGAATCGTATCGATGACATCATCACTCTCGGACTTTAAGATATCAATTAAGCTGATTTCGTTTCCTTCTTTATCTTGACCGATAGGATCGTGAAGAGAGACATCTTTTTTCGTTTTCTTGAGAGCACGAAGATGCATAAGGATCTCATTCTCGATACAACGTGCCGCATAGGTAGCAAGCTTCGTGCCTTTGCCTTCTGAATAACTTTCAATTGCCTTTATCAATCCGATGGTCCCGATGGATATCAGATCTTCTGGATCTTCGCCTGTGTTTTCAAATTTCTTGACGATGTGAGCAACCAATCGCAGGTTATGTTCAATGAGCATGTTTCGGGCATGCTCATCTCCTTCTGCCATCAGCCTTAAATATTTTCGTTCATCCGCTGCTGATAGAGGTTGAGGGAATGCATTGTTCTTTACGTAAGAAACGAGGAAAATTAACTCTTTGAAGAAATACCCCAGTGCCGTTAGAATTCCAGACATATTCACACCTCCATGAGGACTTAAGCCTATACTCATTCATATGTTTCGAAAGGGATGTCCTTGCATGTCCCTGGAAAGTAATCAAAGAAATCGTTAACTTTCTTTCCGGAGGATTCGGGTAATAATGTTGGAAACTGCCTATACGCTATTTCCCTATGAACATATACTAGTAGTAAAAGTAGGTGAGGAGGTATTGCAATGCCGTATGGATACCCTTGTTATGGACCAGTCTATCCAGGTTATTATGGTGGTGGCGGATTCTACTTCGCTCTAGTCGTTGTATTACTAATCTTACTTTTCCTATTTGGTGGATGGTGGTACTACAATAACTGTTAGCCTGACAAGCACAACATTTATAACATGACAGAGCCCTGTTCACCTTGTGAACAGGGCTCTGTCATACTCCTTACATCTTCTTCAATGTAAAAGGGCTGATCATTAATACAGCCAGAGTGATTGTCATACATAAAATCAGCACACCTGAAACAAACGGGATAGCCAGGTAGCACAGGGTCAGTAAACATCCGGCTACGGTGATCGGCAATCCCGTGAAGTAGCCATCGTTCTCTGAAATATTGAAGCGGGCTAACCGAAAAGCGCCACACCCTATATAGAATATGGTGAAAAACATCCCGGGAAAGTCATACTGATTAAGAACGGATATATACAGGAGCAGGGCAGGGGCAATGCCGAATGAAATGATGTCACTCATGGAATCCAGCTGTTTCCCTAACTCTGACTCAATGTGCATTTTCCTTGCCACCATCCCATCGAAGCGGTCTGTTAAGGCAGCGATGAAAATCAATAACAAGCTCAGGTTTAATTGGTTATGAAGTATAGAAATAATAGCAAATCCACCTAATGATAAGTTGGACAAAGTAATGAGGTTGGCCGTTTGACTTTTAAGCTTTTTAAATGTTTGATCGACGACTTCGGAGAGAAACAATCATCACTCACTCCCTTTGAATAAGTTTGTTCACTACTGAACATGTTTTCTGGCTAACATATTCGCTTTACACACGTTTGTAGATACAATTGGAAAGGTAATAACAATATATGTTAAATTCCACAGTGAAAAAAGATTCTTATAAATATAGTATATAATAATATTTTATTATATACTTATTAAACTGTTAAAGTTAATCGTTTTTTAGAAATTTGTGAGGGATATTAATGAAGCAATCGATTTATCGACTATTTATCGAACTAACAAATAAAAGATGGTCTTCTTATATGATCAGGAAATTTGTACAGTCTCCTTTGAGTCGGCCATTTATTTCATCATTCATCAAAACGTACAAAATAAACGTGGATGAAATAGAAGGTCAAGTATCTGACTATAAAACGCTACATGATTTCTTTATAAGAAACCTGAAAGAAAATGCAAGGATTGTAAAATATAGCGAGAAACAAGCGGTCAGTCCAGTGGATGGATTATTGGCCGAAACCGGCAGCATTTCCGATGATCTTGTTATTGAAGTGAAAGGAAAGCCCTACTCCATCCTTGATATGCTTGGTAGTGAAGGGAAAGCTTCTGATTATAGTGGGGGAGAATTCGCGGTATTTTATTTAAGTCCTGCGAATTATCACCGTATTCACAGCCCCGTGTCAGGCGCGATTCTAAAGCGGTGGTCACTTGGGCAACACTCTTACCCCGTCAACGAGCTGGGATTGATGTACGGAAAAGAAGCCCTTTCAAAAAACTTCCGCTCTATTACGGAGCTGAAGCATGTAAAAGGGAAAGTAGCTGTCGTAAAAGTAGGGGCCATGTTTGTCAACAGCGTTGATTATGTCCATGAGAGGAAAGAATGGACACAAGGCGAGGAAGTCGCATACTTCAGCTTCGGCTCCACCGTCATTCTCCTTTTTGAAAAAGGTACGTTCCGATTCGAGCAGAATAAAGAAGTACCTAGAAATGTGACGGTCGGGGAAACGATTGGAGATTTCATTAAATAACGCTGCTTTCTAAAGATTACGAAAACATCCTTATATAAAAAAGAGGACGGATTTTAAACAAATCCGTCCCATTTCATGTTAGTATTCTACGATGAAGCTTTTATTTTATTAGTAAGAGATCGACGGTGAATTTCCATTTCGATGAGGCGAATGAATTCTGTATTGAGTTTCAACTCCAACGCTTTGAAATAAGAATCAATCAACAGTTCGTCCGATAATTTCCTCATTAATGCCACCTCCAATAATCATCATCTTTTTTGTATTTCGAAACATAATGTCAGTACGTTTTTAAGTAGTAATTAAACTTTACCAAATTTGTTTTTTCAGAACAAGCGTTCCGTTATCCACAGTTCACGGTGGATAAGTTGTGACTAACTTGTATATAACTGGTAAATAAGCGATGTTTATGTCTTGTATAATGTGAATAAGGTTATCCACAACCATGAAAGCATCTGGAAATTTGTCGAAAAATATTTATTCTCCTTGGGAATATTTATGGAATTCCAGGAATATATGTGATTTATTTTGAATCTGCAGGGAAAATTGGTTATCATTAATCTGTTATAGGTTAAAAGATACTATAGAGAGAATAGGTATCCGCAGAAACAATGAACGTGGAGCTATACGACTAAGAAGAAAAGTAAACATTAGAGTATATAAATGATAATGAAATTTGAGGTGCTGCAAGTGATAAAGCAATTTTTACCCGATGAACAGGTTCAGGATATTTTCAGTATCAGACCGGAGTATCTAAAAGAAAAAGGAATTAAAGCGATCATTACAGATTTAGATAATACGTTAGTGGAATGGGATCGTCCCAATGCCACCCCTAAGTTAATCCAATGGTTTAAAGAAATGCAGGAGCATGGAATCCTTGTGACCATTGTGTCCAATAATAACCAAAACCGGGTGGGAGCATTTGCAGAGCCTTTGGGTGTTCCGTTTATCTTCCAGGCCCGTAAGCCAATGGGACGTGCTTTTAAAAGGGCGATTCAGGAAATGGGTGTCAAGAAGGAAGAGTCGGTAGTCATTGGAGACCAGCTGTTAACGGATGTTTTAGGTGGAAATCGAAACGGCTTCCATACGATACTGGTTGTTCCCGTTGCACAATCAGATGGGTTCATCACAAAGTTCAATCGTCGTGTAGAACGAAGAATAATGAAGTTTTTCAAGCGTAAAGGCATGCTTGAGTGGGAGGATAAAAAGTGAGTCAAGTTGTATGTATAGGATGTGGCGTTGAAATCCAGACGGAGAATAAGGAAGGGATGGGGTATGCACCTCCTTCCGCTCTTCAAAAAGAAGAGATTATTTGTCAACGTTGCTTTAGATTAAAGCATTATAATGAAGTCCAGGATGTCCCTTTAACGGATGATGACTTCTTGAAAATTTTAAATGAACTTGGTGATTCAGAAGGGTTGATAGTCAAAATCGTCGATATATTCGATTTCAATGGGAGCTGGCTGCCTGGACTGCATCGTTTCGTGGGATCTAACCCGATTCTGCTCATTGGAAACAAAGTGGATCTGCTTCCAAAGTCAGTGAAACCCTCCAAGCTCATTCATTGGATGAAGCATGAAGCAAGTCAATTAGGGTTAAAGCCTATTGATGTTCAGTTAGTGAGTGCCGCAAAAGGTCAGGGAATTACCGAAGCGATCGAAGCGATTGAACATTATCGAAACGGGAAAGACGTGTATGTAGTAGGGTGTACAAACGTAGGGAAATCAACGTTCATAAACCGTATTATCAAGCATGTATCAGGAGAACAAGATGTCATTACGACATCTCACTTCCCTGGCACCACTCTCGATATGATTCAAATTCCACTTGATGACGAAGAGTCACTCATAGATACGCCGGGAATTATCAATCATCATCAGATGGCCCATTTTGTTGATAAACAGGATTTGAAAATCATTACTCCCAAGAAAGAAATCAAGCCGAGAACCTTCCAGTTGAATCCAGAACAAACCTTGTTCTTCGGTGGGCTGGCACGCTTTGACTTCATGGCTGGTGAGCGTCAGGCATTTACCTGCTATTTCTCAAATGAGCTATCCATTCATCGCACAAAGATTGAAAAAGCCGATGATCTCTATAAGAACCATGCAGGTGAGCTATTACAGCCGCCAAGAAAAGATGATATGGGCACATTCCCTCCACTTGTGAGGCATGAATTCAGAATTAAAGAAGCAAAAACGGATATCGTCTTCTCAGGTTTAGGATGGATTACCGTAAATGACGCTGGGGCGACCATTGCTGCCCATGTTCCTAAAGGCGTTAGTGTTTTCTTGAGAAAGTCATTAATCTAGGAGGGATTCTGTGGCTCTTTATGGTGTTATAGGAGATCCGATTGCCCACTCTATGTCTCCCCAGATGCATAATGCCGCGTTCCAAGAATGTGGCGTGGATTCTGCTTACGTGAAATTTCACGTGAAAAAAGAGCAGCTTTCCGAGGCTCTTAATGGAATTAAAGCGCTAGGAATACATGGAGTGAATGTGACAGTTCCACATAAGGAACATGTCATGCCTCTTTTAGATGAAATCGATCCATTGGCCGAGGCAATCGGGGCAGTGAATACGATTGTCAATGAAAATGGCAAGCTGATCGGTTATAATACAGACGGTCTTGGATTTGTGGAAGGCTTGAAAAATATAGCAGATGAACCACTTGAAGATAAATCGATGCTGATCATCGGTGCCGGTGGTGCTGCGAAAGCCATTTATTATTCCCTTGCTTCTCTTGGAGTGAAGAGAATCGATGTGACCAACCGGACGGCACTGAGAGCTGAAAAGATGATGGAAGCTTGCCCTTTCGATTTGAACTCAGGGTTTCTATCTCTAGAAGCTGCTGAAAACGCATTGGACCAATATGATGTGATCATCCATACAACATCTATCGGAATGTTTCCTCATATAGAAGTCAGTCCAGTAACGATCCAAGAGTTGAAAGAGGGATCCATCGTTAGTGACATTATCTATAATCCCTTGGAAACAGCATTATTGAAGCAGGCGAAACAGAAAGGTGCCCGTACTCAAAATGGTCTTGATATGTTTGTGTATCAGGGAGCCCTTTCATTTGAAAAGTGGACGGGAATCTTTCCACCATATTCGATTATGAAAAACATCGTTTTACAACAACTAGGAGGTCAACATGTTAACAGGTAAACAAAAAAGATATTTACGTTCAGAAGCACATCATTTAAATCCGGTTTTCCAAGTAGGAAAAGGCGGAGTCAATGAAAATATGATCAAAACAATCGGAGAAGCGATTGAAGTAAGAGAATTGATGAAAATCAGTATTCTTCAAAACTGTGATATGGATAAGTCCGAAATTGCTGACGAGTTATCCAAAGGAGTAGGGGCGGAAATTGTCCAAATCATTGGAAATACCATTGTCCTATACAAGGAATCGAAAGAAAACAAGCAATTAATCCTCCCACGATAAGGATTGATAAAATGAAGAAAAAGGTTGGACTCCTGGGGGGGACATTCAATCCTCCTCATATGGGCCACTTGGTTATTGCAGAACAAGTTTTAATGAAAGCGGATTTGGATGAAATACGATTTCTTCCGAATCACGTTCCTCCTCATAAACAGGCGGATGAAAGTGTATCAGTAGAACAGCGTCTCTTCATGCTGCAAAACGCGATAAAGGGTAACCCTCACTTTTCCATTGAACGGATTGAACTTGAAAGAGAGGGTGCCTCATACACTTACGACACCATCAAGCTATTAACCGAGAGGGAAGAGAATACCGAGTTCTCTTTTATCATAGGCGGGGATATGATTGAATATCTACCGAAGTGGTACCGGATAGAGGAACTTCAGGAAATGGTCAGCTTCATTGGTGTTAATCGTCCTTCCTATTCACATGACACTGCGTTTAATGTTCAATTGATTGAAGTACCGGCCATTGATATTTCTTCTTCCTACATTCGCAACACAGTGAAACTGGGGCAATCGGTACGCTACTTAGTCCCCGACGATGTGTATCGATTCATAAAGGAGGAGAAATTGTATGAATAGGGAAAAAGCCTTGGAAATCGTGAAAGAACATTTAACGGAACATCGTTATATACACACTTGTGGAGTCATGGAAACAAGCATAGAGCTTGCAAAGCGATATGGAGCTGATGAGAAAAAGGCGGAAATAGCGGCGATTTTCCATGACTATGCGAAATTCCGGGATAAACAGGAAATGCAAACAATCATTGTAGAAGAGAAGCTGGCTCAGGATCTTTTACTGTATAATAGCGAGCTTTGGCATGCACCGGTAGGAGCGTTACTTGTAGAGCGTGAAGTTGGTATACAGGATGAAGATATATTAAATGCCATCCGGTACCATACTTCGGGAAAAGAAGAAATGACCATCCTGGACAAAGTAATCTATTTAGCTGATTACATCGAGCCGAATCGTCAATTTCCCGGGGTGGAAGAAGTGAGGGAACTCGCCAAAGAGTCATTAGATCAAGGGCTGTTGAAGGCACTTCAAAATACAATGACGTTTCTTATGAAAAAAAATCAAGCGATCTACCCGGATACATTCCGCTTTTATAACGGATTAATTTTAAACAAGAGGAGATGAAGGAATGGAACAAAATTTAGTAGAATTAGCGTTTAATGCCGCTGATGATAAACGTGCTGAAGATATTGTTGTATTAGATATGAAAGGTGTTTCTTTAATTGCGGATTATTTTCTGATCTGTCACGGGAACTCAGACAAACAGGTGCAGGCCATTGCACGGGAATTAAAGGACAGAGCAGAGGAAAACGGCTATACGGTCAAACGGTTGGAGGGCTTTGATCAAGCACGCTGGATTTTAGTTGACTTAGGTGATGTCGTTGCTCACGTGTTCCATAAAGAGGAAAGAGGCTACTATAATCTAGAGCGTTTATGGGGAGATGCATCCTTCGTCGAAGTTGGACAAGGTGAGAGTCGCTAAATGAGTTATGAACGTTTTGCTTATGTATACGATTATTTAATGCAGGACGTCCCATACGACGGCTGGTTGGAGTTTGTCAATAAACAGGCTAAAGCCTATTCAATCCAAGGGGATAGCGTCCTTGACATTGCTTGTGGCACCGGGGAATTATCGCTGCGCCTTGTCCGGGATGGCTACGATGTGACAGGCGTCGATCTTTCCCAGGATATGCTGATGGTAGCTCAGGAAAAGGCTTTAGAAATGAACGTAAAGCTTAATCTGTTTCAACAGGATATGTCAAAGCTTGATTCCCTTGGTGAATACGACCTTATTACGATTTTTTGTGATTCCCTGAATTACCTGGAAGACGAAAAGGACGTGGAAAATACGTTCAAAAGTGTATATGCTCATCTTAAGCAGGATGGCTTATTCTTATTTGATGTGCATTCCATTTATAAAATGACGCAAATATTTATAAACCAGACGTTTACCCTGACCGATGAACATGTCTCGTACATTTGGGATTGCTTCCCTGGAGAAGTTCCCAATAGTGTAGAGCATGAGCTGACTTTTTTCGTGAAAGATGAGGAAACGAATCAGTACGAAAGAGTAGAAGAGCTTCACAAACAGCGCACATACCCCATTCTGACCTTAAAGGAATGGTTGAAGGATGCAGGGTTCGAAGTGTTGAACGTCTCTGCAGACTTCACAGAAGAAGCCCCTGCAGACCATAGCGAAAGAATTTTCTTTACGTGTAAGAAGAAATGATAAAAAGCCGGACCGTCTCTAAAAAAGAGAATGGTCCGGCTTTTATTTATGGTTTTTTATAAAATTTTTTTTGAAAAAAGAAGGAAAAAATCAATTCGTGTCGAAATATAAAAAAGGAGCCTCGCTAGACTCCAAATTGTGATTTCGTTCCTTCGATATCATCCACGAACTTTTCCTGCGTGGCTTCAAATAATTTCTCGAAAACATCTCCCAGCTCTCTTTCCATTACGGAAATACCTATTCCAGTCACTCCACCTTTTACACAAACTTTTTCTTGAAGTGTCGGTAATGTATAGATATTTTTCTTCAATAAGTCCCCAAGACCAACAAGCATTTCAGAAGCTAAAACAGTGGCCGTTTCCCTATCAATTTCTGTCACTTCTGCAGCAGCGTTAATAAACCTCTGTGTAACATAACTGAAAAAAGCAGGTCCACAGCTGACAATGTCAGAAGCCACTCGTGTCACATTTTCATCAATGACCACCGGTGTGGAGATATGCTCAACCAATGTCATTAAATCCTGCCTCCATTTATCTGAACAATGACTTCCATACGTTAAAAGTGACACTCCGCTTAATGCACGATTCGTAATGCTTGGAATGAATCGGGCACAGGAACTGGTCAGGATTGATTCTAATTGTTCCACACTTACTGGACTGGTTATTGAAACTACGCATTTATCCCTGGTAAAACTTTTTTTATTCTCCTGAATCACATCATAAACATCATGAGGTTTCACGCATATGAAGATTAAGTCAGATAACTTGATCACTTCTTCATTTGAATGGCTGACATTCACTTTATTCCATTTTTCCTTTATATCCTTGGCTTTTTTTAATGAACGATTCGTAATATGAAGATGTGAAGGAGAAATCGCCTTTGATTCAATGAGAGCTTCAATAATGATTTTCCCCATGTTCCCTGTGCCAATGATACCCACTTTCATGTGCAGCCCTCCTTCTATCACACTCTCTCCTAAAACTTATGAATTCCTTTCAATGAATATTCCACCTGAGGTGATTTCCTGTGCAGTCCCTAATTGAAAAATACAGAACGGTTCTTGTAATTCTTGTCATTTGTGCCATTGTCCTGATTGCATATATTTTAAAAAGTGCTTCCGCCGCTCCTGTAAAAGAAGCTTCTTTTACAGCCGCTCCCGTTAAAAAAGAAAAGGAGCCTGAAAAATTGAAAATAGTCGAAAAAGTATTTGTAGACGTAAAGGGAGAGGTTGTTAAACCTGGATTATATGAAGTCAGGCAGGGAGACAGGTTGAAGTTTGTGATCGATCGAGCCGGTGGTTTCACCCCGGAAGCAGATAAGAAAGTGATCAATTTAGCGGTAAAGGTATCAGACGAAATGATGATTTATGTCCCTAAAGTCGGAGAAATAGAAATGCCCGGGCTGGCTCCTTCCATGCCTGGGACCGATTCAGCAAAGGATAGAATCAACATTAATACAGCCACTCAACAGGAATTCGAAACACTGCCCGGAATTGGCCCTGCGAAAGCATCAACCTTTATCCAATATCGGGAAAAACATGGTCCATTTGCAGCTATAGAAGAGATTCAAAACATCTCTGGAGTCGGAGAAAAAACGTTTGAGAAATTAAAAGAATATATTTATGTTCAATGAATTGACGAAACATAGAAAGTCTTTATACACTTAAACAAGCAAATGAAAATGCAGCTAAAAACATAGAAGGGGGAATGGTGATGGAAAGAATCGCTTGGCATCAATATTTTATGGCCCAAAGTCAGCTCCTTGCCCTGCGCAGCACGTGTACAAGACTGGCGGTGGGGGCAACCATCGTTCGTGAAAAACGAATCATTGCAGGAGGCTATAACGGCTCCATTGCAGGAGGGGATCATTGTATTGATGAAGGGTGCTATGTGATTGACAATCACTGCGTGAGAACCATACATGCCGAAATGAATGCCCTGCTACAATGTTCAAAGTTTGGGGTCGGAACGGAGAATGCGGATATTTATGTTACTCACTTCCCTTGTCTTCAATGCTGTAAGGCTCTTATCCAGGCAGGAATCAAAACGGTTTATTATGCAAAAGATTATAAAAATCATCCTTACGCCATTGAACTTTTCCAAAAGGCAAACGTCCATGTAGAGAAAGTGCCCTTTCAAGAAAGCAGCATCGACGTAAAGCACAAAGAAAAAGCCTCCATGATGCTTCAATTAATCGAAGACTTGAGAAAGCAAGGTGCCGAAGACGAGAAGCTCGCTTACTATGAACAAGAATACATAAAATTATTTAATGAATAGAGGATTATACCTCTATCCCGCGATTTCAGTACTTTCAGGAACATTACTGGCACTTCAATTCCATTGGGGTGCCGTCGTTCTTGCTCTGCTTCTGGTATCCCTTTTCCTCAGAAAAATGACCTTCACCATCCTTTTTCTCTGCCTCGTATTCCTCTTTATTTCCTTTCTCAACACCACTATTCAAGAAAAGAGACAGAAAACCGTTCTGACATCAGAACCTGAAACGGTCGACTTTCAAATTGTGATCAATGACATTCCGGCCATCGATGGGAATTCCTTTGTCACCCTCGCTCAAATAAAGAAAGAGAAGGTTCTCATTCGCTATTATTTCTCTACAGAGGAAGAAAAACGAAAATTCCAATATGTGAAACCCGGTTTTGTATGTAAAGTGAAGGGGCAGTTCACAGAACCCAAACCGAATAAAAATCCAAACCTGTTTCATTATAAAAATTATTTGGCTCATCGAGGAGTGTATTGGGTTCTTGGCGTAAACGTATTCGAGAAGTGTGCAGATAAAAGTACATGGAAGCATGCCCTCATAAATCTGAGATTCAATGGATTGAAAAAAATCGAAAGGGAATTTCCATCTTCAACAGTAGGAGTGACCCAAGCGTTACTGTTTGGAGAAACTGGGATGATTGCAGAAGACACGATGAAGGCATTCAGAGAGCTGGGTGTCGTTCATTTACTGGCAATTTCAGGCCTGCACGTTGGGTTGGTCTTTGCGATTCTTTACTATTGTCTTTTGAGGATCAGCGTCACAAAGGAATCGGTGACATGGATCGGGATTGTTTTTCTCCTATGTTACATCGTACTGACGGGGGCATCTCCTTCCGTGATGAGGGCATCCTCCATGCTGATCGTGATTCTCCTCAGTAGAAAAGTGGCAAGTAAGTTAAGTACAATCGACAGTTTGTCCATTGTATTTGTGATGTTGGTTTTATATGATCCATATTCTGTATTCAATGTTGGGTTTCAGCTGTCATTTATGGTGAGTTTTTCTATTGTAGTTTCTTCAGGCGTTATTCTAAATACTTCCTCATCCATTGCACAATTGGTGAAAGTAACACTCGTTGCCCAGCTGTCTTCGCTGCCGATCATCCTCTATCATTTCTATGAATTTTCTTTACTGGGCTTTCTCACGAATCTTCTTTATGTACCCCTCTTCTCATTCATTGTTCTTCCCATGACCATCATCGTCTATATTCTGTCAGTTGAGTGGTTGATACTGCTCCATAAACATCTTTTGGATGGAATACAATGGGTTTCTACCTTTATCGCTTCTTTTCCATTCAGCACCATTGTGATGGGAAAGCCTCCATTTTTGTTATTGATTGGTTACCTCATCGCTATTTATATTGTGTTTGTTTGGTTTGAAAAGAGGAAATATATGCTTTCCGGTCTTCTTTTGATTTTCTGGGCATCCACTCACGTGCTCATCAACACCTATAATCCATATGGAGAGATTGTATTTGTGGATGTTGGGCAAGGTGATGCTACATTGATCAAGCTGCCGTACAATCGAGGAACCTATCTGATCGATACAGGTGGGGAAGTGCAGTTTTCGAAAGCAGAATGGGAAGAGAGAAAGAGTCGTTTTTCTGTAGGGGAAGATATCGTCGTTCCTATTTTGAAAAGTAAAGGCATCACGTCCATTGACACCTTGATCTTAACACACGGAGATCTCGATCATATTGGCGGATCAGCAGCGGTTCTTAAGGAAATGAAAGTGAAGGAAGTCCTGATTAGCCCTAACAGCGACGAGAAAGGCGAAATGAAGAAAATCATGAAAATCGCCGTACAAAAGAGAGTTCCTGTTAAAGAAGCCTGGTATCCATACAGCTGGGCTGGTGATAAAGATGGATTGCATATTGTTTCTCCGCAGGATGAAGAGTATGAAGGAAATAATGATTCCATTGTGTTATATGGAGAAATCGGGTCATTGAAATGGTTATTTACTGGAGATTTAGAAGAGCAAGGAGAGAATGAGTTCATCCGAAACTTCGATCTGCCGATTGATGTGTTAAAAGTGGGGCATCATGGGAGTAATACGAGTACAACCGAAGAGTTCCTCGTTGACACGAAACCGTCTGTGGCGGTTATTTCTGTGGGTGAAACCAATCGCTTTGGCCATCCTCATCCTGAAGTAGTGGAACGATTGAAGAGAAGAGGAATAACTATATATAGCACAGGAGAAAATGGGGCGATCACCTATCGATTCTGGGATAAAAAAGGAACGTTTTCAGCCCACCTGCCATAGGATGTATGACAAAACAAATTAAGCGCTAATGAAAAAGGGGCAGACCTGCTACAAGAAGTCAGGCACCTTCAAGCCATCTGTATGATACATCAGTACCATATATGGAAGTTGAAGAAACCGGAATCTTTAAGGTCTGCCTCCTATATTCATTAAGAGCCGATAAACTTAATAACAGTTGCAATAACGAACATTGTCGCAAAGAATCCAAAAGAAACAATAAACCCAACGCCTGAATCTACTGCATCATTTCTTTTTGATTGTACATTCTTTTCAAATTGGTTCACAACTACCCCTCCTATTTCTATTCTAGTATAGAACATCGCTACTGAAAAATCTATACTTCACTTTACTTTTTCCTTTACTGACAAGAGTTGTCACCTATAAGTTCCTGAAAGGGGGTGACACTAATCATTACAAAGGAAATACCGTTTTCGGAAAAGGTTCCTAGGTCTTCTCCGTTAACGTTAATATAGATATAGGGGGTGTCCCATTTGACGGATGTCCCCTTTACCCCTTGTCAAAACCAAAAAGCTTTTTTACCATAGAGTAGAGAAAAGAATTAATGGAGAGTGCTGACTTGGTTATTGATACTTGGAAGAAAATAGAGAAATCTCAATTCGCAGCTATATATTTAGTTTACGGAAATGAGTCATTTATTATTAATGAAACGAAACAAAGAATTGTTTCAAGTGCCCTTTCAGAGGAAGAAATGGATTTTAATTTTTCCAGTTATGATCTGGAGGAAACTCCTGTGGAAGTGGCGATAGAAGATGCAGAAACCTTTCCATTTATGGGGGAGAAAAGGGTCGTCATCCTACAAAACCCTGTATTCTTGACAGCTGATAAAACAAAAGAGAAGGTAGAGCACAATATTAAACGACTGGAACAATACATACAATTCCCTGCTCCTTATACGATCTTGGTCATTACAGCGAATTACGAAAAATTGGACGAACGTAAGAAGATTACGAAGTCCTTGAAAAAACTGGCAGAAGTCGTAGAAGCCAAAAAGCTGAACGAGCATGAATTAAAGTCGTGGGTTAGAGAACGGGCTGCCTCTAATAGTGTTAAAATAGATGAAGATGCCATTGAATTATTGCTCACCCTCGCCGGAACAAACCTAATGATGCTGACACAGGAGCTGGACAAGCTTTCTTTGTACGCAAGCGATACAAACAGAATCGATGTGGAAGTGGTGGAACGATTAACAGCCCGGTCCCTGGAACAAAACATTTTCACATTAGTGGATAAGGTTGTTCACCGAAGAATTGATGAGGCATTGAGAATTTATTACGATCTTCTCAAACAAAACGAAGAACCGTTGAAGATTCTATCGATCCTGGCAGGACAGTTCAGACTGATATATGGAACGAAGGAACTATCACGAAGAGGATACGGGCAACAAAAAATTGCTTCCTACCTAAAAGTACACCCTTTCAGAGTGAAACTTGCAGCAGGTCAGGCAAAGCACTTCAACGATAAACAACTTGCCCATATCATCGAATTGCTGTCTCAAGGAGATTATGAAATCAAAACAGGAAAAATCAAAAAAGAGCTGATGATTGAAATGTTTCTCTTTAAACTTCATGATCAGAGTTTTACTTGAGGACACCCCTTAATGAAAAATAAAGAGCAAAAGAAAAACCACCCGGCCATAAGGCTAGGTGGTTTTTTTCAATTAGTTCGCTTTTTTCATAAGGCGAGACTTTTGACGATCCGCAGCGTTTTTGTGGATAAGACCTTTTTGAGCTGCTTTGTCTAATTGACGAACCGCTTCTGTTGCTAAATCTTTAGCGTTATCTGCGCTGTTAGCAGCTGCAGCTTCTGCTTTCTTGATAGCAGTACGCATTGTAGATTTCACAGCAGCGTTTTGAGCGTTGCGCTCGTTGTTAGTTTTTACACGTTTGATAGCTGATTTGATATTTGGCATTCCTGTCACCTCCTATAAAAGGATCGAGATTCTATGTGACTCGATTTAAATTCCTAAACAATAAGAACAAATGATATTTTATCAAACGAACAGTGATATTGCAATACTATGTAGTGAAATTAAACGAGTGAATGAACACATACGAAAAAGGTAAACATAAAAAAATAGTAGATAACATCCCAAGCCTGGAGGTAGAGCCGAAATGAAAAACGAAGAAATCGATTATAGTAAATATTCCATTCGTACCGATCTTGCCGTTGAAGCAAGAGAAATGGTCGTCACTGATAAGGCGGAAGATACGTCATCCATCCAAGGAGTCATGATTAAAGAGAAAGAAGAAGATGGAGTAAAAGTTTCCCTTGTCACCGTTACACCTGAAGGAGAAGAGAAAATCGGTAAAAAACCTGGTAATTACTTAACCATCGAGGCCCATGGAATTCGCCAGGAAGATGCAGAACTGCAACAAAGAGTTGAAAAAGTATTTGCCAATGAATTTAATCAATTTTTAATTAATAATAAAATCAGTAAAAATGCAAGCTGCTTAATTGTTGGGCTCGGCAACTGGAATGTAACCCCAGATTCATTAGGGCCGCGCGTCTGTGAAGATATCATTGTGACGAGACATCTTTTTGAACTGCAGCCGGAATCAGTGGAGGAGGGCTATCGACCGGTCAGTGCCCTCGTGCCTGGTGTGATGGGGCTCACGGGTATTGAAACGAGTGATATCATTTTCGGAGTAGTGGAGAAATCCAAACCCGACTTCATCATCGCCATCGATGCCCTGGCATCCCGTTCCATTGAGCGTGTCAATTCAACCATCCAGATCTCGGATACAGGCATCCATCCTGGGTCAGGAGTAGGGAACAAGCGAAAAGGATTGGATCAGGAAACGTTAGGGGTTCCGGTTATTGCCATCGGTGTTCCGACCGTACTTGATGCTGTCACGATCGTAAGTGATACAGTCGACTTTCTTTTAAAGCATTTTGGAAAGGAAATGAGAGAAGGGGACCGTCCATCCAGATCCCTTGCACCGGCAGGGTTGAGCTTCGGTGAGAGAAGGAAATTAACAGAAGAAGATCTTCCGGAAGAACAACATCGTCAAGCCTACATGGGAATTGTAGGAACACTCGAGGATCATGAAAAACGAAAATTGATTCATGAAGTATTGGCTCCCATCGGGCATAATCTGATGGTCACACCTAAAGAAGTCGACGTGTTCATGGAAGATATGGCCAACCTTATCGCAAGCGGCTTGAATGCCGCACTGCATGATGCGGTCGACCAGGAGAATACGGGATATCAGACGAGGTAGATGGCAGGTGAAAGATAGCGTCTTAGGGGTGGTTAATGATCCTTGAGGCGTTTTTTTAGTAGTGGATTCATTGCAGAGAGACCATTTCGCCGATATATTTGGAGTTTCGCCGTTAAATTGAAAAATTCGCCGATATCAAAAAATGCAGATGAAATATTTCTATAAAAAATGGAATTTATATGCCCCTGACACCGGAGATAATAGATAAAAGGAGTGATCTTTACCTGAAAAAGATTATTCTGCCTTAAAAATCGCAGTTCTCCCTCCAAAAATTGAAATTTCCTACTCAGCTCACTACACCTCACTCTAGCTATCGAACCCCACCCCCACCTTGCCAACCAATATAAAAATAATAGATTCCCCTGTTTAACTTTCCACCAATAACCTCATAATGACTACTAAATATTGTTCTACTTTCTCTAGTAATGACATACGTTGTACTAGAGTAGATTAAAGGAAAGGGTGGGAGAATGAGGTCGTATAAAGCGCCTAATTATGTAGTTGCGATTAATATGTCAACGATACTGAAAGGGATGTTGATCTTCGTGGCAGGATTGCTCTCAATTTTTTCGATAACGGGCATCCTCACTTCCTTGAACCCTGAGTATAGAATTACATCGAATTCCTTGAATCAAGCAGCTTCCAATGTGAAGGGTGAAGCATTATATAAGATCCTGGCATTAGAAAACCGGTCTTTTAATCAAGTTTTGACTGAAGAAGAGCAGGCTTTACCAAATTTGTCCTCCCTCCTTTTTCAGGTGGCTACCAATGTGAGCTTTGAAGATCCACGAAGTTTCCTGGGGAGAGAGCTTCCGGGATTCTCGATTTTCGATGGGGATATCCTTGTGGCCGGGGAGGGAACGGATTTTACGAATATGCCGATCGAATCTGTCCCTCCTCCCGAAGCACTCGAAGCGGGAAATGAAGCTCCACTCAAGAATGTAGAGAATTTAAAAGAATCGGATCAAAAGAGTGGGGATGTGGCCCCACCACTATCAACCGGAAATAAAAAGACGGTTCATCTTTACTTCACCCACACCCGCGAATCCTATCTGCCCTACTTGGAGGGGGTGACCAATCCGGATTCAGCCATGCACTCGGAAGTAAATGTCACCAAGGTGGGGGAAATGGTGAAGAGGAACTTAGAGGGACTTGGGATTGGAACGACCATCGATAAAACCGATGTGATAGCGAACCTGAACAATAAAGGATTGGATTATTGGGCTGCTTACCAGGAGTCGAGACCATTAGTGCAGGCTGCCATGACGAGTAATAAAGACTTACTTTATCTTGTTGACATCCATCGTGATTCACAGAGAAGGGCTATCACGACGGGGACCATCAATGGGAAATCTTATGCCAAGCTCGCATTTGTCGTTGGGGAAGAGCATCCGAATTACGAGCAGAATTTAAAGGTGGCCACAGAGCTTCATAAATTATTGGAAGCAAACTATAAAGGGATCTCACGTGGAGTGATAGCGAAAAAGGGAAGCGGGACCAACGGGAAGTTCAATCAGGATCTTTCAAGCAATGCCATGTTACTGGAGTTTGGCGGAGTAGATAATACGTTTGAAGAATTGGAGCGTTCTGCACAGGCTTTCGCTGAAGTATTCGCAGATTATTATTGGCAGGCTGAAAAGGTGAATCATACACCTGTCACTCCTGCTTCAAGTCAGTAATCAAAAGGATGGATGACCAATGACCAAATTCTTTTTTAAATGTGCATTACTTATATCTGCATTATTTATCGGGGTACTTATCGGAATGCAGTATGCGAATCAAGGGATCGTGGAAATGAAGGGACATGAACAACAAAAATTCACTTCGCCGGTGGGAGTGAGTCAGGACGGGGAAGGAAATGTGGAAGCGTCTTTCCTTGGGAATGAAGTGGAATCGAAAACGTTAAGCGAAAAGAAAGAGAAATTAGAGGACATGAAAGCCTTTAATGCGTTTTCCTCGATCGGAAAGGCGCTTGCAAATACAATTGAAAGTATCACCAATGAAATAGTGAACTTTATTGCTTCGTTAATATAAGAGGAGGCTTTCGGGAATGTTCCTGCCTTCTCTTTTTTTGAGGCTTTTTCTCTGAGAACTTAAGTGATTTGCTTTTTAAAATGGACAATTCCGTATAGCCCTTTTAGTTTACATTGAATAATATATAGTCTACTGCTATAATTCAAAATAGTGTACATGTGTGGAAATAACAGGAGTTGAACGTATAATGAACCGTGAAGAGAAATTAGAAAGACAATCGAGAATTAGAAACTTTTCAATCATTGCTCATATAGATCATGGGAAATCTACCCTTGCCGATCGTATTTTGGAGAAAACAAAAGCACTGACGGCGCGTGAAATGAAAGAGCAATTACTGGATTCAATGGATCTTGAGAGAGAACGTGGAATCACAATCAAATTAAATTCTGTGCAATTAAAGTATCAAGCAAAGGATGGAGAAGAATATATCTTTCATCTGATTGATACACCAGGGCACGTAGACTTTACATACGAAGTATCTCGTAGTTTAGCTGCTTGTGAAGGAGCCGTCCTTGTTGTTGATGCTGCTCAAGGGATTGAGGCGCAAACATTGGCAAACGTGTATCTTGCCTTGGATAATGACCTGGAAATCCTGCCGGTCATCAACAAAATCGACCTTCCTGCAGCAGATCCTGAAAGGGTTCGACAGGAAGTGGAAGATGTCATCGGTCTGGATGCATCTGAAGCGGTCCTTGCATCAGCCAAAGCAGGGATCGGGATTGAAGAAATCCTCGAGCAGGTGGTTGAAAAGGTACCGGCTCCCCAGGGAGATCCCGATGCCCCACTAAAAGCCCTTATCTTTGATTCATTATATGACGCCTATAGAGGTGTCGTTGCCTACATCCGTGTGATGGAAGGGAGCGTCAAAGTAGGGGATAAGGTCCGAATGATGGCAACCGGTAAAGAGTTTGAAGTGACCGAGATCGGAGTCTTCACTCCGAAAGCGACGGGTCAGAAAGAACTGACGGTCGGGGATGTTGGGTACCTGACAGCAGCAATCAAGAATGTTGGGGACACCCGGGTGGGGGATACCATCACTCTTGCGAAAAACCCTGCTGAAAAAGCATTACCAGGTTACCGCCGCTTAAACCCGATGGTATATTGCGGTTTATATCCAATCGATTCAAATCGCTATAACGATCTTAGGGAAGCACTTGAAAAGCTTGAATTGAATGACTCGGCACTTCAATATGAGCCTGAAACATCTCAAGCGTTAGGGTTCGGGTTCCGTTGTGGATTCCTGGGACTTCTTCATATGGAGATCATCCAGGAACGCATTGAGCGCGAATTCAAAATCGACCTTATCACGACTGCACCAAGTGTTATCTATCATGTCAAATTGACAGATGGCGAAGAAGTGAAAGTGGATAACCCGTCTATGATGCCTGATCCGCAAAAAGTGGATCATGTTGAAGAGCCGTATGTTAAAGCAACGATCATGGTTCCGAACGACTACGTCGGTGCGGTCATGGAGCTTTGCCAAGGAAAACGCGGTAACTTTATCGACATGCAGTATATGGATGATACACGAGTAAACATCGTCTATGAACTCCCGCTTGCTGAAATCGTATATGACTTCTTCGATCAATTGAAGTCGAATACGAAAGGGTACGCTTCATTTGATTATGAGCTGATCGGATACAAAGAATCCAAGCTTGTGAAGATGGATATCCTTTTGAACGCTGAAAATGTCGATGCCCTTAGCTTTATCGTTCATCGTGACTTCGCTTATGAACGCGGGAAGTTGATTGTAGAGAAATTAAAGGAATTAATTCCGAGACAACAATTCGAAGTACCTGTCCAGGCAGCGATCGGGCAGAAGATTGTCGCAAGATCGACTATTAAAGCCATTCGGAAGAACGTTCTGGCAAAATGTTACGGTGGAGATATATCACGTAAACGTAAACTTCTTGATAAACAAAAAGAAGGTAAAAAACGTATGAAGTCCGTAGGGAATGTAGAAGTTCCGCAAGAAGCATTCATGGCCGTCCTGAAAATGGACGATACGGATAAAAAATAATTGTCTTCATGATAAAGGGGGGAAAGTGGCTTGTACCATACAGGCACTGCTTACCCCCTTTTCTCTATGAATGCCCCCAAAGGAGGGATATACTTGGTAAAATCAGCTTATATTCATATACCTTTCTGTGAACATATCTGTCACTATTGTGATTTCAATAAAGTCTTTTTAGAAGGACAGCCCGTAAATGAATATTTAATCAGCCTGGGCAATGAAATGAAGCAAAGAGTCATGTCTCCTGACAAACTGGATACGATTTTTGTCGGTGGCGGCACTCCGACATCATTGAATGCAAGCCAGCTTGCTCTATTATGCGAATCGATCAACACTCATCTACCCTTTGATCAGGGTGAATTCACATTTGAAGCAAACCCCGGCGATTTGACGGAAGACAAACTTCGAGTGTTAAAGGACCACGGTGTGAATCGATTGAGTTTTGGTGTTCAGTCATTCAATGATGAGCTTCTAAAAGGAATCGGACGGACACATAGAAGCGAAGATGTGTATACGTCTGTGGAAAAGGCTCAAAAAGTTGGATTCTCGAATATCAGCATTGATCTGATTTATAGCCTGCCTAAGCAAACAGAGGAAGATTTTCAAGATACATTGAAGAAAGCACTGGACCTTGATCTTCCTCATTACTCGGCTTATTCACTCATCGTAGAGCCGAAAACGGTCTTCTATAACCTGATGAGGAAAGGGAAGCTGTCATTGCCTTCTCAAGACCAGGAAGCGGCTATGTACGAGATTCTGATCGAAACGATGGAGAAATACGGGATCAATCAATATGAAATCAGTAATTTTGCTAAACGGGGATTCGAAAGCAAACATAATCTCGTTTATTGGGACAATAATGAATATTATGGTTTAGGAGCCGGTGCTCACGGATATATAAACGGAGTACGTTATTCCAATTATGGTCCCCTGAAAAAATATATGGACCCGATTGCAGAAGGTTCCCTGCCTACCATCCAGCAACACGAGGTAACGAAAGCAGAAAGAATGGAAGAAGAAATGTTCCTCGGATTACGTAAGGTAGAGGGAGTAAGTAAGTCTGTTTTTCAACAAAAATTCGCCTGCAGTATCGAGTCCGTCTTCGGTTCATCGATTGAAGAAATGAAGAAACGGGAACTGCTCACGGTGAATGAAGAACGGGTCGCACTTACGAAACAGGGCCGCTTTTTAGGAAACGAAGTATTTCAATCTTTTCTGGGAGTAATCTAATATATTGACATCCCTTTTCTGATTTGATAATTTATTAATTAGATTTAGCACTCATCTCAATAGAGTGCTAACAGGGGTGATGAATGTTGTTAACAGATCGACAACTTCTAATTCTTCAAGTGATTATTGATGATTTTATCCTGTCAGCTCAGCCTGTCGGTTCGAGGAGCTTGTCCAAGAAGGATGAAATTTCCTTCAGCTCAGCTACGATTCGAAATGAAATGGCTGATTTGGAGGATTTGGGTTTTATCGAAAAAACGCATACTTCTTCAGGACGTGTTCCATCTGAAAAGGGTTATCGCTATTATGTGGATCACTTGCTTTCTCCACAGAAATTAGAGAAGAATGACGTGCATGCCATACGCTCCATCTTCACTGAGCGAATATATGAATTGGAGAAAGTGGTTCAGAAGTCGGCAAAGATTCTTTCCGAGCTGACGAATTACACTACCATCGTATTAGGTCCCGATTTGAAGGAAAATAAGCTGAAGAAGATTCAACTTATTCCTTTGAACAAGGATACAGCGATTGCCATCATCGTGACGGATAACGGGCATGTTGAAAATAAACTGTTCCATATCCCGCCGACAATGGATGCAGCAGAGCTTGAGAAGCTTGTGCACATCTTAAATGACCGGTTATCGGGTGTTCCCATCAGTGAGTTAAACGATAAAATTTTCAAGGAAGTCGCTCTTTTGCTAAGAGAGCATATTCAGAACTATGATTTTATCCTTCACTCGATCACGGATTCCTTTAATCCAACGGTCACGGATAAGCTGTTCTTTGGTGGGAAAACCAATATACTCAACCAGCCTGAGTTTAATGACGTCCATAAAGTTCGCATGCTCCTTGAAATGATCGAACAAGAGGAGAGCGTCTACAACTTGATTCGTCCATCCGCTTCAGGATTGAACATTAAAATCGGGAAAGAAAATGATCATCTTGCTATGGAGAATTGCAGTCTCATAACCGCTACTTATTCTATTGGTAAAGAACAATTAGGATCCATTGCGATCATCGGACCTACTCGAATGGAGTATTCCCGTGTCGTGAGTTTACTTAATTTCTTTTCAAATGATATGTCCAAGGTTCTTACGAAACTGTATCAAAGTGAAGATTAGTGGACATATTGTATAAAGGAAAATAAGGCTCTAATGCCGTCTTTATCGTCATCTGGAGCCTACAAGTGTTCGTAGATTTTTAAGGAGGTGAATGTTATGTCTGAAAAAACAAAACAAGAGCAGCATGATGCGAAAGAAGAAAACAGCGAAGTGGTGGAAGAAGTGTTCGCTGAAGAACCTCAAGCAGAGGAAGTAGCAGAAGAACAACATGAATCAGATGAGCTTTCACAATTGGAAGATAAGCTGAATGAGTCTGAGAATCGTTATCTTCGTTTAAGAGCTGATTTTGATAACTTCCGCCGACGCGTCAATGTAGAAAACGAATCGAAGGAGAAATATCGTGCTCAAGGACTTATCACTGAACTATTGCCGGCACTTGATAATTTCGAGCGTGCTTTAAATATAGATGCTGATAATGATCAAACAAAAACACTGCTTCAAGGAATGGAAATGGTTCATAGAAGTATTGTTGAAGCCCTTAAGAAAGAGGGAGTAGAGCCAATTGAAGCGGTAGGTCAAGAGTTTGATCCACATTTGCATCAAGCAGTTATGCAAACAGAAGATGAAAATTTCGATAGCAATGTAATTGTTGAAGAATTCCAAAAGGGATACAAACTGAAAGATAGAGTAATTCGTCCTTCCATGGTGAAGGTCAATCAATAATAAAGACATTACATATACAAAACAGGGAGGTTTCTTACTATGAGTAAAATTATCGGTATTGACTTAGGTACAACAAACTCATGTGTATCAGTACTTGAAGGCGGAGAGCCAAAGGTTATTGCAAATGCAGAAGGAAACCGCACAACTCCATCAGTTGTTGCGTTCAAAAATGGAGAAAAGCAAGTTGGGGAAGTAGCAAAGCGTCAAGCCATTACAAACCCAAACACGATCATCTCAGTGAAACGTCATATGGGAACAGCTCACAAAGTAGAAGCAGAAGGAAAAGAATACACTCCACAAGAGATTTCAGCTATGATTCTTCAACACTTAAAATCATATGCAGAAGACTATCTTGGAGAAACAGTTGAAAAAGCAGTCATCACAGTACCTGCTTACTTCAATGATGCAGAACGTCAAGCAACAAAAGACGCTGGTAAAATTGCGGGTCTCGAAGTTGAGCGTATCATCAACGAACCAACTGCTGCTGCACTTGCATATGGTCTGGATAAAATGGATCAAGACCAAACCATCCTCGTATATGACCTTGGTGGCGGTACATTTGACGTATCCATCCTTGAACTTGGTGACGGTGTATTCGAAGTACGTTCTACTGCCGGTGACAACCGTCTTGGTGGAGACGACTTTGACCAAGTGATCATCGATTATCTTGTAGCTGAATTCAAAAAAGAGAACGGGATCGACCTTTCTAAAGATAAAATGGCACTTCAACGTCTTAAAGACGCAGCTGAGAAAGCGAAGAAAGATCTTTCAGGAGTGACTTCAACTCAGATCTCACTTCCATTCATCACGGCAGGAGAAGCTGGTCCACTTCACTTGGAAGTGACTCTTTCAAGAGCGAAATTCGATGAAATCTCTTCAGATCTTGTAGAACGTACAATGGGACCAACTCGTCAAGCAATGAAAGATGCTGGTCTTTCTGCAAGTGAAATCGATAAAATCATTCTTGTTGGTGGATCAACTCGTATCCCGGCTGTACAAGAAGCAATCAGAAAAGAAACAGGTAAAGAGCCATCTAAAGGCGTTAACCCTGACGAAGTTGTAGCGATGGGTGCAGCGATTCAAGGTGGAGTTCTGACTGGAGACGTGAAAGATGTTGTCTTACTTGACGTTACACCACTTTCACTTGGTATCGAAACAATGGGTGGCGTATCAACTAAGCTGATCGAGCGTAACACGACGATCCCGACATCTAAATCCCAAACATTCTCAACTGCCGCTGATAACCAGACAGCTGTTGATATCCACGTATTACAAGGTGAGCGCCCAATGGCTGCTGATAACAAAACGCTTGGTCGTTTCCAATTAGCGGACATTCCGCCTGCACCACGTGGCGTACCACAAATCGAAGTGAAATTCGATATTGATAAGAACGGTATCGTGAATGTTAGTGCGAAGGACCTGGGAACAGGTAAAGAGCAAAACATCACAATCAAGTCTTCTACCGGTCTTTCAGATGATGAAGTAGAACGCATGGTGAAAGAAGCAGAAGAAAATGCCGAAGCGGATAAACAACGTAAAGAGGAAGTCGAACTTCGCAACGAAGCAGACCAACTTGTTTTCCAAACGGAAAAAACGTTAAAAGACCTTGAAGGCAAAGTAGAAGAAGATGAAGTGAAAAAAGCGGAAGATGCGAAAGCTGAATTAAAAGAAGCAATCGAAAAAGATGATCTGGATCTTATCCGTGAAAAGAAAGATGCATTACAAGAAATCGTTCAAAGCTTAACGATGAAGCTTTATGAGCAGGCTCAAGCGGAAGCTCAAGCAGCTCAAGGAGCAGAAGGCGAAGCTTCGAAAGACGACGATGTAGTCGATGCTGAATACGAAGAAGTAAACGACGACAAGAAATAATCCAGTATGAACGAAAAAGTCAAAGTCAGGGCGGTTCTTGGCTTTGACTTTTTCTATGATTGAAAGAAACAGAATGTGTTACATTCATCTAACAGACACAATCAATTAGAAGTAATGTTGAGTTTTTATTGATAATAGTCAAAGCTCAATGTTAAAATAACCTTTATGCAAAGGATTCGGGAGTGGTGTTTTAATGAGTAAACGGGACTATTATGAGGTTCTTGGTGTCGGAAAAGACGCTTCAAAAGACGAAATGAAGAAAGCATACCGCAAGCTCTCCAAAAAATATCATCCGGATATTAATAAAGAAGCGGATGCGGATGAAAAATTCAAAGAAATA
This sequence comes from Rossellomorea sp. NRS-1567, assembly GCF_050467885.1. Taxonomy (NCBI): domain Bacteria; kingdom Bacillati; phylum Bacillota; class Bacilli; order Caryophanales; family Bacillaceae; genus Rossellomorea; species Rossellomorea sp. NRS-1567. Next base: position 186,379 of record NZ_JBITPL010000001.1, on the reverse strand, counting down.
TCGGAAGCCTATGAAGTATTGAGTGATGATCAAAAGCGTGCTCAATATGATCGTTTTGGACATACTGACCCTAACCAGGGATTTGGCGGCGGAGCTGACTTTGGCGGTGGCGGTTTCGGTGGTTTCGAAGATATCTTTAACACATTCTTCGGAGGCGGCGGAGGCCGCAGAAGAGATCCGAACGCACCTAGACAAGGTGCCGACCTTCAGTACACGATGTCATTGACATTTGAAGAAGCGGTCTTTGGGAAAGACACAGAAATCGAGATTCCGAGAGAAGAAGAATGTGACACTTGCCATGGTTCAGGTGCGAAGCCGGGAACCAAGGTCAATACATGTTCTCACTGTAATGGATCGGGTCAATTGAATGTAGAACAGAATACACCGTTTGGCCGCATTGTGAACAGACGGGTTTGTCACTACTGTAACGGTACAGGTAAACAAATCAAGGAGAAATGTTCAACTTGTGGCGGAGCCGGAAAAGTACAGAAGCGTCGTAAAATCTCTGTTAAAATCCCGGCTGGTATCGATGATGGACAGCAGCTGCGTGTGACTGGTCAAGGTGAACCAGGTATAAATGGCGGACCTGCCGGTGACTTGTACGTTGTCTTCCACGTTCGCTCTCATGATTTCTTTGAGCGTAACGGAGATGATATCTATTGTGAAATGCCAGTGACGTTTGCACAAGCGGCATTAGGTGATGAAATTGAAGTACCGACCCTGCACGGGAAAGTAAAGCTGAAAGTGCCTGCTGGAACTCAAACAAGCACGAGATTCCGTTTGAAAGGTAAAGGAGTACCGAATGTACGTGGATACGGTACAGGTGATCAGCATGTTCAGGTGAAGGTGGTTACCCCTTCTAAATTAACAGATAAGCAAAAGCAATTATTAAGAGAATTTGCGGATATTAGCGGACAGGTACCAGACGAACAGCATGAAAGCTTTTTTGATAAAGTAAAAAAAGCCTTTAAAGGCGAATAACTAAAGGACGGAGTTGGTAGATCAATGAAATGGTCAGAAATCAGTATTCTTACTACGAATGAAGCGATTGAACCTATTTCAAACATTCTTCATGAATCTGGAGCAAGCGGTGTGGTCATTGAAGACCCTGCCGAATTAATTAAGGAAAGAGAAGATATGTTCGGAGAGATCTACCAACTCAATCCTGATGATTATCCGAGTGAAGGTGTCTTAGTCAAAGCGTATTTACCCGTAAATAGCTTTCTTGGTGAAACCGTTGACGAGATCAAGCAGGGCATTACGAACCTGGTTACCTATGATATCGACATTGGTGAAAACAAAGTGGAAATTTCAGAAGTGAATGAGGAAGAATGGGCAACGGCGTGGAAGAAATACTACCATCCTGTGAAGATTTCCGATAAATTTACGATCGTCCCTACTTGGGAAGACTATACACCGGTTCACAGTGACGAACTCATCATTGAACTGGATCCAGGCATGGCGTTCGGGACAGGAACTCATCCTACAACGGTCATGTGTATCCAGGCTCTTGAGCGAATCGTTAAAGAACATGATACGGTCATCGATGTAGGAACAGGGTCAGGTGTATTATCCATTGCTGCTGCACAGTTGGCTGCAGACAATGTAAGAGCGTATGACCTGGATGAAGTGGCTGTCCGTTCAGCGAGACTGAATGTGAAGCTGAACAAAGTTCAACAAACTGTGACGGTTGACGAGAATAATTTATTGAATGGCGTTACAGGGCAAGCGGATGTGATTGTAGCGAACATTTTGGCTGAAATCATTTTACGCTTTACACTTGATGCCTTCGAACTTGTGAAACCGGGCGGATTTTTTATCACCTCTGGGATTATCCAGCCAAAGAAGCAAGAAGTTCGTGATGCATTGGAGTCTGCCGGATTTATAATAGAAGAAATTATGGTCATGGAAGACTGGGTCGCTATTATTGCCAAGAAGCCTATGTGAATTTAAGTAAAAACGGTGGAGTTGAAACTGTATGCAACGATATTTTATTAATGACACATATCGAGAAAATGATCCGATTACGATAACAGGGGACGACTATCATCATATCGTTCGTGTCATGAGAATGAAGGAAGAGGATGAAGTCTATGCTGTCTTTAAGGATCAAGCATCAGCAATCGCCCGTATTGAAACGATTTCCAGTGACTCAGTAGAACTATCAATAGTAAAATGGGAAACAACGACGAAAGAATTACCAATTAAAGTAACCATTGCGAGCGGACTGCCGAAAGGGGATAAATTGGAGTTGATTTTCCAAAAGGGAACAGAGCTTGGAGCCACTCAATTTATCCCTTTTAATGCGGATCGCTCCATTGTGAAGTGGGACGATAAAAAAGCAAAGAAAAAGGTGGAACGATGGGAAAAAATCGTCAAGGAAGCAGCGGAACAGTCTCATAGACTCCTTGTTCCCGACGTATCTGCCCCCATTTCATTGAAGCAATTAATACAGGCACAGTTTGATTACAAACTGATCGCATATGAAGAAGAAGCAAGAGCCGGAGAAAAAGGAAATCTTTCAAAGGTGTTATCGACGATTGAACATGGACAAAGTGTCCTTGTCGTATTCGGTCCTGAAGGTGGATTGACAGAAAAAGAAGTAGAGATGTGTAAGAGCGAGGGCTTTATCCCATGTGGCCTTGGCCCAAGAATCTTACGGACGGAGACTGCTCCATTGTATGTCCTCTCAGCCATCAGCTATCAATTAGAACTTATGAGGTGATTGTAATGCCATCAGTAGCGTTTCACACTCTAGGGTGTAAAGTGAACCACTACGAAACAGAAGCCATCTGGCAACTATTTAAAGAAGAAGGATACGAACGTGTAGAATATGATTCGATTGCAGATGTGTATGTCATTAACACGTGCACGGTAACGAATACAGGAGATAAAAAAAGCAGACAGGTCATTCGTCGTGCCATCCGTAAGAATCCAGACGGAGTGATTTGTGTAACAGGATGCTACGCTCAAACATCCCCTGCTGAAATCATGGCAATACCAGGCGTCGATGTCGTGGTGGGAACGCAGGATCGAAGAAAAATGCTTACGTATATCGAAGAATACAAAACAGAACGTCAACCGATCAATGGCGTCACGAACATCATGAAGAACCGTGTCTACGAAGAACTGGATGTCCCGGCGTTTACAGATCGTACACGTGCCTCTCTTAAGATCCAGGAAGGCTGCAATAATTTCTGTACGTTCTGTATCATTCCTTGGGCACGTGGTCTGATGAGATCCCGTGATCCTGAAGAAGTCATTCATCAAGCTCAACAGCTTGTGGATGCAGGCTATAAAGAGATTGTCCTGACAGGCATTCACACAGGTGGATACGGAGAGGACATGAAAGACTACAATCTTGCCATGCTTCTTAAAGATCTGGAGCAAAAAGTGAAAGGTCTGAAGAGAATTCGTATCTCTTCCATCGAGGCCAGTCAACTGACGGATGAAGTCATTGAAGTGATCGATCAATCAAATATCGTTGTCAGACACTTACACGTTCCACTTCAATCGGGATCCAATACGGTCCTTAAGAGAATGCGCAGAAAATATACGATGGAATTCTTTGCAGAACGCTTGGAAAAGCTTAAGAAGGCTTTACCGGGACTTGCCGTTACATCTGATGTCATTGTCGGATTCCCTGGTGAAACGGAAGAAGAATTTATGGAAACATTTAATTTCATCAATGAACATAAATTCTCGGAGCTTCACGTGTTCCCTTATTCAAAGCGGACAGGTACTCCTGCAGCACGTATGGACGACCAAATCGATGAAGATATTAAGAACGAACGAGTTCATCGTCTAATTGAACTTTCAAACCAATTAGCGAAAGAATACGCTTCTCGGTTTGAAAATGAAGTATTAGAAGTTATCCCTGAAGAAATTTACAAAGACGATCACTATGTTGGATATACGGATAATTACCTGAAAGTAGTATTCCCGGCAACGGAAGATATGGTAGGGAAATTGGTGAAAGTGAAAATCACGAAAGCCGGTTATCCTTTAAACGAAGGTCAATTTGTACGTGTCCTTGAAGAGGAAGACGAAAAAGCCGCAATTTAATAGATCAAGGCACCTGACAATGGTTGGGTGCTTTTTTGTTTTTGCACAATAATTCTTTGTAACCACTTTCTTTTTTTGTATAGAATCAATTTATCTATTGATAAGTGAAGAAGAAGGTTGTAAACTATTAATGTCAATATAATAAATGAAACAGGTCTTTTTTTTAAATTAATAGTGCAAACGATTGCATTAAATGTAAGCGTTTGTATCTTACTATACTTTGATGAGGTGTTACGATGAAAAAGGCATGGCGTAAAGAAGCGGTAGGCTATCAAATCTATCCCAGGAGTTTTCAGGATTCAAACGGCGACGGAATTGGTGACTTGCAGGGCGTGATTCAACGGTTGGATTATATTAAAGAATTAGGTATCGATGTGATTTGGATTTGTCCAATGTATAAATCACCTAATGATGATAATGGATATGATATTTCTGATTATCAGGATATTATGGAAGACTTCGGTACGATGGAGGACTTCGATCAGCTACTTAATGAGGTTCACAAGAGAGATATGAAACTGATCATTGACCTTGTACTTAATCATACAAGTGACGAGCACCCTTGGTTCATTGAGTCTAAGAGCTCTAAAGAAAATCCAAAGCGTGACTGGTATATATGGAGAGATGGCGTAAAAGGCAAGGAGCCGAATAACTGGGAAAGTATCTTTGGGGGATCTGCCTGGGAGTATGACGAAGAAACAGATCAATATTTCCTTCACGTATTCTCTACGAAGCAGCCGGATTTGAACTGGGAAAATGAAGAAGTCCGCGACGCTCTGTATGACACTGTCAATTGGTGGCTTGATAAAGGAATTGATGGCTTCAGGATCGATGCCATCAGCCATATTAAGAAACGTTCAGGACTTCCTGATATGCCAAATCCGAAAAAGGAAAAGTATGTTTCTTCTTTCGATATGCATATGAACCAAAAAGGGATTCATACGTTCCTGCAAGAATTCAAGGATCGGACGTATGCAAACTATGATGTCATGTCCGTTGGAGAAGCAAATGGTGTAAAAGCCGATGAAGCGGAACTGTGGGTTGGAAAAGAAAACGGTAAGATGGATATGATTTTCCAATTTGAACATCTTGGTCTTTGGGACGCCGAAACCAACCCGGACCTTGATATCGTCGAATTGAAGAAGGTGCTCACTCGCTGGCAGAAAGGCCTCGAAGGCAACGGCTGGAATGCCCTATTCATCGAAAACCATGATAAACCACGTGTTGTATCCACTTGGGGGAATGATAAAGAATATTGGAGAGAAAGTGCCACTGCCATGGCAACCATGTACTTCTTAATGCAGGGGACTCCCTTTATTTATCAAGGACAGGAAATCGGGATGACAAATGTTCAATTCCCTTCCATTGAAGATTATGATGATGTAGCGGTCAAGAATCTATATCGTCTGAAGCGTGAAGAAGGAGTACCTCACCAAGACATCATGGACATCATCTGGGCTTCTTCCCGTGACAACAGCAGAACACCGATGCAATGGACGGATGAAGGAAACAGTGGATTTACAAACGGCAAGCCTTGGATGAAAGTGAATCCAAACTATAAAACAATCAATGTAAAAGCTCAGGAAAAGGATGAAAACTCCATTCTGAACTTCTATAAAAAAATGATTCAACTAAAGAAAAAGGAAGATGTCTTCACGTACGGGATCTATGACCTGCTTCTTGAAAAAGACAAGCAAATCTATGCGTATACCCGCACAGGAGAAGATCGGTCCATGATCGTGATCACAAACCTTTCCACTAAGAATGTGGTTTGTGACCTTGGTGAATTGGAAGTCTCCTCTTCTAATCTTCTGTTGAATAACTATGATGCGGAAAGCCATGAAAATGTAAGCAAGTTAACTCTTAAGCCATACGAGGCGAGAGTGTACCGTTTAAAATAATGAAGATCGCAACCCTGGTATGTGAATACCGGGGTTGTTTTTATTTTGATATGAAAAATGAAAAGGTTTTCTTTTTTTGGAGATGCTAATAAGAAATGCTCGTCTTTTTCTCTTTGTTTTGTTATGATAAGAGAGGTACGGACAACTGTTAAAGGAGAGATAATGAATGACTAAGAACATTGCAAGTATGATTGATCATACTTTACTTAAACCAGAATCAACGAAAGACCAAGTAGAAGTACTTTGCCAGGAAGCGAAAGAATTTAAATTTGCTTCTGTGTGCGTTAACCCGGCATGGGTTCAATATTCAAGCGAATTATTAAGCGGCACTGAAGTAAAAGTGTGTACAGTTATCGGGTTCCCACTTGGAGCTTCCACGCCTGAAACGAAAGCATTCGAAACTAAAGATGCAATCGAAAAAGGTGCTACAGAAGTGGATATGGTCATCAATATCGGCGCATTGAAAAGTGGCGATCATGAGTTGGTTAAACGCGATATTGAAGCAGTTGTGGCAGCATCTAAAGGTAAAGCACTTTCAAAAGTAATCATTGAAACATGCCTGCTGACGGATGAAGAAAAAGTGAAAGCTTGCCAATTAGCTGTAGAAGCTGGAGCAGATTATGTGAAAACATCTACAGGATTCTCTACTGGGGGAGCGACTGTAGAAGATATCGCTCTTATGAGAAAAACAGTTGGACCTGATATCGGTGTGAAGGCTTCCGGAGGCGTACGTTCTTCCGAAGACGCACAAGCTATGATTGATGCAGGAGCTACCCGCCTGGGAGCAAGCTCTGGTGTGAAAATCGTACAAGGCTTGACAAGCGACTCTGATTATTAATAAGAAAAAAGCTGAACGAGGAATTCAATCCTCGTTCAGCTTTTTTTTGGCTGGTGAATCCTTTCAATGAAACGGGCGAATTGATTCGCAAATGGCAACACAAGGATCGAGCATAAAAGGTTAAATAGGACACTGGCGTGGGCCAATTGTAAATCGGGTGAGCCTGCTAAAGATTGAGCTGCCAATCCGAGTAATGGGATGAAGGGGATAAAAAGAGCGACCCCAATAACGTTAAGCCATATGTGAGCGTACGCCGTCAGTTTTGCTTGAGTCCCCCCACCGATGCTTGCAATAAAAGCTGTAATACATGTCCCGACGTTTGCGCCGAGCATAATGGTGATTCCCGCATGAAGATCAATGGAACCTGCAGCCAGAAATCCCATCGTCACTCCTGTCACAACGGTGCTGGACTGGATGATCGCCGTTAATATACAACCAATAAGCAGCGCGAGTACAACATGCTCGTTCACTTCTATGATATACGTGCGCAAGGAGTCGTGAGTCGTTAATGGAGTAGCTAACCACTGAATCGCCCGGATCGACGTAAAGATTAATCCAAACCCGATAAATATCATTCCCGTACTTCGGATGGAGGGTGAGCGGAAGAAATACAGAATGCATCCGATGATCATGGATGGGACAATAAGATAATTCATATCCAGTGTGAACATTTCAAGGGTGAACGTTGTTCCGATATTCGATCCAAGCATGATTCCGATCGTCTGTCTAAACGGTATCAAGCCGGAAGAGGCCAGTCCCACAGTGAGAACCATAACGGCAGAACTGCTATGGATAAAGGCTGTTACAATCGTTCCTGTAAGGACACCTTTAGCAGGAGTGCTCGTTAAATAATGAAGCCATTTCTTAATTTTCTGATTGGCAATATTAAAAAGCCCTGACCGCAGCCAAGTCATCCCCAGTAAAAAACATAAGATGAAAAAAATAAAGGCGATTCCATGTAAAATCATTACATTCCTCCCACACACCAGCCTGTTTTATACAAATGTATGGAAGAATTGAGTGAGACATGCCTATTTATATAAGGTGTTTTATGATAAATTGTTGACCTATTACATATCATATATTATAATGGCAAAGTACATGGATTTCTTTATATTAATAAAGAATTCATCCAAGAAAGACATACACTTTCTGTCCCCTTGTGACAATGATCCAAGGGCAAAGCCATAACCTATTGGTGAAGTAAAGGACGCTAGGAAACTCTGCGTCTTAAGAATTTGGTACAAACCATTTCTTGACTTTAACATGTAAGTGTAGTGTGTTCGGAGGGAGGGAAAGAGAGATGTCAAAAACAGTTGTTCGTAAAAACGAATCGCTTGAAGATGCTCTTCGTCGCTTCAAACGCTCAGTTTCTAAAACAGGAACTTTACAAGAGTTTAGAAAGCGCGAATTTTATGAAAAGCCAAGCGTAAAACGCAAAAAGAAATCAGAAGCTGCAAGAAAGCGTAAGTTCTAAGAGAGGGTGTAAGCATGAGTCTTCTCAATCGTTTAAATGATGATATGAAACAAGCGATGAAAAATAAAGAAAAAGAGAAGCTTTCTGTTATCCGCATGCTTAAAGCTTCACTTCAAAATGAAGCGATTAAACATGGGAAACAGGAACTCTCTGAAGACGAAGAGTTGACTGTCCTTTCTCGAGAAGTGAAGCAACGGAAAGACTCCCTCCATGAATTTCAAAACGCTGGTCGCGAAGACCTCGTTGAAAAAATTCAAACAGAACTGACTTACGTCGAAATATATATGCCGAAGCAGCTTTCAGAAGAAGAGGTCTCTGCTATTGTCCAACAGACGGTAGCGGAGGTAGGTGCTACTTCTAAAGCCGACATGGGCAAAGTGATGGGAGCAATCATGCCTAAATTAAAAGGGAAAGCCGATGGAGCTCTCGTCAACAAACTTGTTCTTCAACATTTATCATAAGATTAAAGAGACCGGAAAGCCATCATGCTTTCCGGTTTTTTTAATAGCGTTAAGGAGGGAGGCGGTTTGAAAATTTATAGGAGAAGTTAAGATTACAGTTTGAAGGTTGAAAATAAGCTTGAGGAAGTCGATAATAAAAGGTGAAAGATCGTCATAACCAAGCTTCAATCCATCAAAAATATCCTTCTTTTTCAAGTTTTTTTACTATATTAATAAATTCCGCCCCAACCACATAATATTTTTAAAAAAGTTGAAACTTTTTTTAAGGTCAAACGTACATAGAGTATCAAGGAATATTACCTGAAACGAGGGGGTTGCGTTGAAAAAAGGTCTACTAATATTTTTCATGATGATTCTTGGGTTCAGTTTTCTTCAGCCCTTGTTAAGCTCCGCGGATAATACAAAAAAAGTATACGTCATTCCTATTCACAAGGAAGTTGAAAAAGGGCTTCATGCATTTCTGGAGAGAGCGATAAGTGATGCAGAGGAAAACAATGCTGAACTGATTGTTTTTGATATTGATACGCCTGGAGGTCTGGTCACTGCAGCTGGAGATATTGGTCAGCTCCTTGACGGCGTAGAAACGAAGACGGTTGCCTTTGTGAATAATCACGCTTTATCGGCAGGTGCCTTCATCTCCCTTCATGCAGATGAGATCTATATGGTTCCGAATGGTCAAATCGGTTCTGCGGCTGTGATTGATCAAGCTGGAAATGCCGCTGATAAGAAAGCTCAGAGTTACTGGCTTTCTGCCATGAAGAGTGCGGCTGAATCAAATGGGAGAGATCCTCAAGTTGCCCTGGCCATGGCGGATGAATCGGTAGTGATCGAAGAATTGGGGATAGAAAAAGGGGAATTATTGACTCTCGGTTCAAAAGAAGCCAAGCAAGTCGGCTACTCTGAAGGAACCGTTGCGAACCTGGATGAGTTATATGAAACCCTTGGTGTCGATAAATCTTCTGTTGTAAATGTCGAAGAGACCTTTGCAGAGAAGCTGGCACGATTTATAACCAACCCGGTCGTGGTACCAATCCTTCTTTCGTTGGCAAGCCTTGGGTTGATTGTCGAATTGTATTCACCAGGCTTTGGGATTGCCGGTTCTATCGGATTGATTTCCCTTGTATTATTCTTTTATGGACACTTAGTGGCGGGACTTGCCGGTTACGAAACCATAATCCTCTTTATCATTGGGGTCGCTCTTATCGTAGCGGAATTTTTCCTCCCTGGGGGCATTGCAGGCGGACTTGGGATCGGGGCTATTCTCGCAAGTATTATGTTGGCAGGGGGCGATGTAGTGCAAATGGGCATTTCTCTTCTTATCGCTTTACTTATTGCCGTTGCGACAATGATTATATTTGTAAAGGTGTTTGGTAAAAAAATGAAATTTTTTAACAAAATCATTTTAAAAGATTCAACAAGCACAGAAAGTGGATATGTATCAAACATCAATCGATTAGAGTTGATCGGTAAAGAGGGTGTAACGAAAACACCTTTAAGACCTTCCGGAACTGTGATCGTGGATGATGAAAGAATTGATGCAGTGACAGAGGGTGGCTTTATTAAAGCAGGTGAAAGAGTTAAGATTGTGAAAGTGGAAGGTTCGAGGATTGTTGTAAGAGACATTTCATAATTACTTAGGAGGTAAAGAATATGGTTATAGGACCAAGTACGATTTTATTGCTCGTTGCCATTGTGGTGGGAGTGATTGTATTAGCAGTTTTATTTACATTTGTACCAGTCATGCTGTGGATTTCAGCGATCGCAGCAGGAGTAAGAATCAGTATTTTCACACTAGTGGGGATGAGGTTGAGACGTGTTATCCCGAGTCGTGTGATCAATCCATTAATTAAAGCCCATAAAGCAGGCATCACGGTAACGATCAATCAGCTGGAGAGTCACTATTTAGCTGGTGGTAATGTAGACAGAGTGGTCAATGCACTGATTGCAGCCCATCGTGCAAACATTGAACTGACCTTTGAGCGTTGTGCGGCGATTGACCTTGCTGGTCGTGACGTACTTGAAGCGGTTCAAATGAGTGTTAACCCTAAAGTAATCGAAACGCCATTTATTGCCGGTGTTGCAATGGATGGAATTGAAGTGAAAGCCAAAGCGCGTATTACGGTTCGTGCGAACATTGACCGCCTTGTCGGGGGGGCCGGGGAAGAGACGATCGTTGCCCGTGTAGGGGAAGGGATTGTATCAACAATCGGTTCATCCAGCAATCATAAGAAGGTATTGGAAAATCCGGATTTGATTTCTCAAACGGTCCTTTCGAAAGGCCTGGATGCAGGTACAGCATTTGAAATCCTCTCGATTGATATCGCGGACGTTGATATCGGCAAGAATATCGGAGCAGAACTGCAAACAGAACAAGCGGAAGCTGATAAAAACATTGCACAGGCGAAAGCTGAAGAAAGAAGAGCAATGGCCGTTGCCAATGAGCAGGAAATGAAAGCAAGAGTAGAAGAAATGAGAGCGAAAGTTGTGGAAGCAGAAGCAGAAGTACCTCTTGCCATGGCTGAAGCACTCAGATCAGGAAATATCGGTGTGATGGACTATATGAACTTAAAGAATATCGACGCTGATACGGAAATGAGAGACTCGATCGGGAAACTAACCGGGGATAAAAATGATCCGAAAAATTCTAAAGATAAGTAATTTCCCCTTGTGAGAAAGGAGTTTTCTCCATGGAACCTTTAATCATTGCCATACTGATCGGACTTATCACTACGATTTTCAATAAAGTGAAAGAGTCTCCTTCTAATAAACCGGTAAGGCAAAAGCCGATTCAAACGGCGTCTCCCCCTCCTTCCGAACCTCATGAAAGAGGAAGAGAAAGGGAGAGAACGGCACGGAGCAGATTGCCAAGAGAATACAAAGAACCATTGAAAGACGCAGCCTCTTCTATTCAAACCCTGTTTGAAGAAAAGAAGAAGGAAGCGGAATCAACGTATGCAGATTTACAAAAGAAAGAAGAACGTTACTCCCGCAGACTGGAAGCTCATCAAACCAGGGCAGAGAAGATACGGGAAAAAGGTTCAACTCTCAACATTGATTTCAACAAGGAAGATGATATCGTAAAAGGTTTTATCTTTTCAGAGGTATTTGGACCTCCAAGATCAAAAAAACGTCATCATCAAAAATAAGAGTGATGAAACCCCTTTTCATTTCATAAATATGAGATGAAAGGGGGTTCTTTTTTATGGCAAAAAGCTTTTTACAACATGCGCGTAAATGGATGACACAGAAAATGGATTTACCTGAAGATGTCATGATGGACCTTCCTCGCGTCACCATGATTGGACAAATTCACATCTATATAGAAAACCATCGTGGTCTGTTAACGTTCACAGATCGAGAGGTACGACTTCTGCTAAAACAAGGTCAACTTTTAATAAAAGGTGAACAGTTTGTCATCAAGATGATTCTTCCTGAAGAAATTCTTCTTCAGGGGAAGATCGTAGAAGTGATCTATTTGGAACAATAGGAGGGACGGGTTTGAAGAATCAATGGTTCACCTTTCTTAGGGGAAAGGTATTTGTGAAAATGGAAGGCAGATTAGTTGAGAGGGTCATCAATCAATTGCTTCGTGCAAATATCACGATTTGGAATGTGAAGAGAGCTGGAACGGAGACCATCACCTTTTACTTATCCTTAGAGGATGTACATAACTTCCGAAGAGCGGTTCGAACATCCGAGTGTAAAGTGACATTTCTAAGAGGTCAGGGAGTTCCATTTTTGTTTAAGCGATCTCTGAAGAACTCAGGATTCATGATAGGTGGACTTGCTTTCTTCGTCATCGTCTTCCTGCTTTCCAATATGGTTTGGGACATTCAAATTAAAGGGGCATCCCCTCAAACAGAGCACAGCATCAGAAAAGAGCTGGAAGAAATGGGAGTGTCGAAAGGGAAGCTGCAATTCTCCCTGCCGGATGTGGAAAATATCCAACGGGAGCTATCCTACAGAATGAACAATATTACGTGGGTAGGGGTGGAATTGCAAGGGACGACCTTTCACTTCCAAGTGGTTGAGAAGAACGCCCCTGAACCTTCTGAATCCTCTGGTCTGCAGCATATCGTAGCGAAGAAGAAAGCGATCATCACTCAAATGTTCGTAGAAGAAGGAGATCCCCAGGTGAACGTCAATGACTATGTGAACAAAGGTCAGCTTCTCGTATCAGGATTGATAGGGAATGAAAAGGATCCTAAAGGGGTCCCCGCCAAAGCAAAAATCCTGGGGGAAACATGGTATAAATCTAACGTTGATTTACCTTTGAAATCCCAATTTGTGGTTTTTAGCGGCGATGAAAAAAGAAAGCATTATGTCGGAGTCGGCTCTATTAATATTCCGATTTGGGGATTCGGAAAAGTTGAGTATGAAGAGTCCATCGAGGAAGAGAACAAAAAGAACCTTCGTTTCTTGAAATGGGAGCTGCCGATATATTATATAGATAAAAGCTTTAAAGAGAAAGAGGATGTAGAGAGAACTTATACGAAATCAGAAGCCATCGATGCGGCGAGGAAACTGGCCAAGAGTAATTTGGAGTCCACCCTCCCTGAGGATGCCGAAGTCATAGGTGAAAAAATTTTGCAAGAAAAGGTTGAGAATGGTAAAGTTAGGGTAACAATTCACTTCAAAGTATTAGAAAACATTGCAGTAGGACAACCAATTATTCAAGGAGACTAACGAATGTCAGATGAAATCTTAATGAAATTACAACTTGAAAACCCTAATGAAGCCATCGCTTTGTTTGGCGTTTCAGATTCTCACCTTAAATTAATCGAACAGGAATTACACGTTTCAATCGTAACAAGAGGCGAAGAATTGCTGGTTTCAGGTAAGGAAGAAGATGTAAGTCTCGCTCTAGATGTTTCAGATCGACTCGTGGCTGTAATACGTAAAGGAATCAATATTGGCCAAAGAGATGTCCATTATGCACTGGAAATGGGCAAGCAAGGGACACTTGAATACTTTACTGACTTGTACAATGAAGAAATTACGAAAAATGCAAAAGGTAAATCCATCAGGGTGAAAACCCTTGGGCAGCGTCAATACATTCAGGCTATCAAAAAACACGATATGGTGTTTGGGATTGGTCCGGCAGGTACAGGGAAGACCTATCTTGCTGTGGTGATGGCGGTGCATGCGTTGAAAAACGGGCAGGTAAAGAAAATCATTCTCACAAGGCCTGCTGTTGAAGCGGGAGAGAGTCTCGGCTTCCTTCCGGGTGACCTGAAGGAAAAAGTGGACCCTTATCTCCGTCCCTTATATGACGCTCTGCATGATGTGTTGGGGGCTGAGCATACAGCTCGGTTGATTGAAAGAGGAACCATTGAAATCGCTCCTCTTGCCTATATGAGAGGCCGAACACTGGATGATGCGTTTGTCATCCTCGATGAGGCACAAAACACAACGAAAGCACAAATGAAAATGTTTTTAACCAGACTTGGCTTTGATTCGAAGATGATTATTACAGGAGATCGCTCTCAAGTGGACTTACCTAGAGGAAGCGAGTCAGGACTGATTTCCTCTGAAAAAATATTAAAAAATGTAAAAGGCGTATCGTTTATTTATCTAGATCAAGCGGATGTGGTTCGTCACCCATTAGTCGCTAAAATAATCGATGCCTATGAAACAATCGAAAAGTAATGCAATAAAGGGATTGACCCAATGTGTTCATGTCGCCTGTTAATACAGGTGGCGCATGCAGAGGTCAATCTTTTTTTATAGGGTTTAACATGGATAATTAAGTGAAAAACTGTTATCATTTTACATAATTGCTAGATTGTTTTTTCTCATGATTTCTGTGAGATCTATACTTAAAATGATTGAAATTGTACTTACATAACAGGGGGTTCTTTATGCAAACGCACCCATTTTTACTCAAAATAAGGAGCTTTCTTAGCTACCGACTTTTTACTAATCTCTTATTTGTGTTACTTGGTATTATTGTTTTCGGGGTTTTATATGGGAATGTAAAACCGAAAACCCTGGATATTAATTTGTATGAAGAAGCTCCTACTACAATTAGGGCGCCGAAGAAATTTGTTGATGATGAGGCAACTGAGAAGAAGCAGCAGGAAGCTGAAGAAGAAGTAGGAAATGTCTATACCCCTAAAGAAGGGGCGGTCGACAACTCCATATCGTTACTTCGTTCCCTTATGGAAAGTGTAAAAGAAGTGAAGAAGGAAACTGAAACTCAAGAACCCGGATCAGAGGAACTGAAGCCTCCAGCTGAAGCGGAAATAAATGAGCAGCTAAAACAGCTTAAAGCTAAGCTTCCTAAAGATAAGAATAATAATGTAACCAACCAATTGAATGATACGGTTTTAAAAACTCTAGTGGAAGCTTCAGAGGAAGATCTGGAACGAGTAGAGACAATCGTTTCTACGCAAATGAAGATTATCATGGAAAATGGTGTGAAAGAAGAGGAATTGAGTGAAGCGAGATTAAATTTAGAACAAAGGATCACAAACTATACCTTTAGTGGGGATCTATCCAATGCTGCCGTAAAGCTTGGGAATGTGGCACTTGAGCCTACACAATATTTTGACTCTGAAAAAACGGATGAATTAAAAAGGCTGGCCGTGGCGAATGTTCAATCAGTTGAAATCATTGAAGGCGGAGTCATTGTAGAAGATGGGGAGTTGATTACTCCTAAAGAATATCGGATCATGAAATCATTGGGGATGGTGGAAAATACGTTCTCCTTCCGCCCATACATCGGATTGGCGCTTTTTGTGCTTGTGGTGATCAGTTCACTTTATTATTTCTTCTATACATTGGAAGTAACCGAGGAACGAAAACAAAACTATTTGATCCTCACGAGTATCGTGTTTGTCATCTCACTGTTGATCATGAAGATTGTAGGATTGATAGAACAGCTGGAAATCAATGATATCGCCTTTATATTCCCTGCTGCATTCACGGGAATGATCCTGAGGATTTTATTGAATGAGCGGATTGCCATGATGATGGTGTTTATTTTATCAGCTTGCTCAAGTATCGTTTTTCACCAGCAGTTCTCAGGTTCAATCGATATGGAAATCGCTATTTATACGTTATTCAGTGGCGTATCAGGGATTCTTTTCCTGGTGAGCCGCAATCAGCGCTCGAATATTTTAAGAGCGGGTATTTACGTAGCTCTTGTAAATATATTGATCCTGGCGTTTTTGGTCCTGTTAAGCGGAACTTCTTATTCCAATAGTGAATATGTGTATTATCTCGTGTTTGCCCTGGTATCAGGAATCAGTTCCTCTATATTAACAATCGGTTTTCTGCCGTTTTTCGAGGCAGGGTTCGGCATACTTTCTTCCATGAGGCTGGTGGAGCTTTCAAGCCCTACACAACCACTATTAAAGAAGCTGCTGACCGATGCACCCGGTACCTATCATCACAGTGTCATGGTAGCGAATCTTGCAGAATCCGCGTGTGAATCCATTGGTGCAAACGGACTATTAGCGAGAGTCGGCTGCTACTATCATGATGTCGGAAAATCAAAAAGGCCACACTTTTTCATTGAAAATCAGCTTAATATGGGAAATCCTCATGATCGGGTCTCGCCTGAGACGAGCAGGGATGTTATTATAAGTCATGCTTCAGATGGTGCTGACATGCTTCGGAAACATAAGCTTCCAAAGGAAATCGTCGATATTGCCGAGCAGCATCATGGGACAACCTTGTTGAAATTTTTTTATTATAAGGCAAAGGAACAAGGGAAAGATGTTAAGGAAGAAGATTATCGATATCCCGGTCCAAAACCACAAACAAGGGAAGCGGCCATTATTAGCATTGCAGATAGTCTAGAAGCGGCTGTCAGATCCAAGAAATCCCCCACTCAGGGAGAGATCCAACAGCTCGTTCATTCCATTGTACAAGACCGCCTGCAGGACGGTCAGTTTAACGAATGCGATCTTTCAATGAAGCAATTAGAGACAGTCAAGAGGTCTCTATGTGAGACTCTGAATGGAATCTTTCATCCAAGAATAGAATATCCGGAACTTAAAGCAAAAGGAGAAGAAGTATGACATTATTGATCGACTTTATTGATGAAACTGAAACATTATCCGAAGAGGAAACAAGTTTGGTGCAAAACATCTTAAACTTTGCAGCAAAAAAAGAAGAGGTCGAAGATGACAGCGAAGTGTCGGTTACGTTTGTGACGAACGAAAGAATTCAGGAAATTAATCGTGAATACCGCCAGAAGGACCAGCCGACGGATGTCATTTCCTTTGCTCTTGAAGAACTGGGGGAGGACGAAGTCGAAATAATTGGTGGTCAAATTCCCCGGGTTCTCGGTGATATCATCATTTCCATCGATCGGGCCAAAGAACAGGCTGAAGAATACAATCATTCATTCTCCCGTGAACTGGGTTTTCTTGCTCTGCACGGATTCCTGCATTTATTAGGCTATGATCATATGGAGGAAATGGATGAAAAGAAAATGTTTCAGAGACAGAAGGATATTTTAGATGAGTATGGACTCAAAAGGGACTAAGTTCGGCCTGTTCAGGTTCTTGAAGTCTTTTGGATATGCGGCAGATGGGATTAAATCTGTATGGTCCACTGAGCAGAATTTCAGGATTCACTCATGTGTAGGGATCATTGTTTTTATCTTAGCGTATCTGCTTTCCGTATCTGCCATGGAATGGATCATCCTGATCATATTGGTGTTTTCCGTACTGGCACTTGAAACCATGAATACGGCGATCGAAAAGGCAGTGGATCTTTCAATTTCAGACTACCATCCCTTGGCGAAAGCGGCAAAGGACCTTGCTTCGGCTGCCGTATTACTCTTTGCCGTCTGTACGGCGATTGTGGGTGCCATTATCTTTATTCCAAAGCTGCTAGAACTCATCACGGCTCTTTGATGAGATGCAAAGAAGATACAAATACCTGAAAAACAAAGGCTGCAGGAGAGAAATTGAACGATTTCTTTCCTGCAGCCTTTAATTCATTTGAAAACGTTCTTATACTTGTATAGAATAAGTGGAGCAAAGGACAAAATCAATAAATAGTTTGAATTATCTAACTATTTTATTACAAAATGATAACAGCCCATTTTCTTTTATGAAAATTGTAGTAAAATGAATTTGTAAGGGTTAAAAGGAGAGTTAAACTAATGAATGCAGAACAATTGATACAAGAAGCTAAACTAGCGAGAGAAAAAGCATACGTACCCTATAGTAAATTTAAGGTGGGAGCGGCCCTTCTGTCAAAGGATGGTAAGGTCTATCACGGTTGTAATATCGAGAACGCAGCCTACAGTATGTGTAATTGTGCCGAAAGAACAGCACTATTCAAAGCTTACTCAGAAGGCGATACAGACTATTCAATGATTGCGGTTGTAGCAGACACGGCAAGACCGGTGCCGCCATGCGGAGCCTGTCGTCAGGTCATTTCAGAGTTATGTCCGAAAGAGATGAAGGTCGTACTGACAAACCTTAAAGGCGATGTGGAAGAACTAACCGTTGCAGAACTATTACCAGGAGCTTTTTCACCGGAGGATTTAAATGAGTAATATAGGCAGTAATACAGGGCACAAATCAGGCTTCATCTCCATCATTGGACGTCCAAACGTTGGGAAGTCCACTTTCTTGAACCATGTAATCGGTCAAAAGATAGCGATTATGAGTGATAAGCCCCAAACAACACGAAACAAAGTTCAGGGAGTTTACACGACAGATGATGCACAAATGATATTCATCGATACTCCAGGGATACACAAACCGAAACATAAACTGGGAGACTTCATGATGAAGATTGCTCAGAACACTTTAAAAGAAGTGGACGTCATTTTATTTATGATCAACGTAGAAGAAGGGTTAGGAAAAGGAGATCACTTCATCATCGAGAAGTTAAAAGGGGTCAAAACACCTGTTTTTCTTATTCTTAATAAAATTGATCAAATTCACCCTGATGCGTTATTGCCGATGATTCAACAATACAATGACCTGTTTCCTTTCGCGGCGACTGTTCCGATTTCAGCACTTGAAGGAAATAATGTAGATAACCTTCTGCAATTATTAAAGGATCAACTGCCGGAAGGACCTCAATTTTATCCTGCTGATCAGATTACAGACCATCCTGAACGTTTTATCGTTTCAGAACTCATACGTGAGAAGGTCCTGCACCTGACAAGGGAAGAGATTCCCCACAGCATTGCAGTCGTGATCGATAAAATGGAGCGAAAGCAAGAGAAGGACCTTATTGACGTGATCGCAACCATTATTGTGGAGAGAGACTCGCAAAAAGGGATTGTCATCGGAAAACAGGGGTCGATGCTAAAGGAAGTAGGGAAGCGTTCCCGTGTAGACATTGAGAACCTGTTGGGATCAAAGGTATATCTTGAACTATGGGTGAAGGTACAGAAGGACTGGAGAAACCGATCTTCTACCCTTCGTGACTTTGGATTCAGTGACGACGAATATTGATAGCTGAATTAACAATATTTAGGCCGCATCTTTTAGAGAGAAAATGCTCATTCTAATCACAAGAAAGCTTATGAAGTCTTGCTAGTTTAAATCCAGAAAGGTGGGTTTTTTATGTTAGACTTAACATGGAAATTTTTTTCGCAGACAGGAAGTATAGACACCTATTTACTTTTTAAGGAGCTTGAAAAGGAGACGACTGAGGATCCTTACAGCTTTGAAGAAGAAATAGCGGAAGTTGATTTTCCTTTAACGTGATAAGCTTGTCATCACCCGGATGGATTGATGTCGGGAGGTGGCTATATGCTGCAGAAGTGTGAAGGAATCGTGATCAGAACGAATCATTACGGTGAGTCGAACAAGATTGTTACCATATACACACGAGAATTCGGAAAGATTGGATTGATGGCTAGAGGGGCAAAGAAACCTAATAGCCGTCTATCCGCCATTTCACAATTGTTTACATATGGTTATTTCCTTTTTATTAAAGGAAGTGGACTAGGTACACTTCAACAGGGAGAGATGGTTGAATCGTTAAGGCATGTGAGGGAAGATTTGTTTAAGACGGCTTATGCCACTTACATCGTAGAGCTTCTCGATAAAGCGACGGAGGACCGGAAACCGAACCCATTTCTATTTGAACTGCTTTACAAGACCATTCACTATTTAAATGAAGACTATGATCCCGAAATTCTTATGCACATATTTGAAATGAAGATGCTCCCTGTATTAGGGCTGTATCCTCATCTGAATGGATGTAGTGTATGCGGGGAAGCGGATGGAGAATTCGCTTTCTCCTTTAAAGAAAATGGATTCATCTGTCATCGTTGTTTAAGTGAAGATCCTCATCATTTTCCGATCTCGCAGAGCACTGTGAAGCTTCTGAGGGTATTTTACTATTTCGATATCAATCGATTGGGAAATATATCGGTGAAAGATGAAACAAAACGTCAATTGAAGCGGGTAATCAGGACTTATTACGATGAAAATTCAGGTCTAACATTAAAATCCAGGAGGTTCTTAGACCAAATGGATAACCTGAAGGACTTATTCTAGCTTATAATGCTGCTTGTGATTATATAGAAAGGCCCATTCACTATGGTGAATGGGCCTGTTTTTTATGTGTCTGCTAGCTCCGGGGCTTAGAGGCTC
Source organism: Rossellomorea sp. NRS-1567 (assembly GCF_050467885.1). NCBI lineage: Bacteria > Bacillati > Bacillota > Bacilli > Caryophanales > Bacillaceae > Rossellomorea > Rossellomorea sp. NRS-1567. The sequence continues at coordinate 166,055 of NZ_JBITPL010000001.1, read as the reverse complement.
GAGGTCATAAGTCAAACATACCAAAAAGGCAAAGAACGCCTTTCCGGTATGTTCGTCTTATGCTTGTCGCCTCTGGGCAAAGCCCCTCCGCTTTAGGTGTCTGCCAGCTCCGGCGGCTAGAGGCTCGAGGTCATAAGTCAACCCTGCCAAAAAGGCAAAGAACGCCTTTCCGGCAGGGCTGTCTTATGCTTGTCGCCTCTGAACGAGCCGCCTCCGCTTTAGGTTTTAAAATTGAATTTTTTCCTGCAAAAAAGCTTTAACTTCGCTGATTGGCATTCTTACCTGATCCATCGTGTCACGGTCACGTACGGTCACTTGACCATCTTCTACCGAGTCAAAGTCAAATGTGATACAAAATGGTGTACCGATTTCATCTTGACGACGGTAGCGTTTACCGATTGATGCTGTTTCGTCGAAGTCTACCATAAGGTCCTGTGATAATTCTTCATATACCTTGAATGCATCATCAGATAATTTCTTAGAAAGTGGCAGGACAGCTGCTTTAAATGGGGCCAGTGCCGGATGGAAGCGAAGCACTGTACGTGAATCATTTTCAAGCTCTTCCTCTTCAAATGCGTCACATAGGAATGCAAGAGTGACACGGTCTGCACCAAGGGATGGTTCAATACAGTATGGTACATACTTTTCATTTGTTTGAGGATCCATGTAGTGGAAGTCCTCATTCGAATGTTCCATATGACGCTTCAGGTCAAAGTCTGTTCGATCTGCTACACCCCAAAGCTCTCCCCAACCGAATGGAAATTTGTATTCAATATCCGTAGTTGCATTACTGTAATGAGATAATTCATCTTGATCATGATCGCGTAAACGCATATTTTCTTCGTTCATTCCTAGGTTAAGTAACCAGTTTTTACAGAATTCACGCCAGTAAGAGAACCATTCCAGGTCTTCTCCAGGTTTACAGAAGAATTCCAGTTCCATTTGTTCAAATTCACGTGTTCTGAATGTAAAGTTCCCAGGTGTAATTTCATTTCGGAAGCTTTTTCCGACTTGAGCAATACCGAATGGCATTTTTTTACGCATGGAGCGCTGAACATTTTTGAAGTTAACAAAGATACCTTGTGCTGTTTCAGGGCGTAAATAGATTTCATTTGTAGACGATTCTGTCACACCTTGATGAGTCTTAAACATTAAATCGAATTGGCGGATATCCGTGAAATCCTGGCTTCCGCAATCAGGGCACGCGATACTGTGCTCATTGATGATTTCTTCCATTTTTTCAAACGAAAGCCCATCAACGATCATCTCGATGCCTTTTTCTTCAAGGGCATTTTCAATGATTTTGTCTGCGCGATGGCGTGTTTTACATTGCTTACAGTCGATCATTGGGTCGTTGAAGTTTCCAACGTGACCAGAAGCTACCCAAGTTTGTGGATTCATTAAAATACTTGCATCAAGACCCACGTTGTAAGGGGATTCCTGAACGAATTTTTTCCACCATGCTTTTTTAATATTGTTTTTTAACTCTACACCTAATGGACCGTAATCCCACGTGTTAGCAAGTCCTCCGTAAATTTCAGAACCCGGGAAAACAAATCCGCGATGCTTCGCTAAATTCACTACTTTTTCCATTGACATAAAAGTCACTCCTTTTCATCATGTATGTAATAAAATAAAAAAGCTCGTCCCTAGGCTTATAGCCTAGGGACGAGCTTGATACTCGCGGTTCCACCCTAGTTGATATACGTCAAGTATACCCACTTTCAAATGATAAATAGCTCGGGATTGCCGTTTTCCCTGCTCTCCAGGCTTTCACCGTCCCTGGTCGCTTGAGTGCAGCAAGTACTTATTGATCCGTCGTAGCCTTATTGATTATAAGATGAAGACATTTTATCATGATAAAGAAATAAAAACAACTACTGAACAGTAGAAGGGAAAAGATTTGAAGTTTGTATTTAAAAAAGATACTCTGTGTTAGGTGAAATTTAAAATATAGTGTTGACACAAATGAATGATAATATGCTCTTTTCATTTTTTTTAAATAGTATATAATATTTCATATAAAGTATAACATAAATAGTTTGTCCGTTAGGTGGTGAGTAACAATCGAACTTAATAAGCGTCAAGAGCATATCTTACAAATAGTTAAAGACAACGGACCTATCACTGGTGAACAAATCGCCGATCGATTAAACTTGACCAGGGCGACTCTGCGACCTGATCTAGCCATTTTAACCATGGCAGGTTACCTGGACGCACGTCCCAGAGTGGGGTATTTCTATACAGGAAAAACAGGAACGCAGCTATTGACAGAAAACCTTAACAAAATATATGTTAAAGATTATCAATCGATTCCTGTGGTGGTAAACGAAAATGTTTCTGTGTATGATGCCATCGTGACAATGTTCCTGGAGGACGTAGGAACATTATTCGTAGTGGATGGAAATACGTACTTAGTTGGCGTCCTGTCTCGTAAGGATCTTTTAAGGGCGAGCATCGGGAAGCAGGAACTTAGTACCTTGCCGGTGAATATCATTATGACGAGAATGCCTAATATTACGGTCTGTGAAAAGGATGACCAGCTAATAGGCGTGGCCAAAGACTTGATTCATAAGCAAATCGACTCTGTTCCAGTGATTAAGAAAACAGAAAAAGGCGATTTAGAGGTCATAGGCAGGATTACGAAAACCAATATCACAAAAGCATTTGTAGCGTTAGCAGATGAATATTAGAAGGTGGTGAACGATCGTGAAAGAACCGATCATCTATGTTGTATCCGACTCGGTGGGTGAAACTGCTGAACTAGTCACAAAAGCGGCGATTAGCCAATTCAATGGTTCCAATACGGTCATTAAACGCTTTCCGTATGTAGAGGACTTAGAGCATATCGATGAAGTGATTTCCCTGGCGAAATTAAACCAGGGACTGATTGTGTACACTCTCGTAAAGCCGGATATGCGTGCGTATATTAAAAAAGAAGCTGAAAGAGAAGAATTGTACGCGTTTGATATTATCGGTCCATTAATGGATAAATATCAATCAGCTTACCAGAAGGAGCCGTTGTTCGAGCCGGGAACGGTAAGAAAGCTGGATGATGATTACTTCAAGAAAGTGGAAGCGATAGAGTTTGCCGTGAAGTATGATGATGGGCGGGATCCCCGCGGCATCCTTAGAGCGGATATTGTGCTTGTAGGTGTTTCCAGAACATCAAAGACGCCGTTATCACAATATCTTGCACTGAAGAGGATTAAGGTGGCCAATGTACCTCTAGTACCGGAAGTCGATCCCCCAGAGGAATTATTTATGGTTTCTCCGAAGAAGTGCTTCGGATTAAAGATCAGTCCTGAGAAGTTGAATACGATTCGCCGGGAAAGATTAAAGTCATTGGGATTGAATGATCAGGCGAGCTATGCAAATATTCAACGCATTGAAGATGAGTTGAAATATTTCGAGAAAATAACCAATCGCATCGGTTGCCATGTGATTGACGTAACGAACAAAGCTGTAGAAGAAACAGCCAATGTCATTACGAATATCTATCAGCACTCAAGCAATTAACATTTAATAAAGAATGATTCTTTCCCTGAATAAAAGGGGAAAGAATCATTCTTTTTTGGTGAATTGAAACGGAAACAATCATAGGTTTCATAAATTGAGTTTTTATAGTGGTCAAACTTGTCCGATTATACTATAATAAAAAATTGTGATAAAAATATTTAAAATAGGTTTAGACTAAACCCTTAAGGAATAAACTAATTATTGTGATATGTCAAGTCTCGTCTCAATTAAAATTCGACAATTTTAATCAATTCTCCAGGAAAGTTCAAAAGAGAGAAGGATAATACGGAGTGATGTAGAATAGTTAGTATTAGCGAACATAAGTCTACCGTATATGTGGATGCAGATGCTTGCCCGGTAAAGCAGGAGATCATTAAAATTACCAGAGGATATGGCTTTGAGGTTGTATTTGTTGCTTCTCATGCCCATAGAAAGAACACACCTGATCAAGGCAGGTGGGTATATGTCGATAGTTCGAAAGAAGCGGCTGACTTATACATCATGAACCATGTCAGGCCACACGATGTACTGGTTACCCAGGATATTGGACTCGCGTCATTGGTTTTGCCGAAAAAAGTTTATGCCATCTCTCCCAGGGGAATAGCCTACAGGGAAGAGAGTATAGTCACGGCACTCGATTATCGATACGTCGCAGCAAAAGAACGCCGTAGAGGAAACTATGGTAAAGGTCCTAAACCTTTTACAAATGAAGACAGAGAAACATTTTGTATTTCCTTCGATAAAATCTTGTCGGAAATTGCAGGAGAATCGGAATAAGTACAGAATGGATTAAGAGGGTAAATAAAACAGGTGATAAATCGTGTCTGAAAGAATCCCTGAAGATAAGTTAAATAAAATATTATCGTCAACCGATATCGTAGATGTCGTGAGTGATTATGTACAACTGAAAAAGCAGGGACGCAATTATTTTGGTTTGTGTCCGTTTCATGGAGAGAATACTCCATCTTTTTCTGTTTCCCCTGACAAACAAATATTTCATTGTTTCGGATGTGGGGCCGGGGGAAATGCGTTTACGTTTCTAATGGATGTTGATGGTTTAAGCTTCCTCGAAGCAGCGCAAAAGCTTGGTTCTAAAGTAGGAGAAGAAATCTCCATACCGACATCTTCGTCTGAAAGGGAGCTTCCCCCTCAAGAAGATGAAAAGCAAATGATGGAAGCTCATGGGTTATTAAGTAAATTTTACCATCATCTCCTTCTAAACACAAAAGAAGGTCAGGAAGCCCTCGAATATTTATTGGCTCGGGGGTTTACGACTGAAAGCATTACTAAATTTCAGATTGGGTGGTCACTTCCCAGCTGGGATTTCACGGTTAAGTTTCTTCAGAAACGAGGCTATTCCCTGGAGCTGATGGAAGCGGCGGGTTTACTCGTTAGAAGAGAAAGAGACAATTCCTTCTTGGATCGCTTCAGGGGAAGGATCATGTTTCCTATTGTGGATACGAAAGGAAACACGGTCGCTTTTTCAGGAAGAAGCATCGATTCGAATGATGAACCGAAGTACTTAAACAGTCCGGAAACGAAAATCTTTAACAAAAGCAGCATTCTTTATAACTATCACGGCGCACGTTCAATGATTAGAAGAAAACAGCAGGCCATTCTGTTTGAAGGATTTGCCGACGTCATATCAGCCAGTGAAGCAGAGGTGGAAAATGGCGTAGCCACTATGGGTACTTCATTAACAGAGCAGCAAATCGGACTGCTTAAACGCCTGACTGATTCCGTGATCATTTGTTATGACGGTGATTCTGCTGGAGTGGAAGCCGCATTCCGGGCAGGAAATCTTCTTCACAAGCATCAGCTGAACATTCGTGTCGCAACAATACCGGAACAATTAGACCCTGATGACTACATTTCAAAATATGGACCAACAAAGTTTCAACAAGATGTAATAGGGGCAAGCTTGACGTTCATGGCATTTAAGCTTCGGTACTATAAGCTGAATAAAAACTTAAATGATGAAGGAGATCGCCTTAAGTATATAGAAGACATACTTAAGGAAATTACCCAACTGAGTAAAGCGGTTGAAAAGGATTATTATTTAAGGTATTTAGCAGATGAGTTCGAATTATCTCTTGAGGCTCTTCAACAGCAGCTCTTTGAACTGGAAGGCCCTGATAAACGGAATTCTAAACCGCCTAAACAGGTAGGTATGCAAGGTAATTTCTCCAGGCAGACTCAGTCTAAACTATTACCCGCTTACCAAACGGCTGAGAGAAGATTGATTGCCTATATGCTTAAGGATCCGAACATCGCTTATAAGATTCAGGAGTGGCTTGCAGGTACTAACCTTAATATTGATGAACATCAGGCTATTATTACTTATTTATTGGGTTATTATGAAGAAGGTCTACCTCCAAGTGCCAGTGCCTTTATCGGGTATCTTCCCGATGAGAGGTTAAGAAGGATCGTAACCGACATCGAAATGATGTCAATAAGCGAAGAAAGTACGGACCAGGAATTAGTAGATTATGTCAATCAGGTGTTAAAACATCAAAAGATGTTGAGAATAAAAGAAAAAGAAGTGGAAAGAAAAGAAGCAGAACGACTAAAGGATTACCGAAAAGAAGCACAAATAGCAATGGAAATCTTACAGCTGCGTAAGTCTCTATAAAGTTTTGTAAGGAAGTTGGAAGGAGGGGAACAAATGGCTGAAAAGTCAGCGCGTTCCAAACAAATAGCGTCAGAATTAACAGTTGATCAGGTGAAAGAATTTTTAGTTAACCAAGGTAAAAAAAGAGGGGTCCTCACATACGAAGATATTGCCGATAAATTATCAGGGTTTGAGTTAGATTCCGATCAAATGGATGAATTCTACGAACACTTAGGTGAACAAAGTGTAGAAATCATCAATGAAAATGATGAAGATGATGATCCGGGTGCTACTGAGTTAGAGAAAGAAGAGGAAGAAGAATTCAATCTGAATGATTTAAGCGTTCCTCCAGGAGTTAAAATAAATGATCCTGTTCGTATGTATCTGAAAGAAATAGGAAGAGTTGATCTTTTATCTGCAGAGGAAGAGATAAATCTTGCCAAGAGGATTGAAGAAGGCGATGAGGAAGCTAAGCGACGTCTTGCTGAAGCGAACCTGCGACTTGTTGTCAGTATTGCCAAACGTTACGTTGGTCGCGGTATGCTATTCTTAGACCTTATCCAGGAAGGAAATATGGGTCTGATTAAAGCGGTAGAAAAGTTTGATTACCGCAAAGGGTACAAATTCAGTACGTATGCAACTTGGTGGATTCGCCAAGCCATCACACGTGCGATCGCTGACCAGGCAAGAACGATTCGTATTCCGGTTCATATGGTTGAAACCATTAACAAACTTATTCGTGTGCAAAGACAGTTATTGCAAGACTTAGGGCGTGAACCAGCACCGGAAGAAATCGCAGAGGAAATGGATCTGACACCTGAAAAGGTTAGGGAAATCCTTAAGATTGCTCAAGAGCCAGTATCTCTTGAGACACCAATTGGTGAAGAAGACGATTCTCATCTTGGTGACTTCATTGAAGACGCAGAAGCTCAATCTCCTTCAGAACATGCTGCTTACGAACTATTAAAGGAACAGCTTGAAGATGTACTGGATACTTTAACAGATCGTGAAGAAAATGTTCTTCGTTTACGTTTTGGTCTGGACGATGGCAGAACCCGCACACTTGAAGAAGTAGGGAAGGTCTTCGGTGTAACAAGGGAACGTATTCGTCAAATAGAAGCCAAAGCCCTTAGAAAACTGCGTCATCCAAGCAGAAGCAAACGATTAAAGGACTTTTTAGAATAGAAACCCCATTGACTGCCTCTATTGTGATAGAGGTGGTTTTTTTTGCTCGAAATAAAGGGTTTTCCATCACCTTTGACGAATGTAGCTAAAAGATTTAACAGACAAAGGTGTGACAGCTGTGAAAACAGTAAAAAATTCAAGAAAAGAATTAATCGTGAATGAAATACAACTTTGGAAGCAAGCCAATATGCTGCCAGAGCACTATTGTGACTATCTCCTTGCATTATATACCGAAGGAGATGGTATGGAACACAGTGACCAAAAGAATGTCAAAAAGAAGACAATGCTTAAAGACTTCGCTTCAATTTGTGCGATATTTATTTCATTATTTGTCATTTATTTTACTGAATTGTCAATCGTTTTGCAAACAACGATTTTGGCAAGTTTTGTCGGATTATTAGTAGTATCAGGAATTTATTATACTAAAAAACAATTATCACCTTTACTCTTGTATATGGCTGCCGCTTGTATACTTCTTCTGGCCACTATAGAAATAACAGAAGAGCTATTCGGTGGGAGTTCTTTCGGAATGTACATAACCTTATTTCTGAACTGTTTCCTTTGGATCGGTGCAGGTTTGAAATGGAAGCTGGGTTATTTTTCCCTTTCAGGATTGGCAGGGGGAATCCTCCTGATTATTTTTATATTACTATAACTTCTGAAAATTTAAAAGTTTTTTAAAGTTGAGAAAATTCACTATTCCCTTTTATAATAAGAATGAGAGCGCATTCATAGAGTGCAGTGATTATGCTTGAAAGCGCTATTATGGAAATGAAGATAGGGGCTTTCAGTCATCAAAGTTAGACAAGGGGGATAAGAATGAATTTTGACTTAACACAAGAACAAACAATGATTAAAAAGACAATCAGGGAATTTGCTGAAGAAGAAGTGGCTCCTGGTGCATTGGACCGGGACCGCACAAAGGAATTTCCTAAAGAAATTTTCAAGAAGCTTTCTGATCTGGGGATGATGGGACTTCCGTTTCCCGAGGAATATGGGGGAGCAGGTGCCGATACGGTCAGTTTCGCAATCGTAACCGAAGAGCTTAGCCGGGCATGTGCTTCGACAGGTATTACTTACTCTGCGCATATTTCACTGGGAGGAGCACCCATTAACTTATTTGGTTCCCATGAACAAAAGCAGGAATACTTGACGCCAATCTGTACAGGGGAATCGTTTGGAGCTTTCGGCCTGACTGAACCCAATGCAGGTTCTGATGCAGGCGGCACCCAAACCACTGCAGAAGATAAAGGGGATAAATGGGTTATTAACGGTAATAAGTGCTATATTACCAATGCAAGCTATGCGAATCATCTCGCTTTAACAGCGATTACAGGTAGAAACAATGGGAACAAAGAAATTAGTGCGATTATCGTTCCGACTAAAGCAAAAGGATTTACGGTCATCGATAATTATGAAAAAATGGGTCTTCATTCATCAAACACGACTGAGTTGGTTCTTGAAGATGTAGAAGTGCCGAAGGAAAACCTGTTAGGTAAAGAAGGAGAAGGTTTCAAGCAGTTCCTTGTCACCCTGGACGGTGGAAGGATCGGAATCGGTGCCATGGCTGTCGGTGTGGCACAGGCTGCTTTTGATAAAGCACTGCAGTATTCCAAGGAAAGAAAGCAATTCGGGAAAACCTTATCACAGTTTCAAGTCACTCAATTTAAGCTTGCTGATATGGCAATGAAGATTGAACTGGCAAGGAATATGGTTCATAAGGCAGCATGGTTGAAAGATCAGGGAAGACCATTTTCGAAAGAAGCTTCGATGTGTAAGCTTTACGCCTCAGAAATCAGTATGGAAGTAGCTGATGAAGCCATTCAGATTCACGGTGGATACGGATACATGAAAGAATACCATGTGGAAAGATATCTACGGGATGCCAAACTCCTTGAAATCGGAGAAGGGACCTCAGAAGTCCAGAGAATGGTCATTTCAAGGCTTATAGGATGTCAATAAGGTGAAAACGCCATAACATCAATCAGGAGCTCTATTGGTCCTCTCCGGGGCAATAGGGCTCTCCTCCTTTAAATGAAAACTTACCTTATTTCACACGAAATGTGTCTAATTTGTGAGAAAGATGGAAAAGTTAATTGATAGTACTTTTACTTTGTCGTTTTTTACAGTAAAATATAAAGTGTTGAAAAGAGCACTATTTTGGATGTTGTACATAAAGGAGGTTAAATCATGAATCGTAATCCAATCATTCCATTCGTACTTATCATGGCTCTAGGAATTGGTCTTGTTTTCTTCTTATCTTTAGAAGGCCTTAACAACGCTGATGAAAAAGCAAAAGAAGAAGGTCACGGGGAAATGGAAGGTAAAGAAGGCGAACAGGCTTCAAGCGGAGAATTCGATCCGGAAGCTAAGTACAAAGAGTCTTGTGTATCTTGTCATGGTGGAAACTATGAAGGTGGCGCCGGTCCTGCTCTAAAGGGAACAAAGCTATCTAAAGACGAGATTAAAGAAACGATCAAAAACGGTAAAGGTATGATGCCGGCTGGTCTAGTAGAAGAAGGAAATCTGGATGCTATGGCAGACTGGATCAAGTCACTTAAATAATCAATGATTGAAAAAGGTTCTTTGTCTTTTGGGCAAAGGACTTTTTTTATCGGGAAAAGTTGGTTAGAATGATTATCGTACATGATTTACCCAATAAAAAATGATTATAGGTGAACGAATGAATATTCAACAATTATCAAAACGACTAGAAACAGTTGTGTCATACATACCCAAGCAAGCTAAAATCGCTGATATCGGTTCAGATCATGCATACCTACCGTGCTATGCCGTCAAAAAAGGGATTGCTTCCTTTGCAATCGCAGGAGAAGTAGTGAAAGGGCCATATCTTTCCGCCAAGAAACAAGTGGAAGATGCCCAATTAACTCAGGAGGTAGAGGTGAGATTTGGAAGTGGTTTGGAAGTGATCGCTCCAGGCGAAGTGGATTGTATTACGATCGCCGGAATGGGGGGCGCATTGATTGCTTCTATTTTAGAGGCAGGAAAAGAAAAGCTGACCAATCAGCGACTGATTCTTCAGCCGAATGTGAGTTCAAGGTCCATCCGAACGTGGCTCATGGACAATGAATGGGACTTAGTAGGGGAAGAAATTCTTGAAGAAGATGATAAGGTATATGAAATTTTAGTAGCGGAGAAAGGAAATCCGAGACGCCATTACTCAGGTGAGCTTGAAAAAGAGTTGCTGCTCGGTCCATTTTTGATAAAGGGGCGCAACGATGCATTTTTGAAAAAATGGAATCAGGAGCTTCATCAATGGAAGAATATATTGAATAACATGGAAAAAGCGGAAAAAACCGATGCGTTGGAAGAACGAAAACGGGAACTTATTCAAAAAATACAAATGGTGGAGGAGGTTCTTATCCCATGAAGACAGTAAACGGTCATGAGATCATTCAACTGTTTGAACAATTTTCACCAAAATATTTAGCAGAAGAAGGGGATCCGATTGGTCTTCAAATTGGTAAGCTGAACGAAAAGGTTGAGAATGTGATGATCACCCTGGATGTATTGGAGAATGTGGTGGATGAAGCCATTAAAAACAATGTGAAATTAATCATAGCCCACCACCCACCGCTCTTTCGTCCATTAAAGTCCCTGCAAACGGACACCTATCAGGGACGAATGATTGAGAAGTTAATCAAGCATGATATAGCCGTGTATGCGGCTCATACGAATCTTGATGTGGCGACGGGGGGAGTGAATGACCTTTTATCCGACATGCTGCAATTGCAGGATACGTCTGTACTCGTCCCTACTCACCATGAGGAGCTCCGTAAATTGGTCGTTTATGTGCCAAAAGAAAACGCAAAGGAACTTCGAACAGCCCTTGGGAATTCAGGAGCAGGGCACATCGGAAACTATTCTCATTGCAGCTTCTCGACTGAAGGAAAGGGAAGATTCCTCCCTGAGGAGGGAACGAACCCGCATATCGGGAAGCAAGGTTCCCTTGAGGAAGTAGCGGAAGAGAAGGTGGAAACGGTTTATCCTGTTTCTTTAGAGAAAAAAGTGTTGAAAGCGATGTTTACCCATCATCCTTATGAAGAAGTTGCCTATGATATCTATTCCCTTAAAAACGAATCGCCTGCTTTAGGCCTGGGTAGAATCGGACATTTACAGAATGAGATGAGTCTTAAGGAATTTGCTTTAGTTGTGAAAGAAACATTTGGTATGGACGGAATCAGAGTCATTGGTGATGGGGAAGCAAAAGTGAAGAAAGTGGCAGTGCTTGGCGGAGATGGAAATAAGTTTATCGGGAAAGCGAAAAGACAGGGAGCGGATGTATTCGTCTCAGGCGATATTTATTACCACACTGCCCACGACGCCATGATGATGGGGCTGAATGTCGTTGATGCAGGACATCACATCGAAAAAGTCATGAAGGATGGAGTGGCCAGTCATTTAGCGAAAAAATCCTCGGAAAAAGGGTATATCGTCAATATATTCGCGTCAAAAGCTGAAACCAACCCATTTACGTATATGTAAAGATGAAAGGCCCCTTAGAATTTCTAAGGGGCCTTTCATCTTTATTTTGTTCCCAATTTAGATTTTCGTACTTTAGGGAGAATTTTATTTATTGGAACATTTCGCTCTCTTGTCCAAGTGGATTCATCATTTGGGTTAAAAGCTTCAAGGAATTTAATGACTTCTTTTACGATTGGAGTAGGAGTGGATGCACCTGCTGTTACAGCAACGATGCCCGCATCTTTAATCCATTCTATATCCAATTCACTAATGTCGGAAATGCGATGTGCAGGAGTACCTGCGATATCCTTTGATACTTGAGCGAGCCGGTTGGAGTTATTACTCTTTGGATCTCCAACGACGATGAGAACATCTGCATCTCCAGCTTGTTCGGCAACTGCTTCTTGACGAACCTGGGTAGCCAGGCATATTTCTTTGTGCAGCTCAACGTGAGGATACATTTCCTTCACTTTATCCATCGTGTCCAATACATCCCACTGACTCATCGTCGTTTGATTGGTCACAATGATTTTTTCGTTTTCAATTGAAAGCTTTTCTACATCTTCTGCTGTTTCCACGAGATGTACGATCTCAGGTGCGACCCCGACAGCCCCTTCAGGCTCAGGATGTCCTTTTTTACCGATATAGATCACGTCATAGCCTTCCGCTTCTTTAGCTCGAATCAAATCATGGGTCTTCGTTACATCGGGACATGTTGCATCCAGTGTGACAAGTCCTTTTTGTTTGGCTATTTCTTTCACTTCGGGAGAGACTCCATGTGCCGTGAAAATAACCGTTCCTTCATTTACCTGTTCGATGATTTCTTTTCTGTTGCTGCCATCCAGGGTAATGATCCCGTCTTCTTCGAATGCGTCAGTCACATGCTTGTTGTGAACGATCATGCCTAAAATATAAATTGGACGAGGAAGCGATTTGTCTAATGCGGCGTTTCTTGCAATGACCATTGCATCTACAACACCGTAACAATAGCCTCTCGGGGTAATCTTTATAATTTCCATCTATGAATATCCTCCTACATGAGAAAAGGTTTTGTCTTCATTATAAAGGAGAACAGTCTTCCTGACAAAGAGAACGATAATAATATGAACCTTTCCCTATGGAAATGCCTTGTTAGTGGCCGCCAAATAAAAAAATCCCTAAACAGGTGATTCGGTACCTTTAGGGATCCTGGCTTTAAATATACAGTTTGGGTTTTGATCCTGATTTAGACTTTGATGGCGCCTGGCTCTCATCAAGATCACTATCCTCTGAACTTTCTACCGGTGGTTTCTTTCTCTTTTTTTTCTTTACGGTGGATTGGACTTCAGGGATGTCGATATCCGCATCTTTTTCTTCGCTATTCCCGTCGTCGGACGCATCATCGGCAGACATATCTTTGAATCCACGATATAACTTCCATAGTGCCGGGATATTTTTCACCATAGGTCCATATTGTTGGAACATCGGACCCAGCTGTTGAGCGGTCTGGAGCAGTTGCTGTGAATTGGATAAAAATGAATTCACATTGCCGGGGTTCAATAGGCTCTGGAGGATTCCGCCAGCTGCCTGGGGAGATCGTTCAAAGCCAGACGCGTTGGAAGATGAATCCCCTCTGGAAAATTGTTGTAATAATCCTCCGCCGGCATTCTGATCATCACCCTTTTTAAGAAGCTTAGACAATAAACCACCTTTACCTGGTCCCCGGTTTCTTCCTCTCTGATTCATTCCCATATTGAATCCCTGATTTTGACGTTGTCCTCCAAATTGAAACGGGGGTGGCTGCGTCTGCCCCAGTCCAAAGCTGTTTCTCCCAGGCTGCTGCATTCCGAATCCGTTGAATCCCCGCTGCTGTCTCATTCCGAAAGGATTTCGCATATCCTGGCCCTGATTCCTCATTCTTCTAGGCGGCATAATGACAGCCTCCTTTCATTCGAATAAATTCCTCGTCAGTATAGAGTATGCAATAGGTGGAAAAAGGGTATTCATACAGTATCATCTCAAATTAAATAAAGTATGAACTAGATGTTTTGCCAAAAAAATATTATAATGGTTAGATGTTCTTTAAATATGACGCTTGCTAACGTTAAGATAATATCACTCGCGATGATAAAGTGACCCGTAAATTTTATATATATCTATGGTGATGATGTGTACGAGAAGTCATCCATCCCGATGACAGCGTAAATAAAAGGATATTTTGATAAAAGGAGATGTAAGAATGAAAAAGAATTTATTTCTAAAATTCGGATTACAGTCTTTCATTAATGAAGCTGTAGAACAACTGGGTTTCTACGAACCAACAGAAATTCAAAAGAAAATGATCCCACTGATTTTAAAAGGGCAAAGTGCGATAGGTCAATCCCAGACAGGAACGGGAAAAACACATTCATATCTATTACCGATCATTGAGAAGGTGAATGCAGATTCTGAACAGGTTCAAGCAGTCATTACTGCTCCAACCCGTGAACTGGCACAACAGATTTATCAAGAAGTACTAAAGATCACGAAAGATAGCAACATTGTTTCCCGTTGCTACATTGGTGGAACGGACAAGCAGAGAACGATTGAGAAATTAAAACACCAGCCTCATATTGTGGTTGGTACTCCTGGCCGGATCAATGATTTAGTGAAAGATCAAGCCTTATTTGTTCATACTGCCAGTCTACTGGTGATTGATGAAGCGGATCTAATGCTTGATATGGGATTTATTGAAGACGTGGATCAGATTGCCGCGAAGATGCCTGAAAAATTACAAATGCTTGTATTCTCTGCGACGATTCCAGAGAAACTGAAGCCATTCTTGAAAAAGTATATGGAAAATCCACAATATGCACATGTCGAGCCCGAGCAACTATCGGCAAAGAATATCCAACATGTGATCGTCCCTCTTAAGAGTCGCGATAAAATTAACTTATTGTACAATATTTTAGTGGATATTAATCCATATTTAGGCATCGTTTTCACCAACACAAAACAAAAAGCAGATGAAGTGGCAGATGCTTTGATCGCTAAAGGATTAAAGGTTGGACGGATTCACGGAGACCTTTCCCCACGTGAGCGTAAGAAAATGATGAAGCAAACGAGAAACCTGGATTATCAGTACATCGTAGCGACTGATTTAGCAGCAAGAGGGATTGATATTGAAGGTGTAAGTCATATCATTAACTTCGAATTGCCACAAGATCTGGATTTCTATGTTCACCGTTCCGGCCGTACAGCGCGTGCCGGTAATAGCGGAATTGCCTATACCATTTATACACCTTCGGATGAAGATGCATTGAATCGTCTGGAGAAGCTCGGAATCAGCTTTGCTCATCACGACATTAAGAAAGGGGAATGGTCTGAGTTACCACCCCTGAACAAACGTAAGAACCGTCAAAAATCGAATGTTAATGAGATTGATGAAAAAGCGAAATCAATGGTTCGAAAACCGAAAACCGTTAAGCCTGGCTATAAAAAGAAAATGCAATACAAAATGGACCAAATTAAGAAACGTGAGAGAAGAATGAAAAACAGAAATAAATAAGTGTTTTAACGTGATTCATTTGTACACATTCGATACAATATAGAGAGATTTTCTTAGGAGTTGAGAAGAATGGTTAAGATTGGATCCCATGTTTCAATGAGTGGTAAAAAAATGCTATTAGCTTCCAGTGAGGAAGCCGTTTCCTATGGAGCTAATACATTTATGATTTATACAGGTGCACCTCAAAATACGAGAAGAAAAAAGGTCGAAGACTTAAATATTGAAGCGGGAATCGCTCACATGAAAGAAAATGGGATAGAGGATATCGTTGTTCATGCTCCCTATATCATTAACATCGGAAATACGACGAACCCTGCTACATTTGAATTAGGTGTCAATTTCCTCCGTTCTGAAATCGAGCGCACAGAAGCTCTGGGAGCGGGGCAGATTGTGCTTCACCCGGGTGCTCATGTGGGTGCAGGCGCAGATAAGGGGATTGAAAAGATCATTGAAGGTCTGAATGAAGTACTGACCAAAGACCATAAAGTGCAAATTGCATTGGAAACAATGGCAGGGAAGGGTTCAGAATGTGGAAGATCTTTTGAGGAATTAGCTCAAATCATCAATGGAGTTGAACTCAATGACCGCCTTTCTGTTTGCTTCGATACTTGTCACACCCATGATGCAGGATATGATATTGTGGAAGATTTCGATGGAGTCCTGGAAGAATTCGATAAGATCGTCGGGATTGACCGCTTAAAGGTTCTTCACATTAACGATAGTAAGAATGTACGTGGAGCAAGTAAAGACCGCCATGAAAATATAGGATTCGGACATATCGGATTCAAAACACTGAATTATATTGTGCATCATCCACAACTGCAAGAGGTCCCTAAGATTCTGGAAACGCCATATGTAGGGGAAGATAAGAAAAATAAAAAACCTCCTTACAAGTTCGAAATTGACATGCTTCAGAATCAAACATTCGATGAAGATGTATTAACGAAAATACTGAATCAATAAAAAAAGCAATAGAGGAGGTCATCTCTCATCAATAGGGACGCCTCCTCTTCTTTTACTATCTGATGAGCTGCAAAAAGAGTTGGTTGATTTCCTTCGCCTTGGCAGGTCCTATGATCCTGGCTAAGTCTTTCACCAATTTACTGCGCTTCTTGTCATCAAAAATATTGATGTTCTTTCCTTTAACACTAGCGACGATGCTTGTTGCCTGCTGGGACGTCAATGAAATGTTATATTGATTCGCGTACTTTAATAATTCATCATTTGTGATATTGTTGATTTTGTGATTAATCACGTTTTGTAATAGCTTCATGTTTATCACTCCTCAACAGATACATATGTAACTCCTGATCAGAAAGTGACATTTTTATAAGAAAATAAAGTGAAAGGAAAGGAATTGACGATGACTCAAAGAGTACATAAAAAAGAAAGTCCCCTTCATTTTATTTACCGATTGATCTTTATTACGATTGGAGCAGCCTTAGCTGCTATATCCATTGAGTTGTTCCTTGTTCCAAATAATATCATCGATGGTGGAATTATTGGTGTTTCGCTGATTTTGGATTATTTAGTTTCAGACACCATTCCATTTGTAAACTTTGCAACCCTGCTGGTTTTTTTAAACCTCCCTTTCATGTATTACGGGTATAAACATATCGGGAAGACCTTTGTCGTTTCTTCTCTGTTTGCCATTATAGCGCTGGCAGGTATTGAGAGCCTTTTACACCATATTGAACCGTTTGTAACAGAGAAAGTGTTAGCCACTGTTTTTGGAGGTTTGACCCTTGGGGTTGGGGTCGGCCTTGTGATACGTCATGGTGGATCTTTGGATGGAACTGAAATTCTTGGTATCCTTTTAACGAAGAAGCTTCCGTTTTCAGTCGGGGAGTTTGTTATGTTCATCAATATTTTCATTTTCGCCTGGGCAGCATTTGTCTTCGGGCTTGAAGAAGCGATGTATTCCGTTATGACCTACTATATAGCCTTTAAAACGATTGATACGGTCATTCAGGGAATGGATGAAACGAAGGCGGTTATCATTGTTTCTGACCATTACCTGGATGTATCCGACGCTATACTTAAAAGACTTGGCAGGGGAACAACCATGTTAAAGGGGCGTGGAGGTTACACAGATAATGATAAAGAGGTCATTTATGTCGTGGTCACGAGACTTGAAGTAACAAAATTGAAATCCATTGTTTCTGATGTAGACCCCAATGCATTCATTACGATTATGAGTACACAGGAAACAAAGGGTGCACGATTTAAGTCTGCCATTCATTAATGCAGCATTGGAGTAAAGGACTGCTCACTCAAATTGAGCAGTCCTTTTATTATGGTATCGGGGTATGAATATTTACAATTGTGCACCCATCATGTATACTACCCTATGTACTTTTAAATCGTAATGATTCTTATAAAGAGAGATGATTAAAATGGATACGACAAATCCTATTATTAAAATAGAAGATGTGAATTTCAGATATGAGCGGGAAAGAGTGCTCGAGGATATTAACCTAAGCATCCCCAGGGGGGCCTTCCTTGGGATCGTCGGACCTAACGGTTCAGGAAAATCGACCTTACTTAAGCTTGTTCTGGGCCTTTTACGAGTGAAACAAGGGAATATTGAGCTATTTGGGATCCCCCAGCATAAATTCAAACAATGGGATCGCATAGGGTTTGTTTCCCAGAAGGCCAATAGCTTCAATACAGGTTTTCCAGCCACGGTTTATGAGGTGGTGGCGAGCGGATTAGCGAAAAAAGCAGGTTTGTTCAAGAGGATTTCATCTAAATATAAACAAGATGTTCATGGAGCCATAGAATCGGTTGGGATGAGTCCATTCGCTAAACGTAATATTGGAGAATTATCAGGAGGACAACAGCAAAGGGTGTTCATTGCCCGTGCGCTCGTCAGCCAGCCTGATGTGTTGATTCTAGATGAGCCGACAGTTGGGGTGGACAGTCAAAACGTCCAAAACTTCTATGATATGTTAGAAACCTTAAATAAAGATTTAGGGATTACTCTCGTTCTTGTCACTCATGATATAGGATCGATTTCGAACAAAGTGACTCATGTCGCTTGTTTAAATAAACATTTACATTTCCATGGCAAAACAGAAGAGTTTGAGAAGCTAAAGGAAAATCAGCTTTCCTCTTTTTATGGTCATGATGTACATTTCTTAAATCATGAGCATGAACATCATCATTCATGATCGGTTGGAGGGAAGACAATGCTTCAAGCTATTTTTCAATATGAATTTCTACAAAATGCATTTCTGACGGGGATACTCATTGGAATCATCGCCCCCTTATTAGGAGCATTCATCGTTGTAAGGAGGCTCTCTTTAATTGCGGATGCCTTGAGTCACGTCACTCTGTCAGGTATTGCAGCGAGCCTGTATGTAAGTAAAACAATGCCTGCTTTTTCGGGATTGAATCCACTCTACTTTGGAATGGTATTCTCTGTCATGGGTTCCTTGTTCATTGAG
This sequence comes from Rossellomorea sp. NRS-1567, assembly GCF_050467885.1. NCBI lineage: Bacteria > Bacillati > Bacillota > Bacilli > Caryophanales > Bacillaceae > Rossellomorea > Rossellomorea sp. NRS-1567. The sequence continues at coordinate 147,280 of NZ_JBITPL010000001.1, read as the reverse complement.
CGTTTGCGTATGTTATATAAGCATTATCAGGAGCTTGCGATTCCGATCATCCTATCTGGCGGAATCGGGATAGGGGTCATCTTCATTTCTCTGGCAGACGGTTTTAATACAGATTTATTTAGTTATTTGTTTGGAAGTGTCAGCGCAGTCAGCAGAGGGGATTTGTATCTTATTGGGGGAATCAGCGTCCTTGTCATCGGCGTGATTATCTTGCTGTATAAGGAATTGTTTCTTTTATCCTTTGATGAAGATCATGCAAAGGCGTCAGGTATCCCCGCTAAGGCGATTCACTTTATCTTTATGGTCATGGTGGCTCTAGTGATTGCCGCTTCCATGCGCATCGTCGGGATCCTGCTGGTTTCGTCTCTTATGACATTACCGGTTGCTGCAAGTATCAGGATTGCCAATGGATTTAAGCAAACGATTGGGTTTTCACTGTTATTCGGTGAAGTTTCTGTTATTGTTGGATTGATCAGTGCGTTCTATTTGAATCTTGCACCAGGTGGTACGATTGTCATGACGGCTATTTTAATCCTTCTCATTACAATTGTGATGAAAAAAATAAGAACGTCGAGTCATTCTTCTAAAGTTGAGGTGTAGGAAATGAATGTAACGGAAGCAATGGACCTGTTAAAATCAAAAGGATATAAGCATACGGGAAAACGGGAGCAATTACTTGAACTTTTTTCCAGCTCGAATAAATATTTGACGGCCAGGGATGTATTAGAAAACATGAAGGCTGATTACCCTGGGCTCAGTTTTGATACAATTTACCGTAATTTGAGCTTGTTTGTTGAACTTGAGATCTTGGAAGAGACTGAACTCTCAGGCGAAAGACATTTTCGATTTACATGCGAAAGTCATCACCATCATCATCACTTCATTTGTATGGATTGTGGAAAAACGAAAGAAATTCACACATGTCCCATGGAAACATTAAAAGAAAATTTAACAGATACAGGGTATGATATATCCGGCCACAAATTTGAAATATATGGTAAATGTCCTCAATGTCAGTAGAGAGATCCTTTTCGGGTCTCTCTTTTTTCTTTTGCTGGAATGTCCAGAGTTTAAGTGAAGGTAAAAGAGGGAAAAAATGCAATTATAGAGAAGGAAAGGAGAGGAGATGCAGCCATGGAAACAGCCCCTTTTACGCACTGCCCAACGAATAAAAAAAACTGTGTGAGCACAATTGATCTCACATCATATCATCGAATAGCACCACTTCCCATCAGTGACAACACAGAAGATACGAAGATGAGAATCCGCAACACCCTAAGCAAGTTCGATCATGTAGAGATCAAAGAAGAAAAGTCACATTATGTACATGCGGTTTTCACATCAAAGTGGTTGAAATTCAAAGATGACCTGGAACTCTATATTGATGAAAGCACCAACCTTCTACATATCAAGTCAGGTTCACGTCTCGGATATTATGATTTTAAAGTGAATCGGAAACGGGTGGAGCAATTTAAAAATTTATTCAATAAATAATGGAAAAAGCCTCTTACGATTAGAGGCTTTTTCCTATGATTCATTTTGAAGCCAGGTTTGAACCCAGGAGTTCGCTTCCTGCCAGTCGTTTACGCGAATGACTCCATCAGGGATCGGTTTTTGATTGTATGGTGTGTTAAATAATAGAACGGGAATCGATAGTTCTTCAGAAATCGCTACAGCATTATCATGTTTATCTTCAAAGAAAATATCGACACCATGTTTTTTTGCTGTTGAAATTTTGTCATGTGAGCCAATTAATTCGATGTGATGATACATCAAATCTTGTGAATTAAACCATTCTTTCGTTAATTGGATGAGATCGGATCTTCTTGCACTTATAAAATAAAGCTCATGTATTTCTTTCCATTGATCCAATATTTTCTTCGCGCCGGGAGCAAGGGGAGATTCTTTGTAAATGGTTGGTTCTGCTTCCTTAAACCATTTCCCGAAAGTTTGAGGTGAAATATTCAGAACTTCTGTCAGTTCATATTGGGTGATGTCTTGTAAGGTTAAATTCAACTTAAAATAATCATTTATGTGAGGCAGTAAAGATTCAGGTGACGTAACTGTCCCATCAATATCTATTCCAAAACGTTTCATTCTTTATCATGCTCCTCTTTATAAAAACTCCTTCAAGTTTATCACATTTCTGACCAGTAGATAAACGATGTTTTCAATAGACTCTTTTCGTAAAGATTGTTGTCTTTTAACATAGTATCTGATTTGGCTCTGTCCATTAGTGTGTGCTGGATGGTGAGGGGAACTGCTTCGCTTGCAGCTAGCGTGTGGCCAAGCCTCCTCAGCTTCGCTTCCGGGGTCTCGGCACGCCCGTACTTCCGCAGGAGTCTGCGCAGTTCCCCTCACCATCTTTAACAGGATTTTCATGACAGAGCTTCAAGTTGTGTAAGAAAACAATGTAACAAGAAAAAATATTTCTTTTCCTTAAAAGGAAGATCAATCTCTACTTACCTTAAATGAGATTGTTTGCTAAAAAGCTTGTTTTAATTGTTTTCGATTAAGGATTCATGCTCAGAAAGTTGATTGGAGCGGAAGGATGATCGACTCCTGCGGGAATAGCTGGACAGGTGAGACCCCGGAGGCGCAGCTGAGGAGGCTCACCGCCAGCCCCGCGGAAAGCGAGCATCCTGGAGCGGAAATCAACTACTACTTTCTTTCTTAAGATAGCAACAAACTTTGGGAAAAGCAGCCTTTCAAAAGCAATGGTTTGAAAAGTGAAAGTAAGCTAACAAAAATGACAAACATTAGCATAGTAAATATAGTGAAGTGACACACAATAAGAAGGCTCCCAAACACAGAAAGTGAGGGATTGCTGTATGAATGATGAACGACGCGAATTAAACAGCGTTGATCGAAATCTACAAGATATCGACGTGTATTACGACAATCCGGAAACAGATGTGAGTAAAGAATACCGTGAAGAAACAGCAGCGGAAATTGCTGCTCCAATGAGTGTAAGCCGCGACTTTGAAGAGGATACCGCCCGAGATACGACAACATCAGGTCGTGTATTGGGATACTCTGCACTTGCTCTATCCATTCTTTCCTTATTTATTCTCCCGGTAATCATGGGAGCTGCGGGAATTGTTCTTGGATTTGTGGCAAGAAGAAGAGGAGCAGAAATGCTCGGTGCCTGGGCAATCGGAATTGGGGCCGTATCAATAATTATTGGATTATTTGTACTGCCGTTCTTTTAAAAATAACACTTTTTCTTGAAATTGGGAGCGTTTCAAGAATGAAAAAAAGAGGGCTGATCGAGATCAGTCCTCTTTACTTTACATGCATTTAAACTTCTTGTTCATTCTTTTCTGCTTCTTGCTGTGCAAAATATTCTTCTGCAATCTTGTCGATTTCTTTCTTTAATTCCTCAACCATCGTCTCTTCAGGAACTTTCCGGACAGTCTTTCCTTTTCGGAATAATAGTCCTTCACCACGAGCACCGGCGATACCTATATCGGCTTCTCTGGCTTCACCTGGTCCATTTACTGCACATCCCAGGACAGCCACTTTGATTGGTGCTTTAATGGTGGAGATGTATTCTTCCACTTCATTCGCTATTGAAATTAAGTCGATTTCGATACGGCCGCATGTCGGACACGAAATTAAGGTAGCAGCATTTGAAGCTAATCCAAACGACTTTAATAGTTCTCTGGCTACTTTCACTTCTTCAACAGGGTCAGCACTTAAGGAAATGCGCAGTGTATTACCAATGCCAAGACTCAGAATTGCCCCCAGACCTGCTGCACTCTTTACAGTTCCTGCAAACAATGTACCCGATTCAGTGATTCCAAGGTGAAGAGGGTAATCAAATGCTTTAGCCGCTTTCGTGTATGCTTCAATGGCCAAGTTCACATCAGATGCCTTCATGGAAACGATTATGTCATGAAAATCGAGATCTTCCAGAATCTTGATGTGATGAAGGGCACTTTCTACCATACCGTCAGCCGTTGGGTATCCATACTTTTCAAGGATTTTTCTTTCCAAGCTTCCGGCATTTACCCCGATTCGAATTGGAATCCCTTTTTCTTTCGCTGCTTTGACAACGGCCTCCACTTTTTCACGGCGACCGATATTTCCTGGATTGATCCGAATTTTATCGGCTCCGCCTTCAATGGCTTTTAAGGCTAGTTTATAGTCAAAATGTATATCGACAACAAGTGGAATATTGATCTGTTTCTTAATATCAGCTATCGCGTCTGCAGCACGTTCATCTGGACAAGCTACGCGGACAACCTGACAACCTGCTTCTTCGAGACGGTGAATCTCTTTAACCGTTGCTTCAACATCATGTGTCTTTGTAGTGGTCATACTCTGGATAACAAGTTCATTGTTACCGCCAATAGTTAAATCTCCGACTTTGACCGGACGTGTTTTTGAACGATGTATAATTTCACTCAAGTGTAATTCGCTCCTTTAGAAAGGTTCTCAAAGTTTCATTATAAGTAATACGAAGCTATTGTAACAGTGTTTTGTGTGAAATGACAAGAAATAGGTGTATTTTGAATGCTTGGATTATTGATAATTTGGGATTTTGTAGGTTTTCCCGATTTGGATCTTTGCAGGCGGCACATCATTTAATTCTTCGAAATCGGTAATCACACGTTCGATGGGAACAGGTATAGAACCATCAAGAAGATCTTCTACAAGACTTAAGACTGTATCACCGGGCTTGATCTCCATTTCCACATAAGGTATGGATGAGGGATCTTCCTCAGGAGTTTCCTGGGACGCGGTTGGAGATGCCTGATTAACCTGAGGCTGGGCTGTTGCGACAGTGGATTCCTTATAAAGCAGCCTTAAGGTTCCCTCATTTAAATCATAATAGACACTATAAAGAAGAATGATAATACCAAAGAAAATAGCCATTCTTTTCATATATACTTTCCTCCCGGTATTTTAGAATGAATCTGATTATGAAGGGGTTACGAATCATGACGAAAAAGACGAATAAGCTTCTCCAACTGGTAATCGGATTACTGCCCATACTAATGGTACTGGGAAATTCTATGCTTATTCCCATTCTCCCGAGTATTGAAGCGGATCTACATTTGAATAGCAGTTGGTCCGGTTTTATCTTAAGCTCATTCACCATACCTGCAGCAGTGGTGATTCCGTTTGTGGGAATGTTGTCTGATCGCTTTGGTCGTAAACGATTAATCATTGTTTCTCTATGGATCATGATTCTGGGAAGTGTCCTATGTGTTGTGAGCGGAGAAGTAAATGAAACTGTTAAACTCTTCATGATTGGCCGAGGTTTACAAGGTGTGGGGGCCGCTGGAACGACACCACTGGCCATGGCCTTGATCGGTGACATCTTTCAGGGACAGGAACGCTCAAGGATGTTAGGCTCGCTAGAAGTGTTTAATGGGATAGGCAAGGTCGTCGCACCCCTTACTGGTGCCACACTGGCTATCCTTGTCCATTGGAATCATGCATTTTGGGTGTTTCCTGTATTGTGCTTGGTGATTTTAATAGGTCTCAGAAAAACGATTGAAACAAAAGAAGATGATCACAAGGCTGATAAAAAGAACCTGTACTCCATCCTTATTTCAAAGGGACGTTTATTATTTCCACTTTATGCGATTGGAGGGATAGGCTTATTTTTATTATTCGGCATTCTCTTCTTCCTTTCCTACCATATTGAAAATACTTTTCATATTGACGGCTTTTTCAAAGGATTTACATTTATCTTTCCACTTGGAGCGATGACCATTAGCTCTTACTGGTGTGGGAGGAGGTTAAAGACGGATGAGGAACTGGGATGGACGTATATGAAATGTGGGTTGTTAATGATGTCGGTCCCATTAGGCTTTCTGATCTTTTTTTCATCGCTTGGTTCTCTTATGTTCTTTATAACGGTAAGCTTTGGTGGATTAGGCTTGATGCTGCCAGTCATCAATACCTTTATTACGGGGAGTGTATCGGAGCATGAAAGGGGACTCATTGTCAGTATTTATGGTGCTGTGAGGTTCGGAGGAGTTGCACTCGGACCTATTGCATACAGCTTATGGAAAGAGAATGTGATGGAAATGTATATGATTACATTTGCTTTTTCTCTACTAAGCATGATTCTCTTTCTGTCGATAGCCAAACGAAGGGAGGGGGTCTTTCGTCCTAAAATTCAATAAACCTTTACTCCAGCTTTACATTTCCTTCATCTTTCTTTGAGAAAATGAAATATGGAATGATTAGGGAAGGGTGTATAATTTTGTCGAAAATACTAAAGTTCAAACGAGAATGGCTTTGGAGGATTAATAAGGTGAAAATGAACGTTCCTTTTACCAAGTTATCATTAAAGAATCGATTATTGATTGTCATTTTACTCCTGGTTGCCATTACAGGCTCAGCGATTGGGGGGATATCCTATATAAAGTCCAAACAGGCAACGATCCATTTAATGGAACAGCGATTGGACCGTGAAGTGACATCGATGAGTGATATAGCACAAAGCATGATGCTCCTTTATGTTGGGAAACAGGAACAGTTTGAAAAAAAACTGGACGATGTGATTATGAAGCAGGATTCTGCACTCATCCAAGATAATATAGAAGCACAATTCTTTTTTGTCAAAGATTCGAAAGCAGTCCCTTTTTCAGTAAGTCAACGTTCTGAATTACAATTTGAGAAACCCCTTATTGATCGAATTGAAAATCTTGAAAAAGGGACCATTCAAACCACCATCAAGGGTGAGGCCTATACGTTAGCATTTCATTCGATTCAGGAGCTGCAAGGTGAATACGTGATTGTTGTTCCTCAGGAAGAGTATATGCAGGACATTCGATCAATGGCTGCTTATACAATGGTTATGATTGGTCTAAGCGTAGGGGTTGCCTTTATCATTATCCTATTATTGGTGAACCGGTTAACCTCCCCAATCGCAAAATTGCGAGAGTCGATGAAAAAAATAAGAGATGGGGATCTTTCAGCAAACGTCCCCGTGGAAACGACGCTGCCCGAAATTGTTTCCCTTCAAAAAAGTTTTGATTCGATGGTATTGAAAATGAAAGACTTAATACATAATATTCATCAAACAACAGACAGTTTATCTTCTACAGGGACAAAGCTTCAATCCTCTTCATCTGAACTATTGAAAGAAAATGAGTATATGGTAGAAACTGTGAGAATGGTGAAAGAGGGGGCAGAACAGACGGCGGGTACTTCTGAAGTAAGTGTCAACCACTTCCAAGAAATGAATATCACTGTAAAATCCATATTTATGAAAATGAATTCCGTCTTCCAGAAAACAAAGGATATGAACGAATCAGCGGGTGACGGGGAGTACAAGGTTGATAAAATGGTAGTGGGGTTGAACAGGGTATCCGGCGACTTCAAGCATATGAATAAGATCATTCAAGATGTCCATGATCAATCATCCTCCATCGTCTCTGTTATCTCATTGATTAATCAAATTGCTGAACAAACGAAACTGCTTGCCCTCAATGCCACGATTGAAGCCGCACGGGCGGGTGAATCCGGTCGTGGATTTGCGGTTGTCGCCAATGAAGTAAAAAAACTTGCAGATCAATCATCAGATGCTACGAAGAATATTAGGGAAACCATTCATACTATGGAGTCAATCACGTTGAATGCTTCCAGGCAATTCGATCAATTTTTCAAAGAATTTCAGTACTACGTATCAGAAGCTACTGAGACACGAGAATCGTTTGATCTGTTGAAAAATGAAATAGATGGTGTCAGCAGGGATCTGCAAAATATGAAGGCGGATTTGGGCTACTTAGAAATATCTCTTCCAAAGGTGGAATCATCAACAGAGGCATTTTCTTCCGTGTCACAAGAAACGTTAGCGGGAACGGAGCAAATGCTTGCTGCCTTTAAAGAGCAACACGAAAAGGTAAGGAATACCCATGAAGTAGGAGAAAAGCTATTGAATGCTTCTAACCAACTAAAGGAATTAAGCAGGCAATTCAAGTTATAGGGATGAAGCCGAATGGTCCTTATAAAAATGGTGTAAAAGGGAAATCCCTGTCTCCGGGTGAGACAGGGATTCTTATTATGCCCGGATCCTCTTTTGAGGAATCTCTTTCACGACTAAGTAAAGAATGACGGTGATTACAAACCAATCCAATATCGGGGCTGCAGGAATATAGGTTTGCAGCATTTCCATTAGGGTAAAAAATAAGGTGGAAACCGTCGCGGAATAGGCGGTCATCCGAAAGCTTTGCCGGTAGTTAACATTTCGTTTAAGAACATTGGCAAACGTAACACCGATTATGGCGAAGAGGGTGATCTTCAAGAACGTCATTCCGGAAGTGAATAAGTAAAGAAAGAATAACGCTACGGGAAGGAGAATCCATTTCATATCTATTAACGAATCCAATAGTTCGATTAAGCCATCCTTTGTAAGAGCCGTATCTCCAAATAAACTATAGGAAGAAGATTGAACATTTCCTTGATTGATGACTACGAAACTCTTTTCCAAAAAGGCTATCGTATCATCGTTTGCGTCAAGTTTTTCTTCCTTGAGTTCGCCTGTACTGTCAAAGATGATAGTGATGCCTTCCTTTTCTAATGTAATCGGTTCTGCTTGATCGGAAGATAACGAACCATTTTCGATTGTAAAGGGTGGAAATTCAGATTCCACTGATTCTCTTACATTGTCAATGGCACTGGTTGCAAACGATATAAACTGTAAAGCCACTGGTAAAATAGAAATTAGTGCCAGTAAGAATATGTAACGGATCGTCTTGCCGATTCCCTGAAAGCGGAATGTTGCAATGTCTTTTGGGGAATAGATACTTTTATACAATTGTTGAAATACATTCATTTAAACTTTTCTCCTTTCGTGCATACCCTTTCTATTTTATGCTTGTCTTTCTTCTTCATCAAGTATGGAGAATATGAACAATCTGTAATAATTATATTTTGTAACATAATTGTAATAAAAGACGAGTTTTATTAACCTATTGTAAATTTGGAGTAAAAAGTATTTACCTTTGCTCAATTATATATTAAAAATGATATGGGGTTTTTGTTGTTTAATGTCGAAAATTTAAGTAGGGGTTGAAAAAATGGAATTAAATTGGCAAGAGATGTTGTTTCAGTTCTTTGGAGGACTAGGGATTTTCCTCTTCGGGATAAAGTATATGGGGGACGGACTTCAAAAGTCTGCCGGTGAACGATTGAAAGAAATTCTTGATAAGTTCACGACCAACCCATTCATGGGTGTGCTTGCAGGTATCTTTGTAACGGTTTTGATTCAATCCAGCAGTGGTACGACGGTTATCGTGGTCGGGCTGGTAAGTGCAGGCTTCATGACGCTCAGACAAGCAATCGGTGTTATCATGGGTGCGAATATCGGTACAACGGTAACAGCGTTTATCATCGGGATCGATATCGGTGAATACGCATTACCAATCATTGCAGTGGGAACAATTATGTTATTCTTCTTTAAGAATAAAAAAGTACACAATTTTGGCCAGATGATTTTTGGTTTCGGTGCATTATTCTATGGATTGGAATTAATGGGTGGAGGAATGAAGCCTCTGCGTTCACTTGAAGCCTTTCATGACCTAACTGTAAGCATGAGTACAAACCCAATTCTTGGAGTAGTGATTGGAACTCTATTTACTGTAATTGTACAAAGTTCATCTGCAACTATCGGTATCTTACAAGAGCTATACAGTTCAGATTTAGTGGACATCCAGGCAGCACTTCCTATTTTATTTGGGGATAATATTGGAACGACCATTACGGCAGTTCTGGCAGCTTTGGGTGCTTCAGTTGCTGCAAGACGAGCTGCAGCAGTCCATGTACTCTTTAATCTGATTGGCTCAACAATCTTTTTAATCATATTGCCATTTTTCACTAAGTTTGTTCTGTTTTTACAATCTTCATTTAACCTGAATGAACCGATGACAATCGCTTTTGCTCACGGCTCATTTAATATAACGAATACGATTATCCAGTTCCCTTTCATCGCTCTATTAGCAGTGATCGTAACGAAATTGATCCCTGGACAGGATTCACTTGTTGATTATAACTCTAAACATCTAGATCCAATGTTTATTGAACAATCACCTTCTATCGCTTTAGGACAAGCTAAGGAAGAAGTCCTTCGCATGGGTAAATTCGCTGTTAAGGGATTAGAAGAAACCAATGAATTCTTAAAGTCAAAGAGCTCTAAGAATGCTGAAGCAGCTTATCAAATTGAAGGAGCCATTAACAATCTTGATAAGAAAATCACAAATTATTTGGTAGATTTATCTTCAGCTTCATTATCTGAAAATGAATCAGAAAGACACTCTATATTGATGGATACCGTTCGCGACATCGAACGTGTAGGAGATCACTTTGAGAATATCGTTGAACTGATTGAATACCAACAAACCAACAAGGTTAAGATTACAGATGATGCAATGAACGACCTTGAAGTAATGTTTAGTCTAACAATTGAAACAGTGGAAAAAGCCTTGAAATCTTTAGACTTGAACGATACTGATATCGCAAGGGAAGTAGCTGAAAAAGAAGATCAGATCGATAAAATGGAAAGAAAGCTTCGCAAACAGCATATTCTGCGTATGAACGAAGGAAAATGTTCGGGACAAGCAGGAATCGTGTTTGTTGATATCGTCAGTAACCTAGAACGTATCGGTGATCATGCAGTCAATATTGCCGAAGCGGTTTTAGAAGTAGAGTAATACAAGTGCTGACCCATTTGATATTTGTCAAATGGGTCAGTTTTTTTTATACTGAATGAGAGGTGTTAAAAGATGGAAATTTTTTATTGGGGTATTATCATCGTATTAATGATTTTAGCCTTTGTGGGATTAATCTATCCGATCTTGCCGAGTGTCCTATTTCTGATTGGAAGCTTTATTTTATACGGCGTGTTTTTCAGTTTTGAACCCTTTAGCTGGTTATTCTGGAGTGTGCAGGTCCTGTTTGTGATTCTTCTTTTCGGTGCTGATTACATGGCGAACCTCATAGGGGTAAAGAAATTTGGTGGTACAAAAGCGGGAATATGGGGAAGTACGATCGGTTTGCTTGTCGGACCTTTCGTCATTCCTGTCATCGGGATTCTGATTGGCCCGTTTTTGGGTGCGATCATCGGTGAATGGGTCGTGCATAGATCCAATCTAAAGACCGCCGTAAAAGTAGGTGTTGGATCCGTCGTTGGATTCATCTCCAGTGTCGTGACAAAAGGAATCATCCAGATTGTCATGGCTGTATATTTCTTTTTTGTTATTTGAAGGGGAAATATATTCTTATGACTAGTAATGAAAATATAGGGAATTTTATTCTTGTATGAGAAAAGTGAGAAATAGAAGGCAAAATATTTGAACAGATATAGTAGTTTTGGTAATCTTATACTGAAACGGCCTGAATTCATTGTTCAGGAAACTATACATAGGGAGGAATTTATAATGGCTTACGAATTACCGCAATTACCTTACGCATATGATGCATTAGAACCTCATATCGACAAGGACACAATGAACATTCACCACACGAAACACCATAATGCATATGTTACGAAAGTAAATGATGCACTTCAAGGTCACGATGATTTACTAAGCAAATCCATTGAAGATCTTGTTTCTAACTTAGACGCTGTTCCTGAAGGTGCTCGTACTGCAGTACGCAACAATGGTGGCGGCCACGCTAACCACTCTCTATTCTGGACAGTATTATCCCCGAATGGTGGAGGCGCTCCATCTGGAGAGTTGGCAGATGCTATTTCTTCCAAGTTCGGAAGCTTCGATTCATTCAAAGAAGAGTTCGCTAACGCTGCTGCTACTCGCTTTGGCTCAGGTTGGGCTTGGCTTGTGGTAAACAACGGTGAATTAGAAGTAACAAGCACACCAAACCAGGATAGCCCTCTAATGGAAGGCAAAACACCAGTTTTAGGTCTTGATGTTTGGGAGCATGCTTACTACCTGAATTATCAAAACCGTCGCCCTGATTACATCGGTGCGTTCTGGAACGTTGTAAACTGGGATGAAGTAGCTAAGCGTTATTCAGCTGCTAAATAATTTTACTTGTAGAGGAGAGAGGTTCTTTTAAGAACCTCTCTTTTTTTTGTATAACTTTCCTCCCTTTTTCAAAAGATAGGGGTACGTTAAAGGGGAGTTTTTCAAATGAGTAGATATAAAAAGTTATTAGGCGATATTGATTTAACGAAAGATCTTACTCTGTTGCTGTTGATCGGTGGATTATATTCATTGAGTATTGCGCTCTCAAACACATTCGTAAACATCTACTTGTGGAAGCAGTCAGGTGAATTCATTGACTTAGGTATCTATAATTTAACCGTGGTGATCTTTCAGCCAATAACGTTTATATTAGCTGGAAGATTGGCAAAGAAAGTAGACCGGGTGATTGTGTTACGCTTCGGGGTTATTTTTTTGGCTCTATTTTACATATCTGTATTGGCGTTCGGGGAGTCGGCTGAAAATTTTCTGGTTGTATTGGGGGCGTTGCTCGGGATAGGTTATGGCTTCTACTGGTTAGCGTTTAATGTGCTGACCTTTGAAATCACGGAACCTGAAACGAGAGATTTCTTCAATGGTTTCCTCGGTACGTTAACGTCAGCTGGAGGAATGATCGGACCGATCCTCGCAGGTTTCATCATTTCCAGGTTTACTTCATTTAAAGGATATACCATTGTGTTCGGTCTATCTCTCCTGCTATTTGCTATCGCCGTCCTTATGAGCTTCTTTCTTAAAAGGCGACCTGCCTCCGGAAGATATCTATTCCTCAGAATTCTGGAAGAAAGGAAAAACAATGATAATTGGCGGCACATTACGAACGCCCACTTCTTCCAGGGATTGAGGGAAGGAACGTTTATCTTCATTATTTCTGTGTTTGTGTTCATCAGCACGGGAAGTGAGTTTGCCATTGGTACATTCGGACTCATTAACTCAGGGATCGCATTCGTTGGCTATTACATTGCATCCAGGGTGATTAAAAAAAAGTTTCGGAAAAAGGCCATTTTATTAGGTGGAATCCTTCTGTACCTGGCAATATTCTTGATTGTTTTTGATGTCACTTACACGAAGTTATTGCTCTATGCCGGGGTGATCGCCATTGCGTACCCCATACTCCTGGTACCCTATATTTCCATGACATATGATGTGATCGGAACGGGCTGGAACGCCGCTGAAATGAGAATTGAGTATATTGTCGTGAGGGAAATTTTCTTGAATCTGGGAAGGATTGTATCAGTCACAGCCTTTATAGTTGCCGTCACATTTTTCAATCACGAAGAGAGTATCCCCATCCTTTTACTAATGCTTGGAGCGGGTCATACCCTCATTTATTTCTTCGTGCGAAAAGTGGACTTGCCCATATAGGATATTAAAGCAAAGAGAGGCAAAGATTTCCTCTCTTTGCTTATGTCTAGATTATCCTTGTATTTTTCTATAAAATAAGAAGGGATGGTAACGATATAAAGATATTTTTACATAGAGGAAGGGTTGGAAAGATTGAAAAGAAATAGGAGAAAAAGAAAGACGCATGTTCCCGTTCGGATGAATCTGCTGTTTTTTGCCGTGTTCTTATTGTTTTCTCTTCTGGTTCTTAGACTGGGACTCGTTCAAATAGTGAACGGGGAAAGCTACAAGAAGGAAGTAGAGAGAACAGAGGATGTTGTCGTCAATACAGGTGTGCCACGAGGGAAAATGTATGACCGTTATGGTAATGTGATCGTGGATAATGTTCCGCTGAATGCGATTACGTACACACGTGCTAACAACACCAAGATCGAAGAGATGATGGAGGTTGCCTCCAAGCTTTCTGAGTACATTGAAAAAGATACAAAAGAAGTGACGGAAAGAGACAAGAAAGATTATTGGTTGTTAAATAATAAAGAACAAGCAGATAAAAAAGTGTCAGAACAAGAAATAAAAAAGCTTCAAAACAATGAAGATTTATCTGAAGACGATGTGAACGCGAAAGTGTACCAAATGAGACTGGATCGGATCTCAGAGGATGAGTTAGCGTCACTGACTGAAAAAGATTTAGAAATCATTGCGATTTATCGTGAGTTCTCCAGCGGATACGCATTAAATCCGCAAGTTGTGAAGAACGAAGGGGTCACCCCGGAAGAATTCGCCGTCGTCAGTGAACATCTAAGCGAACTTCCCGGTATCAATACCACTACAGACTGGAAGCGATCCTACGTATTTGATGATACGTTGAGGACGATTCTTGGGAACGTATCTTCCTCAAGAGAAGGTTTGCCGAAGAACCTGGTAGATTCCTATTTAGCTAAAGACTACAACCGGAATGATCGTGTAGGGAAGAGTTACGTTGAATTAGAATATGAAGATGTCCTGCAAGGTCAAAAGGAACAAATCAAAAACGTCACTAAAGGCGGTAGCGTGTTGGAATCTGTACTCGTACAAGAAGGTCAACGGGGAAAAGATATCGTACTGACAATCGATATGGAGCTTCAACGTGAAGTCGAAAAGATTATAGAAGAAGAATTACGAAAACAGATTGTGAATCGCGGTGAGTCTCCTAACCTGGATCGTGCTTACGTGGTCATGATTGACCCGAGTACCGGGGAAATATTAGCCATGGCCGGAAAACAGTATGTGAAGAACTCCGAAACAGGCAAGTACGAAATGAAGGATGCTGCGTTAGGAACCTTTACGTCTTCTTATGAAGTTGGATCAGTTGTTAAGGGAGCCACTGTTTTAACAGGATACATGACAGGGAACTTGACTCCTGGTGAAGTGCTGGTAGATGAACCAATAAAAATTGGTAATGATCGACCAAAAACTTCATGGTTTAATCGATCGGGAAGAATACCGATGTCGGACTTGTTCGCCCTTGAGAAATCTTCGAACTCCTATATGTGGAAAATTGCATTTAGAATTGCGGGAAGAGAATATATTCCGAACGAAACCATGATTAATAATCCACAGGCATTCGACATTCTACGTAATCATTATGCCCAATTTGGATTAGGTGTGCCAACAGGTATCGATCTGCCAGGTGAGTCTTCCGGACTTACAGGTAACGACACCACTCCAGGTTTCTTGCTTGATTTAGCGATCGGTCAGTTTGATACGTATACAACGATGCAATTAGCTCAGTATATCTCTACGATTGCTAATGATGGATATCGTGTGGAACCACATATCATGAAAGAAATAAGAGAGCCAACAAACGATCAGGAAAGCCTGGGACCGATTCTGTTTGAAAAAGAGACGAATGTGCTGAATCGTATTGGAGCTACACAAGCCCAAATCGAGCACGTCCAAAAAGGTTTCTACCGGGTGTACCACTCCCCTGATGGAACGGCGTATGATCAATTTAAGGATGCACCGTATAATGCGGCGGGTAAATCGGGTACCGCTGAGACATATGTGGATGGAGAGCTGAACTATAATACGACCCTTATCGGTTATGCTCCATTCGATAATCCGGAAGTGGCTTATGCCACAATGGTTCCCGCTTCACATATCCAAGGAAGTGGAGTGGCCGATCCTTACGTGAATAAATACATCTCCAAACGAGTGATGGATAAGTACTTTGAACTGAAGAAGAAACGTGCAGAAGAAGTGAAGGACCCTACTTCAGTTAACAAGGAAGTAGAAAACGCTGAAGAGGCAGAAGAACAAATGCAAGAAGAAAGAGAACAGAATAACTAAGCAAACTTTAGCTGATTTCCACGAAATGTATTTCTGGAAATCAGCTTTTTTCTTATGGTGTTAAGTCTTTTGACTCAAGATCAAAAGAACATTTTTAGAATGAAAACGGGAATCAGGGTTAAATCTTATAAATATTTGATGTTTTTTAAGCGAACTACATAATTTGCAAAAGTATGTCTAATACTATGTTTAATAAGGATTTCATGAGGTTCTTCAAGTTCTGTGAAGGGTCTGAAGGTGAAGAATAATGTCGAATTTACAAAACCTTTACAAACGGTTAAAACCTCATTAACACTCATCTATTAATCTATTACTCGTAGGACAAAACAACCAAGTTTCTTAGGGGGAATTTAGGAATGAAAAGCTTTAAGTATCTGGCAATGTCAGCAATGATCGGATCAGCTCTTGTATTAGGAGCATGTGGTGCTCAAGGTGGAGCAGAGAATGGTTCAGGAGAACAACTATCCGGCAGTGTAAAAATGGATGGTTCATCGACTGTAGCTCCCATCATGGAAGCTGTTAACGAAGAGTATGCAGCTACACAACCTGATGTAAAAGTATCGATTGGTGTATCCGGTTCTGGTGGTGGATTTGAAAAATTCATCGCAGGTGAAACTGATCTTTCAAACGCTTCCCGTCCAATTAAAGACGAAGAAAAGCAAAAGCTGGAAGAAGCTGGTATAGATTTCACTGAATTCGAAGTTGCTAAAGATGGTCTTACAATCGTTGTTAATAAAGAAAATGACTGGGCAAAAGATATGACAGTCGAGGATCTTCAAAAGCTTTGGGTTGAAGATGGAAAGACAAAGAAATGGTCTGATATCAATCCTGAATGGCCGGATGAAGAAGTGAAATTCTATTCTCCTGGTACTGACTCAGGAACATATGATTATTTCAACGAAGCAATCTTAGAAGAAAAAGATATGGTTAAACAAAACATTCAGCTTTCTGAAGATGATAACGTTCTTGTACAAGGTGTGACGGGTGATAAAAACGCGATCGGATTCTTCGGTTATGCTTATTACCTTGCAAATAAAGAAGAACTTAAAGCGGTTAAAATCGGCGGAGTCGAGCCGAATAACGAAACAATCGAGAGCGGGGAATACACTCCACTATCACGTCCATTGTTCGTATATGCTAAAAACTCTTCTGTTAAAGATAATGAAGCTGTATATGATTTCATGAAATTCACTCTGGAAAACTCTGCTGAAATGGCAGAAGCAGTTGGCTATGTAAGTCTTCCAGAAGATAAAATTAAAGAAGCTACTGAAAAATTAGAAGGTCTTAAATAAGTTTTAATCGTTGTTAAAGTCAAAATGAAGAGATGAGAAGCGATTACTTGCTTCTCATCTTGTCATGTGGATGAAAGGGGTTTGCATTTTATGGCTTCAAATTCAAAAGAATCATCATATTCTGTTGCAGAGATGATATCAAAAAATAGTGGGAAAAGCTTGAATCGCTCTGTTGAAAAGTCTATCCCATGGATCTTGTTTGCAATAGCCGGGGTCTCAGTATTAACAACCATAGGTATCGTATTTACTCTTATCTTTGAAACATTTACATTTTTCACAAGGGTATCCGTATTTGATTTCATAACAGGAACAGAATGGTTTCCATTTTCTAATCAGAATCCAAGTTACGGAATCCTTCCTTTAATCTCAGGAACATTGAAGATTACCGGAATAGCTGTAGTGGTAGCAGTACCGATAGGACTTGCTTCCGCCATTTATTTGAGTGAGTATGCAACAGATCGTTCAAGAAGATTCATCAAACCGATATTAGAGGTATTAGCAGGGATCCCAACAATCGTATTTGGATTCTTTGCTCTAACATTTGTTACTCCTGTATTGGAGTCCTTTATACCTGAATTGAGTATATTTAATGCATTAAGTCCTGGAATTGTAGTTGGGATCATGATTATTCCCATGATTGCTTCCCTATCTGAAGACGCGATGTCGTCTGTTCCGAATTCCATACGTGAAGGTGCACAGGCATTAGGGGCAACTAAATTAGAAGTTGCACTTAAGGTTGTCTTACCCGCTGCTGTATCAGGCATTGTTGCATCGATTGTTCTTGCCATCTCCCGTGCAATTGGAGAGACCATGATTGTAACGGTTGCTGCAGGTGCTTCTCCAAACCTTTCTTGGAATGTTACTGATTCCATCCAAACGATGACTTCGTACATCGTTCAGGTAAGCACAGGAGATGCAGGATATGGAACGACGATTTACTATAGTATTTATGCAGTAGGTTTCACACTATTCTTATTCACACTAGGTATGAACCTGCTTGCTCAATACATCTCTAAGCGATTCAGAGAGGAGTATTAATCATGAAGTATATCAATCAGGAAAATGTCTTGAAAAAGATGTCCTCCAGACTAATGGTGAATAGCGTCTTTAAAGGGCTTTTCTTAATGGCGACTTTATTTGGCTTAGTCATATTATCTGTATTATTATATCGGGTATTCACTCAAGGAATTGGATACTTGGATTTGCAATTCTTACAAAATGTGGGATCGAGATTCCCTGAAAAAGCAGGGATTTATGCCGCCTTTATGGGTACGATCTGGCTGATGTTGGTTGTTGTCATTGTCTCATTCATATTAGCAGTGGGGACGGCCATTTATTTAGAAGAATATGCTAAACAAAACAAAATCAATAAATTTATCAAAGTGAATATTTCAAACCTTGCAGGTGTTCCTTCCGTGGTATTTGGTCTTTTGGGTTTAACGATCTTTGCCCGGGCATTTGCCCTTGGTCAAAGTGTACTGGCAGCCGGTTTGACGATGAGTTTGCTCATACTTCCTGTCATTATTGTTGCGGCACAGGAAGCGATCCGTTCGGTACCAAGAGAGCTAAGGGACGCTTCGTATGGGATGGGTGCTACAAAGTGGCAGACCATTACAAGAGTCGTATTACCAGCTGCAATACCCGGGATATTGACAGGAAGCATTTTAGCGTTTTCCCGTGCAATCGGAGAAACAGCGCCCCTCGTCGTTATCGGTGTACCAACGATATTATTATTTACACCAGGTTCCATCTTGGATACATTCACAGCACTTCCAATGCAAATTTACGATTGGACAAGACGACCACAAGCAGATTTCCATGATGTGGCAGCTGCAGGAATCATCATCCTGTTGGGCCTACTACTAATAATGAACTCGATTGCAGTGTTAATTCGTAATAAGTTTCAGAAGAGATATTAATAAGTTATTAATTGGTTTTTTATTGGATGAAGGAGGCTTTCGAAATGCAAACGATCAAATCAAAAGAAAGTAACATGGTTAATCTTAAAGAAACAAAAGAAGCGGTATATCAAACGAAACAATTGAACTTATGGTATGGTACGAATCATGCGTTAAAGAATATCGACCTGGATATCATGGAAAATGAAGTTACGGCAATTATTGGACCTTCAGGGTGTGGTAAGTCAACGTATATCAAAACATTAAACCGAATGATCGAATTGATTCCAAGCGTAAAGACTTCTGGTGATATCATCTATCGCGATCGCAACATTTTTGACAGTAAATACCGCGTTGAGGAATTGCGTACAAAAGTAGGAATGGTATTCCAAAAGCCAAATCCTTTTCCGAAATCGATTTACGATAACATTGCATATGGACCACGCATTCACGGAATCAAAAACAAAAAAATGCTGGATGAAATTGTTGAAAAAAGCTTACGCGGTGCAGCAATTTGGGATGAAGTGAAAGATCGTCTGAATCAAAATGCATATGGACTATCAGGTGGACAGCAGCAGCGTATCTGTATAGCAAGATGTCTTGCCATTGAGCCGGATGTCATTCTAATGGATGAACCTACTTCTGCTCTTGATCCGATTTCTACATTAAAGATTGAAGAACTGGTTCAAGAGTTAAAAACAGAATACAGTATTATTATTGTTACTCATAATATGCAACAGGCTGCACGTATTTCTGATCGCACAGCCTTCTTCCTGAACGGGGAAGTAGTTGAATTTGACAAAACAGATAAAATTTTCTCTACTCCATCTGATAAGCGTACAGAAGACTATATCTCCGGTCGTTTCGGTTAATTCACATTAGAAGAAGGATAAATGCCAATAGGTGTTTAATTCCTACTATTGAGAAGATAAAGTGTTGAAATAGGAAGGGGCATAAACATGGCAGTAAGAGGACAATTTGATGCGAATTTAAAAGAGTTGCAAACCAAACTAATGGATTTGGGGAATATTGCAAAGATTGCACTTGAGAGAAGTATTGTGGCGTTAGAAGAGAAGGATGTTGATACGGCGCTTGCCATTATCGAAGGCGACCAAAAAGCCGATGATCTGGAAGAGGAAATCAATGATTTAGCCATTCTGACTATAGCTAAGCAACAGCCAGTGGCAACTGATTTAAGAAGAATCATCGTTGCGATCAAAATTGCTTCAGACTTGGAAAGAATCGCAGATTTCGCTGTGAATGTAGCGAAATCAACGATCCGTATTGGTAATGAACCTCTGATTAAACCGATTCATCATATTAAAGAAATGCATGCCATCACATCTGAAATGATTCAGCTTACATTAGAGTCATTTGTCGAAGAAGATGTGGCGAAAGCAAAGAGAATCGCTGATATGGATGATAAGGTGGATGACTTATATGGTGAAACGATTGTAGAGCTTCTGACTCTCAATAAAGAAAAGCCTGAATTCACGGCTCAGATTACTCAGCTCTCATTCATCTGCCGTTATCTTGAAAGAGCTGCGGATCATTCAACAAACATTGCAGAAGGTGTATTCTATCTAGTGAAGGGTCGTCGTTACGACTTGAATGAATAGACACTACCAAAAAAAGCTGTCCTTTTTCGGGACAGCTTTTCTTATGTTTTGTTACAGCTTCGAAATGAGTTGCTGAACTTCTGTTTTAGAAAGTGCGGATTGTTTTGCGATTTGTTCGACAGGTATACCTTGTTGATATAACGCAATGACTTGATTTTTCACGACCTCATGAATAGGTTTCCTGACTGGGGCTGTTCTTTTTAATGGGAAGTCACCATCCACCATCAGCTCTTCTTCCAGTACCCGTATTCTCTTCTTCAACTGATAATGCTCCTGAAGAACATTCATTGACAATTCTTCCATGTCTTTTTCAATATCACGATACCGATCCCGTTGGAAAAACGAAATGACTAGTAATAGGATAGAGAAGCTTACTAATCCAATGAATAGTAAATCCACTATATCACCTCATGCAGTATTATTCTCCTTTAGTTATAGCATAGATAATGGCTTATCTCTATATGATGGAAGGATAAATTTGTGGAAAGAACCAATATTTTGTCGAATGTCACTGGGCAATTATGAAAGAATCTTGTCGTTCTGGTAATGTAATCGCTTTAATATCATTTCAGCATAATAATTTGAAAAAAAAATGCATGATAAACCCCACTATCACCACGTTTAACAAGATACGACAAAATGCGTTTATTGTAGGTTTTTGAATAGGGTGTTACGATGAATTCATAGATAATTGTCATAATTTTTAGATTGAAATTATATAATATTTGGTTACTCTTTAGGAGGAATTGTTTTGATCACAGAAATCATTCGGTTAAAAGAACAAGGAGTGTCATTCAGGAAAATTGCCAAAGAGCTGAACACGACCGTTGGGAAAGTTCAATATCAATGGGTGAAGTATCAGAAGGCTCAGGGGAATCCTACTGTAAATGTGGGTGCCCCTGTAGAAGTGATTGAGCCGGAAGTACCGAAAAAACGAGTAGGAAGAGCTTCCTTTGGAAGAAAGATGCCTAAGCCCCGTGCGAAAAACCCGCGTGCCACTGAATTATCAATCATGTTCTCTACGTCATCCAGAATCTATTGCTATTGGAATATTACACAAGAATGGATTCGCCATGTGAAAAGCCATTTTAAAATGAATGATGACCCTCAATCTTTTGTCCTTCGTTTATATGATATTACATCGATGTCCTTTAACGGGCATAATCATCACTCATATTCAGATTCATATGTTCCCCATACAGAGAGTGATTGGTTTGTAAATGGTCTAAAGGAAAACAGAAGCTACTGTATGGAAATTGGATTGCGCTTACCGTCCGGTGACTTTGTTGCATTCACACGCTCCAATGTACTACATACCCCAAGAACGTCCCATCATCAGGAGTATCATAGTATGAAAGAGTTATTTGAATATGAGCAAGGATTAATTAAAGAACCGAAATGGGTGGAGCATGTGAGCACCTATTCGTATTATGTAATGAATCAGGAGGAAAAGGCATGAAAGGACTTTCGGCAGTGATGATATATCCACAATTTAACGAAATGGCTTTTTCACAATGTAACGAAAGAGAAGATCTACTGACATCCATCCTTCTCGAAAATAGTGCATTATTAGATCTTCTGCAGCGTAACGGAGCATCCGCGATACCTGTCGTGATGAATCCTACCCTCTTCTCCCTTTTTATGAGTGAAGAGTTTAAGGAGAAAGCCCACTCAATCATTCAATCCAATCTTCTACAAGCAGAGCCGCATGAAAAGAGTAAATGGCAGCTGATCTATTCTCAGTGGTCGACCCATGACATGAATTTCGTACAAGCCTATAAGAGTCTGGTGGTAGAAGGTAAAGCTACCGTCATTCCTACGACTGTAAGCTCATTTCCACTGACACATTACAGGACTCCGAGGGCGATTGAATCACAGGTGCGCATGAGTACGTTGTTGTATAAGCAGTATTTCCAAATGATTCCGAAGTTTTTTTGGTTACCGCGGGCAGCATATGTTCCTGGAATTGACTTATACCTTACTAAGCAAGGAATTGAATTCACCTTTATTTCCTCCTTCTCGTATGAACATAGTGAAAAAGAGAGGGATAGCGGTGTCATAAGAACACCCAGGGGGTTAAAGTTAATACCGGTTTCAGAAGGAAGAATCGGAGCATTAGAAGAGAACGTTCATTCACTCTCCGTTGTTTTCATCGAGGATCATTCTAGCTACGGTGAATGGATGAATGGAGAGATCACCCACTCATTAGAGGAGAAGGTGGAATCTTCTACCGCTCTTTCCAGAGTAGGTTTTGGTTATCTTAGGATGGAGAAGCAGAGCCCGATTCTATCTGACCCGGCCATGAAGAATATCCGGATCATTCATCGTATGGAAGAGAAACTTGACGATCTGTATTCTTCTGCAGAACAGACAGAGGTCGCACATCAACTAATGCGGGAATGGGTCGCGAGCATGGAAGGGACGAATATTGAGTCTGGCTTGACGACTATTCACTTTGACAGCTTACTTGATATGGTAACGGGGAGTAAGGTTGATGAACATTTATTCCTTCATCGTAAAAGGGTCGTTCCATTCCCATCTGATGAAATCCTTGAAAAGCTCTTCGCAGGCAATGTAGAAGAGAAAGCAGTGAAACAGGATTCCGTTCTGGTCCTCTCGTGGGAATACCCGCCGAATATCGTGGGGGGACTCTCGAGGCATGTGTATGACCTGGCTAATAATCTTGTGAAAAAAGGGAAACAGGTGCACGTTCTTACGACAAAAGCAAATGATGCCCTGTCACTTGAGAAAATGGAAGGGGTTACGATTCACCGTGTGCATCCCCTGCATCCCTATGAAGAAGACTTCTTCACATGGGTATTTGATTTAAATCAGGCGTTCATTCATTACGCTCATGATCTCTTAAAAGATGAAAGAATCACTCATATTCATGCCCATGATTGGATTGTGTCCACTTCAGCAATGAAACTGAAAGAGTATTATTCGATTCCTCTCATAACGACCATTCATGCAACGGAACATGGACGGAATCAGGGGATTTACACAGATTTGCAACACAAGATTCACCGGGAGGAGCAACTTCTCATTCGTGCATCCGACCATCTTATTGTGTGCAGTGAACATATGAAAGAGGAGATCAAGAGCCTATTTACTATCGAAGCACCAGTCGCTGTGATACCAAATGGGGTGGAATTGGAGAAGCTCGATCAATCCTCTCCTTATAGCTTTGTACAGCCATCCACTCCGTATTTCTTTTCAATCGGACGGATGGTTCATGAGAAAGGGTTCGACACGATTATCAGGGTAGCCTCACAGTTAAAGAGAGAAGGATTCAACATCTCGTTTATCATAGCAGGAAAAGGCCCGATGTTAGAGCATTATCGTCAAATGGTAGCCCATGAAGACCTAGGTGATTGTGTGTCCTTCATCGGATACATTTCTGATAGGGAGCGGAATGATTATTTGAAAAATTGTTTAGCGGTTATTTTCCCTAGCCTTTATGAGCCATTCGGTATTGTTGCCCTGGAGGCGATGGCTTTCCGTAAAGGGGTGGTCGCATCCAATACAGGAGGACTTAAATCAATCGTGAAACATGAACAAACTGGCTTATTATTTGAGCCCAATCATGAACAAAGCCTTTATGGACAATTGGTCTCATTAATTGAAAATCCTTCAAAATCGGAGCAATTAGGGAATCTCGGTTTCAAAATGGCTCAATCCATGTTTAGTTGGGACCGGATCGCTGAACAAACCATCCACGTATACGATGATGTGCTTCTTCAATCAAAAGTAGAAGGCATAAAAAGATGAAGGCCGTGATATTGGCAGGTGGAGAAGGCAAGCGGTTAAGACCCTATACAATGTCGATTGCAAAGCCGATGGTTCCGATTCTGAATAAGCCAATTCTGGAATACAGCATCAACCTCCTCAGGTCATATGGAATTAAAGATATTCTCATCACCACCTGTTACAAAGGCGAAACGATTAAAGACTATTTTGGTGATGGGAAACGGTTCAATGTAAACATTACCTATCTGGAGGAAAAATCACCCCTTGGAACAGCAGGAGGGGTCTTCCTCGCCAGGCACAGACTTCGTGAACCGTTCCTGGTGTTAAGTGGAGATGCATTCACGAATATTCCAATAGATAAAGTCATTGAATTCCATTATGAGAAAAGAGCGGTAATGACCGTGGTCTCAAAAGAAGTAGAGAATCCAAAAGAATATGGGATTTGTCATACAGACGAAAATCGGAAATTGGTTAATTTTATTGAAAAGCCGGAAGAGTGGGTAGGAAATGAGGTGAACACCGGGGTATATATGTTAGATCCAAGACTGCTTGATCGCTATGCTCACTTAGGAGCGAGGGATTTCGGTCAGGATTTCATTCCTCAACTGCTTACGAACAATGAGGAAGTCTATGTCTTCAAAACAAGTGCCTATTGGAGAGATATCGGAAACCCGGAAGAATATAAATGTGCACGTGATGATCTCATGAGGGGGCAATATTCTCCCCCCTCCTTTATAAAAGGCTCCCACCACTCTAAAGACTTTATAGAGCCATTTATCACCAGACTTCAAGTAGCGTGTCCAAATGGTAAAAAACCCATCGTCCTTGCTAAATTACTGGAAACCGTTCCGTCTTCCTCCAGTCAGAAAGAAATCGTTTTTGATCATAGAGATGGTGGCCGAACGAAAATCATCAGTGATTCAAAAAGAGGATTCATCATTTATTCCAAAGCTGACAGACGGAATCTGGCAAGGGAGCTTGCCAGATATTATGGAAAGAAAATAAAAATCTGGCAAAAGGTGTAGAGGCTAATGAAGGAGAATCCGAATGAAAAGTTCCATATCCAAGGAATAGCCTGGAACAGGAATAATGAATATGTACCCCTTTACTCAGAGAAACTAACCACTCTTACCGGCATAAATGTGAAAATTCACGAACATATTGAAGGGTGGGGAGAATCCTTTGCCTTCGAAATGGAAAATACCACAAAGGAGAGCAGGCATTTTAAGGTTTTTTTTCTCATTGAATGGCTCGCTTGTAAAGAAGATGGAGTTGGGGTCTTATCATTATCTAAGGATACGTTCTGGAATTACAGTGGTAAACGTGTTGCCATCACGAATATTGTTTCCTGCGCGGGCTCTGTTAAGAAAACAATCTATCCCCTTAATTTGAAAGGTTTACAACTATGGAAAAAATCCCTGAGTAACGGAAGCCTTTACTACTATCCGATCACCAATGGCCTTAATATGATGGTCTATATGTTAGACTTCTCATTCAAGCCTTTTGAAGTGAAACAAGGCAAAGTGTATGCCATTGAAGGTGCTTTTGAAGAAGAGGTTTCAAATTTAAGCGATAGAATAAAAAACGGACTAGCATTTCCGAAAGAAAAATGATATTATATAAAAGTCGTATGAATAGTAGAAGATGTATATGTTTGGAGGGAAACAATAATGCGTGTAAACATTACTTTGGCTTGCACAGAAACTGGTGAGCGTAACTATATTACAACTAAGAACAAGCGTAACAACCCAGACCGTCTTGAGCTAAAAAAATATTGCCCGAAATTAAAGCGTGTGACTCTTCACCGCGAAACGAAATAAGCAGCCGGATTTTATCCGCTGCTTTTTTTTATGCTCATAACTGTCACAACATCGCATTTACATAGAGAATCCATTAAAATAATATCTGTATAGTAAGCATGGAGGGATATCTAATATGGGAAAAAAAGAACTGCGGAATCTTCAGCTTCAAATATTGAAATCGATCGATCATATAGCGTTTCAACAAAAGTGTTTCCAAATTGAACAATTACTCTTTCAGTCTCCTGAGTGGAAAAACAGTACCACTATCGCGGTGACCATTTCAAAGCTTCCGGAAATCAATACGTGGAACATCATCAAACGGGGATGGGAGGAAGGGAAAACCGTAGTAGTCCCGAAATGTTTTCCGGAAAACCGTGAATTGGTCTTCTATGAGCTTCTTGATTTCCATCAGCTCGAACCATCCTATTTTGATTTGTATGAACCAGCCCCTGACAAGTCGGCCGTTGTACATAATGACGCTATTGAATTGATGATCGTTCCTGGTTTGGCTTATACAGAAAAGGGATACCGGTTGGGGTTTGGTGGGGGATATTATGACAGGTTACTCTCAAGCTATCCGGGTCTGACAATGTCCCTTGCCTTTGTGGAGCAAATGGTCGACACATTGCCAATCGAATCTTTCGACATACCCGTTGGAACGATCTTGACGGAAAAGGGACGGATCGATTGTGGTTCTTGAGTATTTCTTTCTTCTCCTTTTTATTTTCTCCATCGCCATAGCAGGGTGGAAAACCAGTAATTTAAGTCTCTCAGGCGCTGTAATGGCCATAATGATTGGCCTCGCTATTGGCTATTCATATGGGTTTGAGGGGCTGTTTATATTAGGCGTGTTCTTCTTGTCATCAAGCATATGGTCACGCCTTTTTAAGAAAAGCAAGATAGGGATCGAGGAGCGCTTAGCGAAAACGTCCATCAGGGACTGGCAGCAAGTGTTGGCGAATGGAGGTCCTGCAGCCCTGTTTGCCATATTATTCAGTGTGACGGGAAACGAAGTATGGACCCTGGCCTTCATTGCGTCGATCGCGGGGGCAAACGCTGATACATGGGCATCAGAAATCGGTCCTCTCAGTCATAAAATGCCGTTTTCCATAAGAACGTTCAGGAGAGTTCCCAAAGGCACGTCGGGTGCGGTTTCCATCACCGGTACGGTAGCGGCTTTAATTGGATCTGCCCTTATCTCACTGGCCTCATTGATCTTGTTGAATGTCGGGGATGTCTCTCTCTTCTTACTCCTTCTCCTTTCCGGGTTTTTAGGAAACATCCTGGATACAGTTCTGGGCGCGTTCATTCAGTTGGAGTACCGGTGTCCGGTCTGCGATCTTCGAACAGAGTCATCCGTTCATTGTGGACATCACACAGAAAGAACGAAAGGGCTTCCTCTCATGAATAATGAGACAGTGAATGCTATGTCGAGTCTTTTTGCAGGATTACTTATGCTCATATTCTATTGACGGTACCGAAAGAAAGTATCGTTTCCTTGTAATTTAGTGGAATAAGCTTCTCGATAATGATCCAAACTACTAGCAGGAGGGATCATCATGAACGGATGGACAAAATGGTTAGTGCTGGGCGGTTTGGTTCTTTTTCTGATTCCGAATCGATATCGACTGTTAAATGTATTTCTAGGGAACTTTCTCATTAGAAAATTTGCTGTGAAAGCAGCCATGGGGATACCCGGTATTCGCTCTAAATTCATTCAAGGTGCATTCAGAGGATAACAGTGAAAAAGACTGTAAGGGGAAAACCCCTCTTACAGTCTTTTTTGTTTTACAGGTTAAGAAAAGGTTCGGTATAGTAGGGGTAGAATAAGATTTCTTAAAAAAAGAAAGTAGTGGATGATGTGGATTTACGTTATCATTATTTGTTTTGGAAGATAGCTTATCATCTCGTTGAAGATAAACACTATCGAATTCTTAACCTCTCACCCAATCAGGATGAAATATGGCTGGAGAATACCGGTAAGAAAGAAGCGAACGTCATTCGAATGGTCCGGAAAGATCTGGATTGGGGAAACTGGGTCAAGCGGGATATGGAATCGACCTCCGTGAATGGGGAGAAAATCAGAAAATCCCTTGGGAAAAGACAGCTTCAAATGAAGAATATCTATGTCTCCACTTATCCACCTGTAGATGCAGATCCGGACTTATTCCAGGAATCCCTGAACAATCAAAAGACATCCGTTCAGCCACTTCTTCTTCATGGTGATCAGAGTGTCGAAACGCTTAGGAATGACCCTTTATTCAATGACGGGGAATGGGACCTCCCCCCGGAAGTATTGGATGCCAATGTAGAGTGGATAAAAAGCATGACCATGACTTCTTCTTCCAAACAGATACAAAAGGAAAGGCAGCTGTTTGAAAAAGGAAAGCCGTTCTTTACCTATTTCTTCATTGCACTCCAATTGATCATGTTCTTCATTCTTGAACTAAATGGTGGAAGCAAGGATCCACAAACACTGATTGAGTTCGGTGCCAAGTACAATCCCCTCATGATAGAAGGAGAGTGGTGGCGCCTTGTAACCCCAATCTTTCTGCATATAGGAATACTGCATTTACTTATGAATACGCTGGCACTATTTTATCTGGGAATGGCAGTGGAGAAAATGTTCGGGCGACTCAGATTCATCTTCATTTATATGATATCGGGAATTGCGGGATCTCTAGCCAGCTTCCTTTTCACATCCAATCTTTCTGCAGGGGCCAGTGGCGCGATCTTTGGCTGTTTCGGTGCACTGCTGTATTTCGGTGTATTATATCCGAAAATTTTCTTTAGAACGATCGGTACCAATATTATTGCGGTGATCCTATTGAACTTAGTCCTGGGATTTACCATCCCGGGAATTGATAATGCAGGTCATATCGGTGGATTGGTGGGAGGCTTTCTCGCAGCAGGAATGGTCAGCTTGCCGAATGCTCTCCGCCCGCTGCGTCAATTGCTATTTCTGACGGGAAGCATCCTACTTGTTGGGGTTCTTGTGTCGAGGGGGATTGGTGCAGATCCAACCTCTTGGGACGTTAACACTGTGAATGGCGTGGCTCAAGAAAAGATTTCCAATCAAGAGTGGGAGGAAGCGGAAAATATTCTTGTCCCGGTGGTTGAAAATGGCTCACCAAATGCACAGACATATTTCTACTTATCATATGCTGAAATCAAGATGAACAAATTAACACAAGCGAAAGATCATTTGAGAGATGCAATCCAGGAAAATGGTGAGTTTCATGAAGCTCACTACAATCTTGCGTTAATTCTGATCGACTCAGGTGACAGAAAGGAAGCTCTTGTTCATGCAAAAAAAGCCTATGAATTAAATAGGCAGGATGAAAATTATGAAAAACTTTATAAAGAGTTACAGGAGAACACTTAAATGGAAATCTGTTGTTTAAGTACAGAAGCTTCTCCATTTTTATCAATCAGTAACACGAGAACTTCCTTTCGATCATTTTTCACTAATATAAGTGGGATGGAACTGTCTATTGACTCAATGACAGAGCCGTCCTCTTTTTTAATTCCTAAATAATAGTTTTTATAAAGTCCTTCCCATAGGTTGCCTATAACACGTTCCCATTCTTGCTCGGTGAATCCTTCCAAAGGTTGATTTTCTAATTTAGGGAGTTGAGTCAATGGAAAGGATGTATAGTCTTCCATAGGGATTTTCATGGCTGCGATTGCCTTTTCCCATTGATAGTCAAGCTGTTGGGAAGTCACTTTGTCCAGTATGTTTTTCCATTCTTTTTCTGCATCTGTACCGGGTTGTCGGAAGGCATTTAATGGGCTGAAATTCGAATCAATCACATACAGTGTATCTTCAGACATTTTCTGAGCACTCGTTAAATCTGTTTCCGTTTCATGAATTTCAGAATAGTGGAAAGACACAGCTTGAAGGAGACTACTTTCTTTTCCCTTTATGGTTGATTCCTCAACAATTTGATCGGTGTCCTGTTCCCATTCGTTCATGAGCCCTTTTAGTCTCCCGTTCATAAATAAAAAGCCGACATCCTGACGTAAATAGGCAGGTGTATCAAGCTTTGAAGATACCTTCCAGTTCACCTCATAATGATCATTTTTCTTCTCGGGTTGAAGCATCAGAAGGGTAGTGGCAGATTCATAGGAAACATGTTCATTTATCGGGAAAAAAATAATGCTTTCCTCCGTTTGGGGCTTGTAAACATATTGAATCCCAAGAGCAACAATGCACATGATGACAAGAAAGGGCATGGCTTCTTTTAGTCTTTGCTTCATTTCGTTCACTCCAGTAGTATGTCCATTTAGTAAATAGTATGAAGCGCATGATATCAATATGATAGGATGTATGTTTTCTAGTTGCTTTGTCTAGGATGGTAAAGATGGAAATTCATGTAAAGGTATTGGGAGTGAAGGCTAATGACAAATCAAAAGAAAAAGCCTGTCTCTACTCAGATTGAAGAAAACACCAATTATCTAAGGGATACCTTAGCAGTAGACAAAAGCTTTGATGTCATTCAATTGGATTTGGAGTATGCTGAGAGAAAAATGGCGATGTTTTTAGTGGATGGCTTTGTTAAAGATGATATTATGCATTATCTGATGAAGCTTTTGTCAGGACTTAGTCCTGAACAATTAGAAGAAGACACGTTAGAAAAATTATTGAAGACGTACATTCCTTACATAGAGATCGAGCAAGTAGATGATCTGAACCAAGTGATCGATTTAGTATTGGCAGGTCCCACAGCCCTTGTGGTGGATGGTATTGACAAGGTCATTATGATTGATGCAAGAACGTATCCAGTCAGAGGACCTCAGGAACCAGATATCGAACGGGTGGTGAGGGGTTCCAGGGACGGGTATGTCGAGACGATTGTGTTCAATACAGCTCTGACAAGAAGGAGAGTTCGCGATCCTTCGCTTCGAATGGAATATATGCAAATTGGGAGAAGATCCAAAACAGATATAGTCATCAGCTATATTGAAGACATTGCCGATCCAAATTTAGTCCATAAAATCAAAGATGCCCTATCGAAGATCGACACAGATGGTCTTCCCATGGGAGAGAAGACGCTGGAAGAGTTTATTGCCGGGCGCCACTGGAATCCATATCCCATGGTCCGTTATACGGAAAGGCCGGATACAGCAGCTGCGCACTTATATGAAGGGCACGTCATTATTATGGTGGACGGCTCACCGAGTGTCTTGATTACACCGACAACTTTTTGGCATCACCTCCAGCATGCAGAAGAATATAGGAATAAGCCTTCAGTTGGAGCCTACTTACGCTTTGTCAGGTTTATCGCTGTGTGGAGTTCGATTTTCTTACTGCCGTTTTATTATTTATTTGCCATTCATCCTGAACTATTGCCGGAAGCAATGAGTTATGTCGGGCCAAATGATGTTGGGGAAGTACCGTTGTTCCTCCAATTTTTAATCATTGAAATCGGAATCGATATTCTAAGGATGGCAGCTATTCATACCCCTTCTTCGTTAGCTACGGCCCTTGGTCTCGTTGCTGCGTTAATGATTGGACAAGTGGCGGTGGAAGTTGGTCTCTTAATTAACGAAGTCATCCTTTACCTGGCCATTGCAGCAATCGGTACCTTTGCAACGCCAAGCTATGAGATGAGCTTAGCCAACCGGTTAGTCAGGATCTTCTTATTGATCTGTACTGCATTATTCGGAGTGTACGGATTTGTGGTGGGTATACTGCTATGGATTATCATGCTTTCAAGAATGAATTCATTTGATATTCCATATATGTGGCCATTTATTCCGTTTAATTTGAGAGCATTCCGGGACGTATTCCTGCGTTCGCCAATGCCGTTGAAAAACAGACGACCAAGATTCTTACACCCGAAAGATCCCGATCGTTAATATAAGATGAAGAGATTTCCTTATTGAATATTCCATTAAGGAGGTCTTTTTTGTTTTTTAGATAGGCTCTGTTCATAATTTTTTCTTGTAACAGTGATTTGCGAACAAAATGTTGACCGTTCCTTTCCGCTCCAGGCACTTGCTTTCCGCGGGGAGGAAGTCGAGCCTCCTCGACGTTCCGTCTGTGGGGTCTCGACCTTTCCTCTATTTCCCGCAGGAGTCAAGTGCCTTCCGCTACAATCCACTCTGTGCTATTACATTCTAACTGCCTATAAATATAGATAAGAGATTACAAAAATAGCTCATATTGTAGAAAGTTTGTTCATAAAAAGAAACTTCCTACTAAGAATACAAAACACTACAAGGTGGGATTTAACCCCAAATGAAAACGCAGATATATAATGTGGTGGAACATTGGACGACTATTCTCTCGATTGCTAATCATGCCCCAGGGTTTTGAAAGTCGTAACCAAATTCTTAGATAGGCTGTCTTCATTTTAATTGTTTTTCTCACTATTAAACTCTGTTATGAAAAATCTATTAAAGATGGTGAGGGGAACTGCGTAGACTCCTGCGGAAGTACGGGCGTGCCGAGACCCCGGAAGCGAAGCTGAGGAGGCTTGGCCGCACGTCCGCGGAAAGCGGAGCAGTTCCCCTCACCATCCAGCACACTCTGGTTGACAGAGTCATATCTCATCTTTGTTATATAACAACAACCTTCGTGAAAAGAACCTAGAAGGGATATTTGATAGCTGCGTATTGAGAAGATGGGGATTTTCACTTATACTTTAATGTGAATGATAGAAAGCAGGGTGTATGATATGAAAACGATTTATGATATCCAACAGTTATTAAAAAGTTATGGAACCATTATCTATGTTGGGCATCGTCTTTCTGACCTGCAACTAATGGAAGGCGAACTAATAGAACTTTATCAATCCCAGCTGATCGAAACGCGGGATTTTCAAACAGCTTTGTTTTTGTTGCGACATGAAATAGAAATTGAAAAAGAAAAACAGGACAGGTGATAAAGATGACAGAAAAATGGTTGGTTGGTGTAGATTTAGGAGGAACGACGACAAAAATCGCGTTCTTGAATAAGTACGGTGAGCTCTTACATAAATGGGAAATCCCTACTGATAAATCAGAGAATGGCAAAAATATTATTGTAGATATTGCTAAAGCGATTGATAAGAAGCTTGAAGACTTAGATCAATCAAAAGATAAACTGGTCGGAATCGGAATGGGTGCGCCGGGACCTGTCGATATGGCGAAAGGGATTATTTACGAAGCCGTTAATTTAGGCTGGGACAAAAATACGCCATTAAAAGATTTACTTGAAATGGAATCAGGTTTATCAGCCGTTATTGATAATGATGCAAACTGCGCAGCACTGGGTGAAATGTGGAAAGGTGCAGGAGACGGAGCGAAGGATATCGTCTGTGTGACCCTTGGAACAGGTGTTGGTGGGGGAGTCATAACCAATGGAGATATCGTGCACGGGGTGAAAGGTGCAGGTGGTGAAATCGGGCATATTACCGTTGTTCCTGAAGGTGGGTTCCAGTGTAACTGTGGAAAGACCGGTTGTTTGGAAACGGTTGCTTCTGCTACTGGAGTCGTTCGTCTCGCAAATGAAAAACTGGATGCTACAACGAAAGCGTCTGTCCTGCGAGGGATAAGAGAGTCCCATGGAACAGTCAGTGCAAAGGATATTTTTGATGCAGCCAGAGAACAGGATGAACTTGCCCTTGAAGTCATTGATCAATTAGCCTTCTATTTAGGGTTGTCCCTCGCGAATTTAGGGAATGCCCTGAATCCTGAAAAGATTGTCATTGGTGGAGGAGTTTCCAAAGCGGGTGAGATCTTATTAACCCCGGTCGTGAAATATTTCAAGCAATTTTCATTCCCTACCGTCCGTACTTCAACAAACTTGAGCATTGCTACACTTGGAAATGACGCCGGTGTGATCGGTGCAGCCTGGTTGGTAAAGAATAAGATCTGATGAAATAAAGTTGCATAATCAGTGGAGAAAGAGCTTTCCTGTAAAGGAGGGTTCTTTTTTCTGTGATTCTACTAAAGGTCACAACTAGTCTTTATGACTCAGGGACGAAGGAACCGTTTTTAAAAAATATAGTTATTTTGAAACTTTCAACGGTTTCAATCGTCTAATAGTATGGGTAAGAGAATAAGACTTAAATAATTATTATACATGAGTGATGTGAAATGAAGTTTGACGTTTTGTAAAAAAAGTATTAAGATAGGTCAAGGTTGCACGTCTGGGATTACCTAATTTTACCATTACAAATATTACATGAATTTGTTACATACGAATGAACCGTTTGTAGCAAGGAGGTTGATTAAATGAATTTGAAAAAGACACCAAAGGCTTCTCTTATTATCATCGCTGCATTGCTCCTTTGGGTTAAAACGTACATTGTCTATAAAACTAGTTTTGATATAAAGATAGAAAATACACTCCAAGAACTTATACTCTTCATCAACCCACTAAGTTTCTTACTTTTTATCTTCGGAGTAGGACTACTTCTTAAGAAGGATAAGTCTCGCACCCGCTATATTATCACTGCAAGCTTCGTCCTATCGTTTATCCTATACGGAAACGTTGTTTTCTATCGATTCTTTGATGACTTTTTGACACTCCCCGTCCTGTTTCAAACAAGCAATTTCTCTGATTTAGGTACGAGTGCCAGCGCCATTATGAGCTGGAAGGATTTATTCTATTTTACAGATGTCATTGTGTTAATTCTGTTCATCAAGTTAAAGCCAACATGGTTCTCTCTGCAAAACTATAGCAGAGCCAATCGACGTGCGTATTTCCTAGTTGCCACGGCCCTTGTTTTCTTTAACCTTGGCTTGGCAGAATCGGAACGACCACAGCTGCTGACAAGAACGTTCGATCGTGAAATGTTAGTAAAGAATATTGGAACGTATAATTACCATGTGTATGATATTTTCTTACAATCAAAGTCTTCCGCTCAACGAGCAATGGCAGACGGCAGTGAATTAGCGGATATTGATAACTATGTTCGCGCAAGTTACATCGAACCTGATAAAGAAATGTTTGGTGTGGCAAAGGACAAGAACTTGATCATCGTATCACTTGAATCACTACAGAACTTTGTCATTAATAGCGAAATGAATGGTCAGGAAATTACACCTTTCCTGAATGACTTTATTGGAGAAAGCTATTACTTCGATAATTTCTACCATCAGACTCAGCAAGGGAAAACGTCTGATTCCGAGTTTTTACTCGATAATTCCCTTTACCCATTGAACCGTGGGGCGGTATTCTTCACGCATTCAGGAAATGAGTTTGAATCCATGACGGAAAAGCTTGGAGAAAATGGATACTATACAACCGCTATGCATGCAAATAATAAAAGCTTCTGGAATCGTGACATTATGTATGATTCCTTAGGATATGAACGTTTCTATTCTTTACCCGACTATGAGGTAACGGAAGAAAATTCTGTTAACTGGGGTATGAAGGATATTCCGTTCTTTGCGCAATCTGTTGAGCATATGAAAGAGATGCCTCAACCATTCAGTACGAAGATGATCACACTGACGAACCATTATCCATTTACACTGGATGAAGAAGATAAGCTTATCGATCCTTATACATCCAATGACGGTACGGTCAATCGTTATTTCCAAACGGTCCGTTACATGGATGAAGCTGTAAAGAACTTCATTACAGACTTAAAGGAATCAGGTTTATATGAAAACTCTGTTATCGTGATGTACGGAGATCACTACGGCATTTCCGAAAATCATAATAAGGCCATGAGCCAATATCTTGGTAAAGAAGTTACGCCAGTTGTAAGTACACAGCTTCAAGAGGTTCCTTTAATCATTCATGTTCCTGGACAGGATGGAAAAACCATTTCTAAAGTTTCCGGGCAAATTGACTTAAAACCAACGATTATGCATCTTTTAGGAATCGACACGAAGGAGGATATCCAGTTCGGTTCTGATATGTTCTCCAGTCAGAAAGAAGATCTGGCCATTCTGCGTGACGGTCGATTCATCACTAAGGACTATGTTTTTGCAGGTGAAAAGTGCTGGAATAAAGAATCCGAAGAAACAACGGATATGAAATACTGTGAGCCATACAAAGAGCGTGTAAATGAGGAGCTGGAATACTCCGATAAGATCATTAATGGAGACCTTCTCCGCTTTTATGGTGAAAACGAAAACCATGATGAATAAGTAAGAAAGAGCTTGCGAAGAGATTCGCAAGCTTTTTTTGTCATGAATTATAGAACCATTCATACATGTAAGTAAGGACGTATGTATAGGGAGGTTCCTTCATGAAAGTGAAAGTTCGTAATGGCGATTCTCTTTGGTACTATAGCCAGCTGTTTTATATTCCAACCCAATTAATCATTGACTCGAACCCTTCCGTTGATCCGAATGGATTGAAGATTGGGACAGAGATAGAACTCCCTGGATTCAGAAAAGAAAGCCATACCATAAATAAAGGAGATACCTTTTGGACGCTTGCCGAGCAGCGGAATATAGGAGTAGACGCCTTACTCCTACTGAACGAAGGAGTTAATCCTAACCGTTTACAAATAGGGTCAAGCATTTTTCTGCCATCAAGAGTGGTATATCCGCTAGTCAATGGGAAACAAGCCTATAGCTCCGAAACATTCGAAGAAGATGTGAAAAAATTAAAAGAGGTCTATCCATTCATCAAATTAAACTCGGTCGGCGAAAGTGTCCTTGGTAAAGATCTCATTGAAATGAGAGTTGGAACAGGAAAGAAAAAGGTTCACATAGATGCTTCTTTTCATGCAAATGAATGGATTACCACTTCCATCCTAATGACGTTCATTAATGATTATTTATTATCGTTAACGAATGGAAATCTCATGAGAGGAATTCAAACCCTCCCTTTATATGAAGTGGTGACAATATCGTTTGTACCTATGGTTAATCCGGATGGAGTAGATCTCGTCTTGAATGGTCCGCCGAAAGACAAACGAAAGGAATTGATCGAAATCAATCGGGGAAGTTCTGACTTTACAGGCTGGAAAGCAAATATAAGAGGAGTAGACTTGAATAACCAATTCCCTGCCAAATGGGAGCAGGAAAAAGAAAGAAAGGAAGAAAAAGCACCAGCTCCGAGAGATTTCCCAGGATATAAGCCTCTTTCAGAACCTGAAGCAGTCGCTATGGCAAAACTGGCCCGACAGGAAAAGTTCGACCGGCTGCTTGCCCTCCACACTCAAGGGAAGGAATTCTACTGGGGCTATGAAGGGTTAGAGCCGCCGGAAGCTTCAAGGCTTTCAGAAGATTTTAACAGAGTAAGCGGATATGAATCTGTCAGATATATAGATAGCTACGCGGGTTACAAGGATTGGTTCATTAAAGAATTCAAGCAAGC
Source organism: Rossellomorea sp. NRS-1567 (assembly GCF_050467885.1). Taxonomy (NCBI): domain Bacteria; kingdom Bacillati; phylum Bacillota; class Bacilli; order Caryophanales; family Bacillaceae; genus Rossellomorea; species Rossellomorea sp. NRS-1567. Next base: position 110,012 of record NZ_JBITPL010000001.1, on the reverse strand, counting down.
GGGGTTTACCATTGAGTTAGGAAAAGGAATAAATCCTCTGCCCCTCTCTCAATTCAACGAAATCTACCAAGACATGCTCGGAATCTTCCTCGTATCCATCTATCGCTGGTACTAACAAAAGCGGAGGCGGCTCGCTCAGCCCCGACAAGCATAAGATGAATTGGCCGGGAAGGCGTTCTTTGCCTTCTTGGCCAATTTAGCTTATGACCTCGAGGGGCTAGCCGCCGGAGCTGGATGAAACAAAAGCGGAGGCGGCTCGCTCAGCCCCGACAAGACTGTATGAAATTCGACTTATCATAAAAAATGAATCGAAAAATCTTTTGACAGGTTCCATAAATAACTATTGTACAAAGTGAAAATCAGGAGTAAAATAAATCATCATCCTATTTAAAGAATAACCGATCGTGGTGACCCAAATGGTGTGCGAGTAATCATCTGGTCATCACTTTTTTGAATTTTTGTAATGTTTTTTTAATAATTTTGAAACATTTTCTGCTTTGAAACGTACTAATTAGTATGAAAAGAATGGAGGGAGGGAGAAGGATAATGAATAAGAAAAAGGTAAATGTATTGCTGTTTTTTCTGTTAAGTATTCTGTGGCTGTCAGCTTGTCAAACTGAACAAACTCAAACTTCTCCCCCCGTGAAAGAGAAGACTGAAAACAAGGAAGTCGTTGCAGGAATTCTTGCTCAAGACAGTTTTGTAGAAAACATAGGCTGGCTTTCAGATTCAGAGATTCTATCCGTACAAAATGATGATGATCTATCCTCTTTATATATATATAATCTCTATGATGGAAGCAATAAGAAAATCTATGGTATTCCTTCGTCATTTGTGAGTGCAAGCATCTCACCCGATAAGAAAAAAATACTCATACATTCTGCACCTGCCTCGTATTCAGCCCGGGTGACGATAATAGACAGAGCAGGAGAGGTGTTGTTTCAGGAAGACATCCCATCCTACGAACTGACTCATTCCTGGAACCAGTTTAATGACAATGCATTACTCATGACCAGCTTCAGCGAAGATTGGAGCTTTCAAGTCTTTCATATTGATGTAGAAGAGGGAACCATGGATTCTATTGAAGTAGAGCAGCCATTTGTTCAGTGGCAATCCAAATCTTCCATTCTTTTTCAAGATTGGAATAAGGAAGAAATCAGCGTTGCGGCTCCACTCGTATCCCAGAATATTCAGGGTGGTGGGAAGGAAATGATTGTGGATACAAGCGTCCACTTCAATCAATTTAAGGATTCTCTTTTATCTATCTTTTCTCGTGAAGAAGAAGGTCCGTTTGCGTATCAATTCATTACTGCAAATGGTAAGATTCAGTCAGAATTTACAGTAGATCTGTTGAGCCGTTATTCTGATTGGTTAATTCCTCATTATGATATGATAGAAGGGAAGGGTCAGTTGATTACTTTCGTAGCAAATGAACAGGGTTCCTTTGATACTTACTCTGGTACATTCTCATTAGAAAAATGGGATACGGTTTCTGGAGGAGAAAATGTTCTTTTTGAGGACCTTCCTTTAGAACCTATTCAGTGTTCACCCAATGGGGACTATTGTTTATATGGAAATCAACTTGAGAAAGTAATCGATTTGACGGACTCAACCATCATTCAACTACTGAAAGAAGAAGGAGCAGATCTATAATGGCAATCGTTGATGTAACAGTCATTCCAATCGGGACGGAATCACCAAGTGTAAGTTCCTATGTAGCGGACTTACATAGAATACTTAAAGAGTATGAGGAAAAAGGGGAAATCCGTTTTCAACTAACCCCGATGAATACCATCATCGAGGGGGGTCTTCCCGTTTTGTTTCAGGTCATACAAGACATTCATGAATCCCCTTTCCAACAGGGGATCAAACGGGTAGCAACAAATATTCGAATCGATGATCGCCGTGATAAGAAGTCGACAATGGAAGGAAAACTTTCTTCTGTACAGCGTCAATTAGAAGAATAAGCAACAAATAAGGGGTGGGTATCTTTAAGATACTCACCCCATTGGTTTTCTGAACTATGCTTCCTCACTATTCACCAACACTTCGCTTTTGTCAGGACAGGTTTTTTCAATATGCTGTTCTCCCCATGCACATAGCATATCTAAAGGTCCTTTTAACGACCATCCATACTCCGTTAATTCGTATTCTACTTTCGGGGGAACTTGATTGTAAATAATTCTATTGATGACTCCATCTGCTTCGAGTTCTCTCAGCTGCTGCGTCAGCATTTTCTGAGTGATTCCAGGCATTAGTTTCTTCAATTCACTGGTTCTTCGCTTGCTTTTGATCAAATGACAGAGTATCACAACTTTCCACTTGCCCCCGATGACTTCTAAGGAAGCCTCCACAGGTATATTATATTTTTTCATGAATAAACCTCCGTTCCAGAACGATTATTTCCATATAGGATAGACCGCTACATTGGCTATTATCCTGATCGGCTTAAATGTATTTCTATTATAACGTACCCATCGTAAAGGTCTATAGGGTACTTTTTAGTGCCTACATAACTTTCGGGTACCCTAATTAAAAGTAAAAAAGCCTTCCGTTATGAAACGGAAGGCTTTTTTATGAGTATTCATTGTTTAATTAATGCCCACCTGGGTAACCAGAGTGAAGGACAGTCATAATTGTAAACCAACCAAAAACGCCTAATGTTGCCAGTGAGAAAAGAATTCCCATGGCATTCTTGTTTTTGAAAGTGCTTACTACCGCAAACAAAGCTAATAATGTAACCAATGCTGTAATAATTACAAGACCCATTTATATGACCCCTTTCATTAAAATGCGTTTTACTACCTGATAATCATATGTACATAAATGCACTCATTAACATTTTATATTTTTTTCCTCTGTTTGTCGAGGTCAAAAATTTGACACTTCTATGGCGCTCTATCCACCATGTTTTTATGATGTGATAAGTTCTGCTACAATAATAGTATCACATTTGGAGGTGGAGACGTTGCAGTGGAAACAAATTCCGTTAGGACCCTTACAAACCAACTGCTATATTCTATGGAACACAAAAAATGAATGCCTGGTCGTGGATCCGGGTGGAGAAGGGGAGAAGCTGATTCAGTGGTTAGAGAATCATGCGTTAACTCCGTTAGCCATTCTCCTTACTCATGCTCATTTTGATCATATTGGAGCAGTTGATCAAGTACGTGACAATTATAGCATTCCGGTATATGTTCACGAGAAAGAAGCTAAGTGGTTACTGGATCCTGCATTAAACGGGTCACAATTATTCATGATGGGTGACCTGATCCGACTTAAGCCTGCTGATTACATATTAACAAATGAAAAACATCTGACTATTGGTGATTTTCAGTTGCAGTTATTTGAAACGCCTGGTCATTCACCTGGTAGTATTTCTTATTATGTACAAGAAAGTGGAATTGTATTAGCGGGAGATACGTTATTTATGGGCAGTATCGGGCGATCCGATTTGCCTGGAGGAAATCATAAAGAGCTGCTGGCAAGCATTCATGAAAAGTTGTTAACGTTGCCTGAGACTACGACGGTTCTACCTGGTCACGGTCCGGAAACATCGATTGAAGGTGAGATGGATTCAAATCCATTTTTAAATGGGTTTTAAATTGCACAAAAAAATTCCCTTTAGCCGTAAAGCTAAAGGGAATTTTTTTAGTGTCCTCCTGCACCCGGAGTCATCATAAAGGTCGTCCAATAAGTAAATCCAGCAAAGAACACTGTTAAGTAAGCACCGAAAATGTAAATATACATACGTTCAGACAGTTTTAAATAGCTAAGCATAATGAAGAATCCTGTTTGGCCTAAAAAGATTAATGATGTCGTGGTCATATCACCAAGATAGAACATTACAGCAAATATACCAGTCCAAAATCCAAGAACTCTAAACATACGATCCATATGTAACCCTCCTTTGCACCCTAAGTCCATCATTCAATATTATAAATGAATACTACCATAAAAGTAAATATCCGTTTGCTTTTAGTTTGTGACGATTACGTGATATCTACACGTGGAACAGTCATTTATCATATTTTCTTCTTGTTTAAATTCTTCCACAGAGTATAGATTTTCAAACATACCTTTTAATAACGCGTTGTGTAGACCGCAAATGAACACGGGTTCCAGCTGAGCATTTTCATTAAAAGGGCAATGATCATAGTGGAACCTGATGTGATCCGCATCACTGATTGACTCATCTAAGGTAAAGCCGATCGATTTGGCAATTTGTGATAAAACATGCAACTTTTCAGCTTGTGTTACCCCCACTAAGGATAGGTTACGGCTTTCAAGGTAGTGGTCCACCAAGCTTTTACCGTACTCATATCCTGTCTCCACCAAGACCCTGAACCCTTCTTCTCCCAGCTTAGCTAATGAGGCAATGGTGAGATCGCTAAGTAAACGGAAGTCACGAGGAGGAAAGGATAACTGCACGACTTCTTCAGAAGGAATATATCGTTTGCCTGGCCTGCCGCCTTTGCCGGTCTTTACATATTCTGATTGCAACACTCGAATCTCTTCCAGCTTTGATAGGTGTAGACGGGCAACATTCGGGTGAATATGAAATTTCTCGGCGATGTCTTGAACTGAAAGCTCATGTTTTCTCTCACTAATGTACAAGTAAATGGAATACCGGGTCGGGTCTGAAAGTACGCTTGTAACCTTCAGTGTCATATCCATTCAAGGAACACCTCAATTTTGTGGTTAATAACTCTATTATAAGCCTCGAGAAAAAGAATGGATATGAATGAAAAGCCTATTATAGCTTGATTCATTCATTGTTTATAAAAAGTTCACAATTTTCCAAGGGATATCACTATACAAAAGTTATACAAATAATGTACAATATGTTTAACATATCGTGAACATGCAAGCTTAAATTTAAGGAGGTCATGAAAGTGAATAACCTGACATTTTTTACTTATCCAAGCTGTACCTCTTGCCGAAAAGCCAAAAAATGGTTAACTGCCCATTCCGTTGATTTTGATGAAAGACATCTATTCAGAGAGACGCCTACCCATAGAGAGCTAATGGAGCTACTATCCCTGACCACCGATGGACTCGATGAAATATTGGCTACAAGAAGCCAAACCTTCAAAGACTTAGGTAAAGATGTGAACGATTTACCTCTATCAGAAGTGATTAAATTAATTATTGAAGAGCCAAAACTTCTCCGCAGACCCTTGTTAACAGACGGTAAAAAGCTGGTGGTCGGATACAATCCAGAGGGATTACAAAGCCTTGCGAACAAGAACAGACCGTTGAAGAAAAGCAGCTGAATGCATAATGAAAAATAGGTTGGATTGAAAACGGCAGGCACTTTTTGAAAAGTGCCTGCCGTTTTCGATGCTTGTAGGGGCTGAACAAGCCGCCTCCGCTTTTAATACTGGGCTAGCTGGATTCGAACCAACGCATGTCGCAGTCAAAGTGCGATGCCTTACCGCTTGGCTATAGCCCATTGTGTCGTCTTTACAAAATATAGTATGGTTGTATTTAGAAATTCTATTCATTTGTTTTTTAATAAGTTACCTTCCGTTTTCTAAAAGGTTTTGGGAATGCACTGACGATAAAAATAAGGGTTTGGCTGATATTGATAGTGGTATGGGGAATAGGTGAAATGGGACTGTCGTGCAGATGAATGCCTTTGAGGTTCTAGGCAAGCCGGACCAATGTAAGTACTTGGTTTCACTTGTTCAGTCGTTTTTATCCATTCGGCTTCATCCATACAATAATTGTAAGCCATGACACTTGATGGCGTTAACTTTAAGATATCTGAACCCAGTACTACTTCCGGTGTAGGGGCGTTAAAAATGGCCAAAAGGTGAGTTTGATCTTGGGTTGCTTCCTCATAATGCCACCAGCCTTGTGGGACATTGGTTACCTGACCTGGAGAAATACGGTAATTCAGAATTTGTTTCGTATATGGATTGAGCATGGAAACGGTAGCTCCACCAGAAATACAATAAACCAGTTCAGCTGCGTTCTGATGGTAGTGTGGTTCCACAAAATTATGTTTACTTAAATAGATATCAAGCAGGGAAGAGTTATCCAATGTATTCAACTGATTTACCCCTAAGATATTTATTAAATTTTGATTGTCTTTTTTATATAAGGGACTTTTATTAACATCAAATGAGAATTGTGCTTCACCAGAGGTGTAATCCATGTATTTACTCATGGGATATCGTCACCACTTTCGATTTTATGATATTTATTCTTTTTATGTATATGGGCGAGGGGTGAATGTGTGAATGACTGGTGTGGGGTTTGAGCATGGAAGAAATGATTTCAATTATCCCTAAGTATTTGGTAAGAAAAAATTTCAAGAAAAAGAAGGATTTTGTAAATTAATGTCGTATATCTTAAGTTAGGAAAACAGAAAGGTGGTGCCTATGTATATTTCACTCAGTAGAATCCCTATCGGAAGTGATGATTGGAGAAGCATTCAGCAGTGATGCGACAGATGTTCATGTAATACCCAGAACGAAAGATTACTTGATTCAGTTTAGAAAGCTCGGGGTATTAGTACCGTTCCAGACGATTGATCCGGATCAGGCAGAACGATTGATAGCCCATTTAAAGTTCATGGCTTCCATGGACATTGGAGAAAAACGAAAGCCGCAAAGTGGCTCCTTCAGTCTTACCGTTCGAAATACACCTCTATCTCTCAGAATATCTACCTTACCAACCACTCATTTAAAAGAAAGTCTCGTTATTCGAATACTCCCTCAAAAATATCAAATACCTATTGAAAAAATGTCACTATATCCTTCCTCTGCAAAAAAATTACTCGCTCTACTGATGTATTCTCATGGTCTGATTTTGTTTACAGGACCGACCGGCAGTGGGAAAACAACGACTTTGTATTCCCTTGTTCACCACTGTTCGGCAGCCTTGAACCGCAATGTGATCACACTGGAAGATCCCGTGGAAAAGATGCATGAAGATATGGTACAGATACAAGTGAATGAAAAAGCCGGGATAACGTATTCCACCGGCTTGAAAGCGATTTTACGACACGACCCGGATATTATCATGGTGGGGGAGATCCGCGATCGGGAAACGGCGGAGATTGCAATAAGGGCGAGCTTAACTGGTCATTTGGTCATTTCAACGATGCATACGAGAGATGCAAAAGGGGCGATCTATCGTTTAATGGAATTAGGAGTTGAGTGGCATGACATTGAACAGACGCTGCTGGCAGTTTCAGCCCAGAGATTACTAAGGTTAGTGTGTCCGGTTTGCAAAGCAGAGTGTGGTGGGAAGTGCCATCGGGTTAAAACTCTGAACATGGCATCTGTATATGAAATTGTAACCGGAAGTGCTTTGAAAGAAGTATTAAAAGAGGCGAAGGGGGAGTCGGTCCAGTATGAGTATCATACACTCCAGACTTTGATCAATAAGGGGGTGGCACTAGGATTTGTTTCAGAACTTGAATATAGGAAATGGGTACATGAAGAAAAGCGATGATCAGGGAAAGTTTCTTAAAAGACTTGGAGACCTTCTCCAAAAGGGGTATAGCTTTTCGGAAGCCATCGATTTTCTCTTGCTCCCTAAAGAAAAGAATACGATCAAATTAAAAAAGAGAATGATTGGATCCTTGCAAAAAGGAGAGTCCGTCTCTTCCGTCATCACCAAACAGCTGAATATCCCGAATCACGTCAGTGCACAGATTTTTTTCGCCGAGCATCATGGGCAAATGGGCCACACTTTATCAGAGGCGGGAAAATATCTTATAAAAAGAAGGAAAAACCAGCAGAAAATACAACAAGTCATTCAGTATCCATTAATGCTTATCATCGTCTCGATTTTAATGATGGTCTTACTAAGAAAAGTGCTATTTCCAAGATTTCAGTCTCTGTATACTTCTATTGGATATGAACCTTCAGCGAATCTAAATTACCTCATACACTTCATCGAAAGCTTCCCAATGATTTTCAGTAGCTTTTTACTATCACTCATTATCTGCACCATATTATTCTTCCTGTTCAAAAAAAGAATTTCACCTATTAAAATATCAGTCACCCTATGCAAAATTCCTTATCTTTCAAATTATTTAAGGCTTGGTCATTCACACTTTTTTGCGAGGGAACTAAGCTTCCTTCTCACAAGCGGAGTATCCATCACAGAGTCCCTTCTCATCATCGAAAGTCAATCCTTCCGACCAACTCTACAATTCATTTCAAAAAGTTTGATCAAAGGATTAAAAGAAGGGAAACCATTTCATGAATGTTTCTCCTCGCTTCCTTTTTTTCAAAAAGAGTTACCCTTTGTTGTGCATCACGGGCAATCCAATGGACGATTAGCAGAAGAGCTGCGACTTTATAGCGAGATATGCTTTCAAGAATTAGAGGAGAATACCAATGCACTGCTTAAATATATTCAGCCCATGATTTTCACTTTTGTAGGTCTATTCATCATGGCGATTTACTTCTCCATTATGATGCCGTTATTTCAGATGATGCAGGGTATTTAGAAAAATATCTGAAAATGGCCAATACCTGCTTTCAGCAAATTAAATGAATTTCTTCGTTCACCATAGTCACATTAGAAACAAATACCCAAAACCCAAGGAGGAACACCATGCTCAAAAACCAAAAAGGCTTCACCCTGATCGAAATGATGATTGTTCTATTAGTCATATCTGTATTGCTTTTTATTACAATACCCAACGTCACCAACCAAAGCAATTCCATTAACTCGAAAGGATGCGAAGCATTTGTTCACATGGTGGAAGGCCAGGTGGAGGCCTACAAAATGGATGGGAATGCGCTTCCGGTCACCATAGATACACTCGTCACAGATGGGTATTTAAATGAGGATTATAAAGCCTGCCCCGACGGTAGTGCCATCACCATTGATGCCGAAGGGAAGGTAGCCTCTAATTAATGAAGAAAGAAATGGGGGAAGCAGGGTATACCCTTATTGAGATGCTTGTCGTCTTATTGATTTTCACGACCCTTCTTTCTTGGGTCAGCTTTTCCATCCTTCCCATGAAAGAAGTTAATGAAAAGGACTTATTTCTTTCCCAGCTCCAATCAGACCTCTATCAGATCCAAAGCTACAGCATTAGACACCAGGTTCCCATCACCGTGACCTTTTACCCCTTAACAAATAAATACGTTGCGAAAACTGCTACTAGACAAACAATCGTCTCAAGAGAAATTTCATCTTCCATTCAGATTACATCAATCAACAGCTTGGAAGACATCACATTCTACCCGAATGGAAATACAAACCAATTTGGAAAAGTGAACTTTCAAATGGGGGATATCATGATTCAGCTCATGTTTCAAATTGGGCAAGGGAGATTTTATGTACAAGAATACTAAAGGTTTCTCACTTCCGGAAACCCTTATTGCCTTCAGTTGCATCCTTATGATTGCAGGCGTATTTATTCCATTTCTCATTGACTATGCTTCCCAACTTCAACGACTTCAGTATGAAGTGGAGGCTTTGAAATTTCTTGAAGAAGGGGTGGAGAAGGCAATCGTCAGTCACGAGTATGAGGATTATACAAGAATGTATAAAGGAGTCAGATATGAACTCGATTGGAAAGGGGGAGGCAATGAAGAAGCGTGTGTCCAATATCATAAAAGAGGTGCAGATCCCCATGAAGTCTGTATCTCAAAGGCTGAATAACCAAGGATATACACTAATCGAGGCTCTGTTAAGCTTTACAGTATTTTGCATGATTTCACTATGCATCCCTCTCATCTTGAAGGGTTTCTCTACGATTAAACAGGATATGGTTCCTCCCCATTATTATGAATGGAATCTATTCAATGAAAGCCTTAGGAATGAATTATGGAAAGGGGAAAGTGTAGTGATCACTCACGATAAGATCTCTTTTCTTGTGAGTGGTGAATCCATTTCGTATGAAAAGTATAATCATTCCATTCGAAGGAGGGTAAATAATCGAGGGCATGAAATCGTACTACAGTCAGTTGATTCATTTAGTTTTGCTTCCATTATTCAGGGAGTGCATATGGATTTGGAGTTTGTTGGTGGAGAAAAAGTGGAGGGGGAATTCTTTTACTTTTCAACCGAACAAGGAGAAGGAATGCCTTAACAATAAGGGATTTATTTTGCCCTATACTTTATTGCTTCTGATGATTGTTTTATCGATAGGGTTTGCTGCGAAGGATCTTTTTATTAGTAAATATCTATACTTAACAAATATGAAAAACATTTATGAAAGAGACGTGAGTGTGTCCCATGCGATCCTGTTGGAGATGGATAGTGGGATGCTTACTTCCAAACAATTGAAAGGGAATTATGGTGAAATCGTGACCCACAGCGAAATGGTCAACCCGGATGAAATACAATTGGAAGTGACATTCAAACGGGATGAGAAGCTTTTTCTTCCAACGACGGTTGTGTATAATAGGGAAACAAAACACATAATAAGTTGGGAGTAGAATATGAAACCGATTTTCTTTATTGGATTTATGGGGGTAGGAAAAACGACGATCGGGAAACATCTTGGGGAACTACTGAATCTACCGGTCATTGATATGGACAGTTACATTGAACACAAAGAGAAAAAGTCTATAAAAGAGATCTTTAATCAGCAGGGAGAACAACATTTCAGGGATCTGGAAAACAAAGTGCTCCTTGAGTTAGCCAACAAGCAAGCGATTATCACTACGGGTGGCGGAGTGATTGAAAGGGAAGAGAACCGGGAGTTCTTACGACAACAGGACTTTGTATTCCACCTGACTTGTCCTTTTGCTTCATTATGGTCCCGTTTAGAAGGCGATGAAAATCGTCCACTCGTACAAAATAACTCCAAGGAACGTTTATCGGGTTTATTCAACCTCCGCTTCCCACTGTATGAGAGTGGAAGCTCCATAACGATTCATACAGACAATAAAACCATAGAAGAGGTCATTGAAGAAATACTGCCTCATCTAAATGGGCAAGCTGAATAAATTACCTATAGCCGGGCATACTGATAAAAGCAGGAGGTGGTGCTTTTATGTCAGTGAATGATTATGTTAAATTCATAACACAAACATTTGTCCAACATTATGAAAAATCACCTCATGAACGTAAAAGTATAAAGAAGCAACGGAAGAATGAGAGAGAACCATTCCTATTTCGCTGGTTCGGGATCATCCCATATGCTTTCATGATCATGTTTAAGAAAAATAAATAGTTAACGGCTGCCTTTTGGCAGTCTTTTTTATGGAGTAAAACGGAGTAAGTGTGTGATGCACTCACTCCGTTTACCGGTTAACTTGAATGCTGTAAATAAAAAATCCCGCCATTGATGATATCAATGGAAATCTTGGGCTCATACTGCTCTTTCAATGCTTGTTGTTCCATGAAATAGGATTCGGGCTTTTCCTCTTGATCTCCATAAAAGTGATTCAATAATTGTAAATCTTCCTCCCACGTCTTTCGTGCCTGCTCAGCCCATTCAACAGGTTCCTTTTTGATTTCTTCATACAGGAACGTTTGAATGCGGTTCACTCCGCTTTTCGGTTTAATGATCGGTGTCAATGTGAACGAGAAATCAGGAATCTTAGGTGTCAGGTTTCTGGACATCAATGACGAATGAAAGTTTTCCTGAATGACTCCATTGATCAGGTTCAATCCCATGCTTCGAATGCTGTCTTTCTTTCGGTTGGATTGATACGAAATTTTGATATTCAGTCCAAGCCATGGATGAAGAGGGGTTTGCTGACCACTCGGTGTGAGCCGGTTTTCGTATAACCGTATATACCCTGCTAAATTTCGTGTTGAATGGAAGATTTGGTGTAACCGCGGAGAACCAAAGTGAATAGGTTCTCCTTTTAAGTCTTCAGGTGCTTTATCCGGATTCGTTATAAGTGATAATGTCATTGGATTTGGAATACCTCCCGTTTTCTCAAGGTAGTGCCAGTAGAACGGACGATTCATCAGCTCCTTATCCAAATCAATCGTGAGCTGGACGGTCATATGACCGTCTCCGTTCGCAACCAGGTCACATCCATTAGCCACGAAGTATCTCTCAAGAAATCGATGAATTTCGTGCTGCTGCATTTGATTTCTCCTCCTTTAATTGTTCGGCAAATTGAATCATACTCGTTAAATTCTCCATTTTAATCTTCATTTCCCCTTCCGTTCTGGATGAAGAAAGAATATCGGTTACATGCTCTTCGAAGTCGCGGAAATCCAGGCGGGTCAGGATTTCATCCAATTCTCCGATCACCCGTTCAAATAGATTGATTTTTTCATAAAGAAGCTTCAATATATGTTCTTCAACCGTGTCTCTGGTAGCAAAATTGTAAATATGAACATCCTCTGTCTGTCCGAGACGGTGGACACGACCGATTCGCTGCTCTAACCTCATAGGATTCCATGGCAGGTCAAAGTTGATCACGTGATGGCAGAATTGGAGGTTGATTCCTTCCCCTCCGGCCTCAGTAGCAATTAACACCTGTGCATGCTTTTGAAAGAGTTCACGCATCCAATCCTTTTTCCCCCGTTTAAATCCACCTCGGAACGGTACGGAGCTTATTCCATGTTGTTTTAAGAACCATTGCAGATAGAGCTGTGTTGCCCGGTACTCTGTAAATATAATCACTTTGTCATTGATCGATTGGACGATTTCAAGTGCTTTCTGAGCCTTGGAGTTCATTGTCACGTTTTCTACTTTTTTCATAAGAGTGCCAATTGTATTCTCAAAACCAGCCGTCGGAGCCTCCTTCTTCTCAAGCATGTTTTTGAGAGTATAAAATACTGCTTCACGAGAGCTGCATGCTTCTCTTTGAAGCGTTAATAGAGAGAAGGAGCTTGAATTAGCCCAGTCATCATAGTTCCCCCTGAGCAAATCGATGCTGTTATATAAATCTCTTTCAGCCTCGTTAAAATCGATTAAGACAGTCTTTACGTGCCGTTTTGTCCATTCTATACCCGTATCGCTGCGTCTGTTACGGATCATCACTTTGTTAATGAGACTTTTTAAATGTTCATCCTCTTGAAGAGTACGATCCCCTTTTTTATATCTTTCAGAAAAACCGGATTCATTTCCGAGATGTCCCGGCTTAAGGAGAGAAACCAGATGGAAAATCTCTTCGACACGATTTTGAATAGGTGTCGCTGTCAGCAATAAGCAGAATTTCTTTTTTAGGTTTTGGACAAATTCATAGTTTTTTGTTTTATGATTTTTTAGTTTGTGAGCTTCATCGATAATCACCAAATCATAATCCTGTTCATACACCTTTTCCCGATGAGGGCTCCGCTTAGCCGTATCCATGGATGAAACGACAATATCGCACTGATCCCATACGTAACTTTTTCGTTGCGGAACAGCCGGAATGAAAAACTTACTGTTTAATTCATAGGACCATTGAGAGACCAGGGATGCAGGAACCAATATTAATACTTTCTTCACTAATCCTCTAATCATGTATTCTTTCAATATCAATCCGGCTTCAATGGTTTTACCTAATCCGACCTCATCTGCAAGGATCGCTTTTCCGTTCATCGTTTCGACAACCTGCTTTGCTGCTTCCAACTGATGGGGGAGCGGAGTGACATTTGCCAAATGTTTTGGAGCTTGCAGGCCTTCAAAGTTCGGAATTGCAAGATGATGTTCAAATTCGATGGCCAGCTTATATAGCTCCCAATTTCCCCATGGGCCATCGTTATCAATTAAATTCTCGAGACCCTCGCCCCATTCTTCATCAAATAAAACCTCAACATTCATCTGAAAAACATCTCCTTAATTCTAATAAAAATGATTGCTCAATCCTCGTATTTAATGGTAGGATAAAAATAGATTTTCTAATGTTTAAAAAACTCGAAAATCCGAACATTCACATTTACAACATTTCTTCTGTATATTTCTAGTATGACCAAATGTTTCAAGGAATATTGGCGAATGATAACAAGGGGAGAGACTGTGCATACAGCGCCGAAGGAGCAAGCACATTTAAGTGTGAATCTCTCAGGCAAAAAGACTCTTGTTGGACGCAACTCTGGAGAGTGTTTCCGGTACCCGGGAACCACCAAAGGGGAAAGCCGTTCTTCGGTAAACTTTCAGGTGCAAGGACAGAGAAACTTCTTTATGAAAAGGGGTTTTTCTGTCCTTTTTTCATGGGATAAAACTTGGTTAAGGATTATGCATGTAAGGAAGATAAAGGGGGAAAAGTCATGTCAGAGTTAAAACAAACACCTTTATACGAAGTGTACAAAGAGTATGGAGGAAAGACCATCGACTTCGGTGGCTGGGCTTTACCAGTGCAATTCTCAAGTATTAAAGAAGAACATGAAGCGGTACGAACCCGGGCTGGACTATTCGACGTTTCTCATATGGGAGAAATTGAAGTGAAGGGTGAAGGGGCTCTTGACTACTTACAAAGAATGATGACAAATGATGTCTCCAAAGTAAAAGATGGAGGAGCTCAGTATACGGCTATGTGCTACGAAAACGGTGGGACGGTCGATGACTTATTAGTTTATAAAATAAAAGATAATGATTATTTGCTCGTTGTTAATGCGGCAAATATAGATAAAGATTTTCAGTGGCTGAAAGAGCATGAAGTCGATGGAGTTGAAATCAACAACATCTCTGAACATATGGCGCAATTGGCCCTTCAAGGTCCACTTGCTGAACAGGTTTTACAAAAGCTTACAAACGAACATTCACTAAGTGATATCGGATTTTTTAAATTCCAGACCGAAGTGAACATAGATGGTAGACATGCACTTGTTTCACGTACCGGTTACACAGGGGAAGACGGATTTGAGATTTACTGTGATGCAGGTGATGCGGCTGCAATCTGGAAAGCCATCCTGGATGCAGGAAAGGAACATGGGGTGCTTCCATGCGGACTGGGTTCTCGTGATACATTGCGTTTTGAAGCGAATCTTGCCCTTTACGGACAAGAATTATCTCAATCGATCACGCCGATCGAAGCAGGGATTGGATTCGCCGTAAAAGTTAATAAAGAGGTTCCATTTAATGGTCATGAAGTGCTGAAACAACAAAAGGATGAAGGCGCTCCAAGAAAAATCGTCGGGATTGAAATGATTGATCGCGGAATTCCCCGTCATGGATATAAGGTGTATGCCGGTGAAGAAGAGATAGGGGAAGTCACAACCGGTACGCAATCGCCGACATTAAAGAAAAATGTAGGATTAGCATTACTCCATAAAGAGTTTACTTCTTTAGATACAGAAGTACTGGTTGAGATCAGAGGGAAAAAGTTAAAAGCGAAAGTAGTAGCGACACCATTCTATAAAAGACCAAAGAAATAGGGGAGGAATGACGGTCATGAAGCATCGTTATTTACCGATGACAGAGCAGGATCAAAGGGAAATGTTAGACAGCATAGGAGTAGACAGCGTTAACGATCTATTTGAAGATATTCCTGAGAAGGTCCGTTTCAAAGGGGATTACAAAATCAAAGAAGCGAAGTCAGAAACGGAATTGGTAAAAGAATTGACCAAAATGGCAGCGAAGAATGCTGACTTAAGAAGTCATACATCCTTTTTAGGGGCAGGAGTATATGACCACTACATGCCGATCATCGTGGATCATGTATTATCACGCTCTGAATTTTATACAGCATATACACCTTATCAACCGGAAATCTCTCAAGGAGAACTTCAAGCCATTTTTGAATTCCAAACGATGATTTGTGAGCTGACCGGCATGGATGTAGCCAACTCTTCCATGTACGATGGAGGAACGGCTCTTGCAGAAGCAGCTATGCTGAGTGCAGGGCAGACCCGTCGGAAAAAGGTACTGGTTTCAAGTACCGTGCATCCCGAGTCACGTGATGTTTTACGATCTTATGCAAAAGGTCAGTATATAGAAGTGGTGGAAATTCCGCACGATAATGGTGTTACGGATGTTGAAGAACTTAAGAAATTAATGAGTAATGAAATTGCAGCGGTAGTCGTTCAATATCCTAACTTCTTCGGCCGGGTAGAAGAACTAAAAGCAATCGAAGAAGTGGCGCACGCTGAAAAAGCAATGTTCGTTGTTTCTTCAAACCCGCTTGCATTAGGGGCGCTTACTCCTCCTGGACAATTAGGAGCCGATATCGTCATTGGTGATGCACAGCCATTCGGTATCCCAAGTGCATTCGGTGGACCGCACTGTGGATACTTCGCTGTGAACAAAAAGCTTATGCGTAAAGTTCCGGGCCGTCTTGTTGGTCAAACCGTTGATGAAGATGGAATCAGAGGATTTGTTCTTACTCTTCAAGCACGTGAGCAGCATATCCGTCGAGATAAAGCAACGTCGAATATTTGTTCAAACCAGGCATTAAATGCACTCGCTGCATCTGTAGCCATGACAGCACTTGGAAAACAGGGCGTCAAAGAGATGGCACTTCAAAATATCCAAAAAGCACATTATGCAAAAGAAGCCTTTAAAGCAAAAGGATTCTCCATTGCATTTGAAGGACCATCATTCAATGAGTTTGTCGTAAAGGTAAATAGGCCGGTCAAAGAAATCAATCAAAAGCTCCTGGGTAAAGAAATGATTGGCGGTTATGATTTAGGATTAATGGATGACAGCTTATCACAGCACATGCTGATCGCTGTTACTGAACTTCGCAGCAAAGAAGAAATCGACGCATTCGTAGCAGAATTGGGGGATTGTCATGAATAAGCAAGATCAACCTCTTATTTTTGAATTATCTAAAGAAGGCCGTGTCGGCTATAGCTTACCTGAGATGGATGTACCACAGGTAGAACTGTCAGATCTCATTCCATCTGATTATATCCGTACGGAAGAACCGCATCTTCCAGAGGTTTCTGAACTGGATATCATGCGTCATTATACGGCATTATCAAAACGTAATCATGGTGTGGATTCCGGTTTCTATCCATTAGGGTCTTGTACGATGAAGTACAATCCGAAGGTGAATGAAAACGTGGCACGCTTGAATGGATTCGCTCATATCAATCCTCTCCAGGAAGCAGAAAGCGTTCAAGGTGCCCTTGAACTGATGTATGATCTTCAGGAGCATTTGAAAGAGATCACAGGCATGGATGAAGTGACCCTTCAACCTGCTGCCGGTGCTCACGGAGAGTGGACGGGTCTTATGATGATCCGTGCTTACCATGAAGCAAATGGAGACACTCATCGTACGAAGGTCATCGTACCGGATTCAGCTCATGGAACGAACCCTGCCAGTGCGACTGTAGCAGGTTTCGAAACGGTAACGGTGAAATCAAACGAAAACGGTTTAGTTGATTTAGAGGATCTGAAGCGAGTAGTTGGAAATGATACAGCAGCCTTGATGCTGACCAACCCGAACACCCTTGGATTATTTGAAGAAAACATTCTGGAAATGGCTGCAATCATTCATGAAGCAGGCGGTAAGTTGTATTATGATGGTGCCAATTTAAATGCCGTATTATCAAAAGCCAGACCAGGGGATATGGGATTTGATGTCGTGCATTTAAATCTTCATAAGACCTTTACTGGCCCTCACGGAGGCGGTGGTCCAGGGAGCGGTCCTGTGGGAGTGAAGGAAGACCTGATTAAATACCTTCCAAAACCGATACTGGTAAAAAATGGTGAAAAGTTCGAATTCGATTACAACCGTCCTGATTCCATTGGCCGTGTAAAACCTTACTATGGAAACTTTGGAATCAACGTTCGTGCGTATACGTACATCAGAACGATGGGGCCGGACGGACTGAGAGCCGTGACGGAAAATGCCGTCCTGAATGCCAATTACATGATGCGCCGCCTGGCGCCTCACTTTGACCTTCCATTCGATCGTCATTGTAAGCATGAATTCGTGATCAGCGGAAAACGCCAGAAGAAGCTTGGTGTCCGAACATTGGATATTGCGAAGCGACTACTCGACTTCGGATATCATCCGCCAACCATCTACTTCCCACTAAACGTGGAAGAGTGCATGATGATCGAACCGACGGAAACAGAATCGAAAGAAACCCTTGATTCCTTCATTGATGCCATGATACAGATTGCCAAAGAAGCAGAAGAGACGCCGGAAATCGTCCAGGAAGCACCGCACACAACCATCGTCAAACGTATGGACGAAACACTCGCAGCAAGAAAACCGGTACTGCGTTATACAAAAGAAAGCTAAAGAAATAAAATTGGAAATCCCCGCAGTAATTCGCTGCGGGGATTTTTGTTGAGGGACGGACCTTCATTGTAAAGGAAGTGGGGTGGAGGTGATTGTGGTATTATTTTGTGAAGTTCAGGAGGTAAAAGAGGGGATTCGACCGTTTAATGAATTCATTACGGTAGAAAGACAAGTAAACAAGCAGATTTAGTCGATCACTGAGCAGAATAGGTGCGGAATCCAGTCGTGATGATCGGTAATCCTCGGTAATACAGCGGAAGTGATAGATAATCCAGCCGGTTTGGTCGATAATCCAGCCGATTTGGCCGATAATCCAGCCGAAATGAGCAGGAATCCAGCCGATTTGGCCGATAATCCAGCCGAAATGAGCAAAAATCCAGCCGTGTTCCACATAATTCCATTTATTGATCAAATTATGCACAATACCAATACCACTAGAACCATCACTCCAATCCAACCTACTACTTACAACGATCAAAAAAAAGGATCGCCCCAAAGGCAATCCTTTCACATTATTTTTTATGTTTTACTTTGCCTGTCCACTTTTTAAAGCCGCCCTGCAATTGGTGAAGATCCCGGTACCCTTTGCGGTGAAGCATTTGAGCTGCTCGTCCGCTGCGGAGTCCGCTTTGGCAATAAAGGTAAACGGGTTGATCGGCACGGATTTCCTTTTGTCTCATTTTAATTTGAGAGAGGGGGATATTTCGTGCGCCAAGTACGTGACCGTTATCAAATTCATTCGCTTCACGAACATCTATCAACTGAGCTTTACGATATCCTGCTCGAAATTCTTCTTCAGTCAATGTATTCACAATCCTCTTTTGATAGAAGAACGTAAAGAGTGAATAAACAATGATTCCACCAAGTACGACTAAAAGAATATATAATCCTTCCATCATTCATGCTCCTTTCTACAAATGCGCTAACTTCTATTATATTCATGAAAGCCCCGAGAATCAAAACAAATTTATTATTTTACAGCAAACACTTTCCAATCTGTTTTTCTTTGTTTTTTCTTTTGGATTTGATAGACTAGTAACGGACTTAATTGAAGTTGGTTTTTTACATAACATAATATCAAAGAGAAGACGCAAATGAGGTATGATGCATGAAAAAAGAAACATGGAGATTCATTGACTCAGGGAATTGTTCCCCTTCTTATAATATGGCCCTTGATGAGGCGCTACTGGATTGGCATAGCGAGGGAAAGATTCCTCCCACGATCAGGTTTTATGGCTGGGATCCCGCGACGCTCTCGATCGGTTATTTCCAAAAGGTAGAAAAGGAAATCAATCTTGATGCAGTGAAAGAGCACAGTCTTGGCTTTGTCAGAAGACCGACGGGAGGCAGAGGGGTTCTGCATGAACATGAATTGACGTACAGCGTCATTGTTTCTGAAGAGCACCCGGAAATGCCTAAAACCGTTACAGAAGCATACCGGGTGATTTCGGAAGGGATCTTAAAAGGATTTCAAGGACTTGGACTCGAAGCCTATTTTGCCGTTCCTAAAACAGCAGAAGAGCGGGAAGGGTTAAAGAATCCACGTTCAGCCGTTTGTTTTGATGCACCGAGCTGGTATGAACTGGTGGTAGAAGGAAGAAAAGTGGCGGGCAGTGCCCAGACGCGCCAAAAAGGTGTCATCCTTCAACACGGTTCCATTCTATTGGATCTTGACGAAGATAAGCTGTTCAGCCTGTTTCACTATCCATCTGACCGGGTGAAAGAGCGTATGCAGCGGGCATTTAAAAGCAAGGCTGTCGCGATGAACGAAATCAGTTCGGAAACGGTCACCATGGATATGGCGAAGGAAGCATTCAAAAAAGGTTTTGAGGAAGGATTGAATATTCACCTGGAGCCATATGAACTTTCTGAAGAGGAAACACAATATGTTGTGGACCTTGCCAAAACCCGGTACGAATCAGATGACTGGAATTTCAAACGATAAAAAATTTTTTGTAGAAAAAAAGCGATGCTTGTCGCTTTTTTCCTGTTTTACCAACTATTACGCGACTTGGATTTATATCAAGTTCTAAATTAATAGAAATGGTCGGAGTATTATATGATTATCTATTAAATCCTTCTGTTTTCTATTTTTATTGGCATATTATCCGTTTGACAAACAAATGACCTATTGACCTGAAACACAATATGTGGTGTGTCGAATAATTTTTTACACACTATATGTTGTGTTTATTTATTGCTTTTCCAATTGAGCTATGATATCGTATTATTTGATATAACACATCAAAGTTAACAACAAACAAATGAAAGATTTGAGATAGAAGGAGTTGTCTTTATGACTGTTGCGTCTAAAAACACAATGAAATTAAACATCGAAAGATTAAATCAGGATATTGGATTGTTTCCTCAAGTACATCCCATAACCCCGGATATGAAAACTACACATAAGGGTGTATCCCGTCTTGTCATGATTGATCGCTATTCTTTCAAAGACACGGAAAAGATCACTCTTTCAGAAGGTGATTTCGTGGTCCTCACCATCAAAGAAGATCCTAAATTCCCTGCAAGAGGATTAGGGTATATCACAAGCATCGACTGGGAGACGAAGAAAGCAGATGTTTGGATCGAAGAAGAGTACAGAAGTGCCATCGACAAACCTGAAGAAATGGAAACGGGTGTCGTCTCAAGAACACTTGATGTCATTGAAAAACCTCTCGAAGTCTACTACGAACAAATTGCGAAGCGTAACGCAACAGGCTTGGCAGAAGTGGAAAAAACTCCTGAAAAGAGACAAGTTTGGTTTGAAAAATTCTATCATGAATTAGTGAACCTGCATTTTGTTCCTGCTGGCCGGGTGCTTTATGGAGCGGGTGCCGGAACAGACGTAACGTACTTCAACTGTTACGTGATGCCTTTCGTACAGGATTCCCGAGAAGGGATTTCAGAACATCGCAAGCAGGTGATGGAGATCATGAGCCGAGGCGGGGGTGTCGGAACGAACGGATCGACTCTTCGCCCACGAAATACTCTGGCTAAAGGTGTGAACGGTAAATCCTCCGGTTCGGTTTCCTGGCTGGATGACATCGCTAAATTGACTCATTTGGTTGAGCAGGGCGGATCAAGACGTGGGGCACAAATGATCATGCTTTCAGATTGGCATCCCGATATTATCGAATTCATCATTTCTAAAATGCAAAACCCGCGTATTCTGCGATATCTTCTTGAAAATACAGAAGATGAAACGATTAAAAAAGCAGCACAGGATAAGTTGAAATTCACCCCTCTGGCTGAACAAGAGGAAGCGATGTATCAAGGAATCCTAAATTATAGACAAATCCCTGGATACGGTGGATTTGATGCGAAAATCCTTAAGAATGCAGAAGAAAAGCTCCGTACAGGCGGAACATACAGCGTCCATAATTCAGAATTCCTGACAGGAGCGAATATCTCGGTTTGCCTGACAAGCGACTTTATGGAAGCCGTGGAAAACGATCGTGAATACGAACTGCGCTTCCCTGATGTAGAAAGCTATAATGAAGAGCAGATGAAATACTATAATGAAGAATGGCACAACGTAGGGGATGTCCGTGAGTGGGAAAAGCTCGGCTACAAAGTGCGTACTTACCGTAAGATCAAGGCGAAAGAACTTTGGAATCTTATCAATGTATGTGCAACCTATTCTGCAGAGCCTGGAATCTTCTTTATTGATAACGCGAATGACATGACGAATGCGAAAGCATACGGTCAAAAGGTAGTTGCTACGAACCCATGCGGTGAACAGCCTCTTGCTCCATATTCCGTGTGTAACCTGGCAGCCGTCAACCTTGCTCAGTTTGCCAATAAAGAGACGAAAACCGTTGATTTTGAAAAATTGAAGCGTACCGTTGAAGTGGGTGTTCGCATGCAGGACAACGTCATCGACGCGACTCCTTACTTCCTGGATGAAAACAAAAAGCAGGCCCTTGGTGAGCGACGTGTTGGCCTTGGTGTAATGGGTCTTGCAGATTTGTTGATCTACTGTGAGAAAGAATACGGTTCTGAAGAAGGCAATCAGCTTGTGGATGAAGTATTTGAAGTCATCGCCACAACCGCTTATCGTGCTTCTGTTGAATTATCGAAGGAAAAAGGAAGCTTTCCATTCCTGACTGGAAGCACCGATGAAGAAACGAAAGCTTTACGAAAAGCATTTGTGGAAACGGGCTTTATGAAGAAGATGCCTAAGGATGTCCGAACAGACATTGAACAGTATGGAATCCGGAATTCCCATCTGTTAACTGTTGCTCCTACAGGTTCAACAGGTACGATGGTTGGAGTATCTACCGGGCTTGAACCTTACTTCTCCTTCACGTACTACAGAAGCGGTCGTCTTGGTAAGTTCATTGAAGTGAAAGCGGATATTGTAGAGGATTACTTGAAGAGAAATCCGGATGCAGATACTGACAATCTTCCAGAATGGTTTGTTTCTTCCATGAGCTTGGCGCCACAAGCACATGCCGATGTCCAATGTGTCATTCAGAATTGGATCGACAGCTCTATTTCGAAAACGGTTAATGCCCCTCGTGGTTATACGGTTGATCAAGTTGAAAAAGTGTATGAGCGACTCTATAAGGGTGGAGCAAAAGGTGGAACCGTCTACGTTGACGGAAGCCGTGATTCACAAGTTCTTACCCTTAAGGCAGAAGAAAACAGCTTTGATGACGAGGACGAACAGGAACAACAAGACATTCCTACATCGAAAAAGCCGATCGTGTTACTTGATACGATTCAGGACGTACGTTCAACAGACGTGTCCATTGGTTCTGAAGTTGGGAATACGTGTCCAGTCTGCCGTAAAGGGACGGTAAAAGATATGGGTGGCTGCAATACTTGTACAAACTGCGGCGCTCAGCTGAAATGCGGACTATAATATATGAAGAAAGGTAGGAGGGACTGGTTCCCCTCCTATTTTTTTAGTCTAAAATCCTTCTTTGTGAATTAAAGATGTAGTAAGAGACATTGAAGGAGTGGGGCCTTTGGACATCGATGGCGTTTTTTCAGGTGGAGGCATAAAGGGGCTCGCGTTGATTGGGGCATATCAAGCATTAGAGGAGAAGGGCTACAAATTTAAGAGGCTCGCAGGAACAAGTGCCGGAGCGGTGATTGCAGCATTTATTGCCGCCGGTTATTCGAGCAGGGAGCTCTTGAAAATCATGGATGATATAGATTTTAATAAATTGCTGGACTCAAACGCGATCATCTCTCTCCCTATAATAAAATGGCTTCGGGTTTACAATCGTTTAGGTTTATATAAGGGAGTGGCGCTTGAAAGTTGGGTGGAAGAAAAGCTGAAAGCGAGGGGAATTTATACGTTCGCCGATTTACCACCCCATTCACTCCGGGTCATCGCTTCGGATTTATCGAATGGCAGATTGTTGGTTCTCCCGGATGATCTTGAGAAGTACGGCATTGCGAAAGAAACCTTTCCCGTTGCCAGGGCGATACGAATGAGTGCGAGTCTTCCTTACTTCTTTGAACCTGTAAAGCTGCGATCTTTAGAAGGAATAAGTTTCATGGTGGATGGTGGGGTGCTCAGTAACTTTCCTATGTGGCTGTTTGATAGGGAAAATGTGAAAAAGATAAGGCCGGTCATCGGGGTGAAGTTAAGTCACGATCTAATCGGAAAGCCAAAAAAACAAATCAAAAATGCGATTGATATGTATGAAGCCCTCTTTACTACGATGAAAGATGCACATGATTCAAGATACATTTCCAGAAAACTTGAAAAAAACATCATTTTTATTCCTACTGAAGGTGTGCTCACGACCGAATTCGGATTAACTCCCGAAAAAAGAGCAGAGCTCTTTCAATACGGGAAATCAAAAGCGGAAGCATTCCTTCAAAAATGGCCGTATTAATAAAACAATCGAGCTCCTAAAATGAGGCTCGATTGTTTTTCTTATTCTTTTTTCCTTCAATTACAGTAAGGTTGGCATTGGATTTCTTTCGTATCGAACGTTTCTTTGAGGCGTTTGATACTTGAGGCTTACTTGGAGACTTTTTCTTATGCCGCCTCTTTGATTGTTTGGCTGCTTTAAGAAACGCTCTCTGTTCATTACTATTACCAGCCCGCCTCCCGCTGAACCATCTTCGGTAAATGAAGTAGATGATTCCGATCACAGCTGCTGTAACAAGTAATTGTTTAACTAGCCCTAAAGGATTTCCGAATAGGGAAGTGAAGAGCCCTACAATAGCTAACAATATTAATGTGATAACAAAGATATTACGAGCGTTCAACAAAGCCACCTCCTTACAATACAATCCATTATACATATCTATACTATTATTCTAGACAATTCCCTTGTTATTTAACCATATTATTTATCGATTTTCTGTGAATTTTTGCTGGGGTTATTTTCTGAAACTTGGAAAGATATTATCTATTTTACTAAAAAATGAATCAAAGGACTAGAGATAGGTTTTATCACCCATATTTCCTCATCATCCACAGATGAAAAATAAGTAAAAACATGCAAATGTTTAAGTCAATGGGACATACTACGAATGGAGGTGTTTCAGATGGCTGAACAAAAGGGACAGCATGAAAAGATTCAGGATGGCACAGAAGAAAGCAAGGAAAATCCACGTTTAGAGCAGAATCAGGGTGAAAAACCACTATCGTTCATGGCAATGGTTGTGGTGACGGGCTTTATCGGTGGGATGTTATGGAGTTCAATTGCCTATATTTGTTACTTTTTTTCCTTTACGAAAATCGAGCCAAATATTATATTTGAGCCGTGGGCGGTTGGTGACTGGGTGGACAAATGGATCGGTATCGTTCTTTCCATTGTGGCTTACGGAGTGATTTCTATAGGTGTGGCCCTCATTTATTATGGTTTATTACGAAAATTCAAGTCTATGTGGGTAGGAGTTGCCTACGGAGTAGCGTTATACCTAGCTTTCTTTTTACTGCTCAATCCTCTTTTCCCGAGCATTGAATCCTTTACATCCATTGACTATCACACTTTGATCACAACCTTCTGCCTGTATATTTTGTATGGCGTATTTATCGGCTATTCGATTTCTTATGAAGAAAATGAATTGAGACATCAGAATGAGAAAGAAAAATCAGGGGAAGTATCCCATTAACAAATCCTCATTATCAGACAATTATGTAGGTATAGGTATAAGGTTTGTGTTAGAATGTTCATGATGAACATTCTATTTTTTTAGGGGTTTACATATGATGAAAATCTTGCTTTTAAATGGTCCTAACTTAAATAGGCTCGGGAAACGTGAACCCGATATTTATGGACATGTCACCCTGCCGCAACTTGAGGGGAAGCTTTCGAAACAAGCAGAAGGTGAAGGATTTCAACTCTTTTCAGCTCAATCGAACCATGAAGGGGAACTGATTGATTACATACACAGGGCAGAGGATGAAGGGTATGGGGGAATCATCCTGAATCCCGGTGCTTTCACGCATTACAGCTATGCGATAAGAGATGCAGTGGCTTCGGTATCAGTACCGGTAGTGGAAGTGCATATATCTAATATCCATGCCCGTGAAGCGTTCAGACATCAATCTGTCGTGGCAGCTGAAACGGTTGGCCAGATCGTCGGTTTTGGACTGTTTGGTTACGAATTGGCTTTACAAGCGATCATAAAGAATATTAAGGGAGTGGAATTGAATGAAGATTGAACGATTAAGAGAGACTTTTTCAGAAAACGAACTTGACGGGGTTTTACTTACAAGTACCTACAACCGTCGGTACATGACAAACTTTACGGGTTCATCAGGTGTTGCTCTGATTTCTAAAGAGAAAGCATTATTCATAACAGATTTCCGCTACATCGAGCAAGCAACCGAGCAGGCTGCCGATTTTGAAATCGTCCAGCATACTGGACCCATCCATGAGGAAGTAGCCAAACAAGTGAAAAAACTTGGGATCAAGAAACTGGGCTTTGAGAAGAACTACATGACATTCAGTGCGTATGACAGCTATCGTGAAGTGCTGGAAGCAGAACTTGTACCGGTATCCGGGCTGGTGGAAAAGTTACGCTTGATTAAGACACCTGAAGAGCTTAAGATAATTAAGGATGCGGCGGATATTGCCGATGCAGCATTTAAGCATATATTAGATTTTATTAAACCGGGTGTGACAGAGTTAGAAGTTTCCAATGAATTAGAATTCTTCATGAGAAAAGCGGGAGCGACATCTTCATCTTTTGATATCATCGTTGCTTCAGGTAATCGTTCTGCACTTCCTCATGGGGTCGCCAGTGATAAAGTCATTGAAAAAGGTGATTTTGTAACGTTGGATTATGGTGCATACTATAAAGGATATTGCTCCGATATGACACGTACATTATCTGTAGGAGAACCAAGTGAGAAATTGAAAGAGATCTATGACGTCGTTCTACAATCACAGCTTCTGGCTATGGAAAAAATCAAGCCTGGTATGACAGGTAAAGATGCGGATGCTATTGCACGTGATTACATAACAGAAAAGGGTTATGGAGAGTATTTCGGACATTCACTGGGACACGGAATCGGCCTTGAAGTCCATGAAGGACCAGGATTGTCTTCCCGTTCCGATGTGGTACTGGAGCCTGGAATGATCGTAACGGTTGAACCGGGCGTCTATGTTCCGGGTGTTGGCGGTGTTCGTATTGAAGATGATACACTCATAACAGAAGATTCCAATGAAACACTGACACATTCTACAAAAGATCTAATCATTCTGCCATTGTAGTCCTAAAGACAGTTCTACTAGACAATAGGAGGAAATAAATATGATTTCAGTAAATGATTTTCGTACAGGTTTGACGATTGAAGTCGATAACGGGATATGGCGAGTAATCGATTTCCAACACGTTAAACCAGGTAAAGGGGCAGCATTCGTTCGCTCCAAACTTCGTAACCTGCGCACAGGTGCCATCCAGGAAAAAACGTTCCGTGCAGGAGAAAAAGTAGGAAAAGCCCAAATCGATAACCGTAAAATGCAATACCTGTATGCTAATGGTGACATGCATGTATTCATGGACAACGAAAGCTACGATCAAATCGAACTTCCGGCTTCTTCCATTGAATATGAATTGAAATACCTGAAAGAAAACATGGAAGTGCACATCATGATGTACGGTGGAGAAACTCTTGGAGTCGAGCTTCCTAACTCAGTTGAATTGAAAGTAACTGAAACAGAACCGGGTATCAAAGGCGATACAGCTTCCGGTGGTTCAAAGCCTGCTACAGTGGAAACAGGATTAGTGGTTAACGTACCGTTCTTCGTCAACGAAGGAGACACATTGATCATTAACACAACGGACGGATCTTACGTATCACGTGGATAATTGAATGTGAAAAGCCTGAGCGAGATTATTCTCGTTCGGGCTTTTTTTATATTAAATCTCCCAATCCCCGCCTCAAATCTTCCAACTCTACTGTCATAATCTCATCCCACTAGAATACATTGTATTATCGGGAAGCATGTACGAAGGTTCATTTCCGTGTTCATACATTCCGAAGTGGAACAAGATTAGGAGGTACCTAAATGCAAGAAGTTCTAGCCTTACTACCCAGCACTATTTCTGACAAAGTCCTGACCCTTCCACAAGATCTTATTGACCGAATTGAAGAAATCAGAGTTCGTACCAACCGTGTGTTGGAGGTCACGGCCAGGGGGAAGCCATATTTTCTTTCCTATACCGTTACCGAGGAAGATAGCGAACAGCTCATTAACAAACTATCCAGGCATTCATTTTATACATTGGAAGAAGAACTGAAGAGAGGATATATCACGATTGAAGGCGGACATCGGGTCGGTCTTGCCGGCAAGGTCATTCTAGAGGGTGGTGTGGTGAAAGGGATTCGGAATCTGTCTTCCTTTAACATCAGGATTGCGAGACAAAAGCTTGGCATAGCTCAATCTATTTTTCCATATGTTTATGATAGTGGCTGGAAGCATACGATGATTATCGGCTCGCCTCAGACAGGGAAAACCACATTGCTAAGAGATCTTGCACGTTTGATCTCGACCGGCGTCCCGGAAAAAAAGATCCCTCCTTTTAAAGTAGGGATTGTCGATGAACGGTCCGAAATTGCCGGCTGTGTAAATGGAATCCCCCAGCTGATGTTCGGACCCAGGGTGGACGTGCTGGATGCATGTCCGAAGGCTGAAGGGATGATGATGCTGATCCGCTCCATGAGTCCCGACGTCCTGATTGTGGATGAGATTGGCCGCGTGGAAGATGGTCAAGCTATCCAGGAAGCCGTTAATGCCGGTATTACCCTTGTGATGACGACTCATGGATCTACATTCGCGGAAGTAGCGAAGAGACCGGTTATCAAGGACATTGTGAATCTTCAAACCATTGAGCGGTTTGTTGAACTAAGGAGAGGGGATGAGCCTGGTAAGGTTCATGAAGTGTGGAATGAACACGGTCAATCTCTTCTGAAAAAAGTGAGTGTGACATAAATGATTAAACTAATCGGTGCTGTTTTCATCCTGCTTTCTACTTCCTGGGCTGGATTCGAAGCGTCTAAATATTTAACGGAAAGACCGAGGCAGCTTCGGTTGTTGAAGGTGGCCCTCCAGTCATTGGAAGCAGAAATCACATACAGCCATACCCCATTGCATGAAGCAACGAGAAAGATCTCCAAGCAGTTGCAAAAACCTGTTTCCTGGTTCTTTGAAACGTTCTCAAAGAAATTAACGGAGCAGGAGATTTCAGTGAAGAAAGCGTGGGAAGAAAGCCTGAATGATATATGGAAATTAACGGCTTTTAAAACAGGTGAATATGAAATCCTGAAACAATTTGGAGAAAACCTGGGCAAACACGACATGTTGACCCAGCAGAAACATATACAGTTAGCGTTAAAACATCTGGAAAGAGAAGAATCAGAGGCGATAGAAAAGCAGAGAAAATATGAAAAGATGACGAAGAGCTTGGGGTTCTTGTCAGGTTTATTATTGATCATCCTATTACTCTAACGATGCTTCATAGGTCAATACTTTCATACATGCCAATCGCTTGCGAGAAGTTTAGAAACCAGGAGGGAAATGAATATGGGAATTGATGTGGATATTATTTTCAAGATCGCAGGGGTGGGGATTGTAGTGGCCTTTTTGCATACGATTTTAGATCAGGTCGGGAAAAAGGAATATGCACAGTGGGTTACCCTCTTTGGGTTCATCTATATTCTGTTTATGGTAGCCTCGATTGTCGATGATCTGTTCCAGAAGATTAAATCGGTCTTCTTATATCAAGGTTAGGGGGCGTCCGCGATTGAAATCATTCAAATTGTTGGTATAGCACTGGTTGCGACCTTTCTGGCTTTGATCGTGAAAGAGCAGAAACCAAATTTTGCTTTCTTGCTTATTGTGTTTGTAGGATGTTCGATTTTTTTATTTCTGATCGATCAAATTTACTCCATCATTCATATGATTGAGAAGCTTGCTGCGAATGCAAATGTGAATATGGTGTATGTAGAAACCATTCTCAAAATTATCGGCATCGCCTACATAGCGGAATTCGCTTCTCACATTACAAAGGATGCCGGACAAGGTGCTCTTGCGGCGAAAGTGGAGCTTGCAGGGAAGATTTTGATTTTAGCAATGGCGGTACCTATATTAACAGTGATTATCGAAACGATCATCAACATGATCCCAACTGGATAAGCGAAACGTTAAGAGGTGGAATAAATTGTTGCAAATATATCGAATAATCGTCATAGCACTCGTCATTTTTTTCGTAGGAGCCTCCAGTGGACAAGCTGAAGAAGGGGAAGAACAGAATCCGCCCGATTCGACGATTCAACAGCAAATGATCGATCAGCAGTTAGATCAGTTAGGAATCGAAGAATTAAAAGGGTTTTGGAACAGTATTGTGGATGAATACGGTGGCTATCTTCCTGAAAGTCAAAAGGGCAGTTTGGTTGATTTTATCAAAGGAGAAAAAGAGTTTTCTTTTAAAGCATGGTTTAGTGGAATCTTCAAGTTCGCCTTCCAGGAGCTTGTGATGAATGGGAAGCTATTAGGAACGCTGATTATGCTCACGATTTTCAGTATGTTTCTTCAATCCCTGCAGAATGCATTCGAAGGAGGGAGTGTCAGCAAGGTTGCATATAGCATTGTGTTCATGGTGTTGATCATCATCGCCCTTAATAGTTTTCACGTGGCGATTGATTACACCCGGGATGCCATCTCCACCATGATCCACTTCATCATTGCCCTCATACCTTTGTTGTTAGCCCTTATTGCCGCTTCCGGGGGAATAGTATCTGCCGCATTTTTCCATCCTGTGATTATCTTTTTAATGAACACAAGCGGTTTGTTGATCCAAAATGTCGTGCTGCCCCTGCTATTTCTGGCGGCGCTTTTAAGTATCGTAAGTACCCTTTCCACTCATTATAAAGTGACGCAGCTGGCACAATTATTGCGCACATGGAGTATCGGGTTATTAGGAGCCTTCATGACCGTTTTCCTTGGTGTTATATCCGTACAGGGAGCCACGGCAGCGGTGACTGATGGGATTACCATTCGAACAGCGAAATTTGTAACAGGAAATTTTGTACCTGTGATCGGCAGAATGTTCACCGATGCGACGGACACAGTGATCAGCGCTTCCGTTCTATTAAAGAATACAGTGGGAATCGCTGGTGTCGCCATTGTTCTGATCATTGCAGCTTTTCCCGCAATCAAGATCCTCATGATTGCGTTTATTTATAAATTAGCAGCGGCTCTCTTGCAACCCCTCGGTGGCGGACCGGTGATAGAATGTCTCGATATCATTGCCAAAAGTGTGATTTATGTGTTTGCGGCCCTTGCCATTGTATCCTTTATGTTCTTTTTGAGTCTTACCGTCATCATTGCAGCAGGAAATATCACGATGATGATGAGATAAAGAGGAAGGAGTATCGTCATGTCATTTCTCACCGATTGGATTACAAATATTATAATCTTTGTTCTCTTAGCCACCGTCATTGACATGCTTCTTCCCAGTTCCAACATGCAAAAATATGCGAAAATCGTGACTGGCTTATTGTTGATCACCATTATCCTTACCCCTTTGTTTAAATTAATGTCAACCGATTTTGATACGGTGATGGAGTCAATTGATATAAATGGAGATTCCCGGAATAATTCAGTAGAAAATTTAATAGAAATGAAGAAAAAAGAAATACAAGCCTCACAACGTGCATATATTTTAGAACAGATGGCTGTCCAAATGAAACAACAAGCTGAAAAGGAGATGATGGATGAACACGGTAAGGTCATTGAGAAGGTTGTAGTAAAAGCAGATGATTTGGAGAATGTCCCGGATAGTATCACAGAAGTGACAGTGGTAGTGAAAGACAAACAAGAAAACACTACGATTGAAACCGTTCAAAACGTGGAGATCGATACGGGAGCTGAGCCAAGAAAGAAAACCCCTGAAGAAAGTACGTCCCAAATGGCCTCCTTACTTGCCGAGCAATGGAATCTTACACCAGACAAAATAATCATTACAGTTGAAGGGGGGACTGGGGAAGCCAATGAACTTTAATAAAAGTCCGCTTAACGCATTGAAGGAATGGCTGTCAAAAGAAAATTCCAATTCACCGCCAAAGGATAAAAAAGGGAATAAGTTTCAATACTTTCTCATTGTTCTGTTAGTAGGTGTCGCCTTTATGCTGATCAGTGATCTTTGGAGCAGGGATAGCAGCTTGGAGGTCTCGAAATCAGTAGACGAAGGAGTACCTGAAGAGGTCGCGACATTCGGCTCTGGCCATAAGGAATCGGATGGCTCCATGAGAGGGTACGAAGATCAATACGAAAACCAATTGAAAGAAGCACTTGATCAAATTGTCGGGGTCAGCGAAGTACATGTTGTGGTCAATGTAGAGGCAACAGAGTCAAAAGTATATATAAAGAATGAATCCACACAGTCACAAACAACTTCAGAAGAAGATAAACAAGGTGGAAAACGATCGATAGAGGATAAATCGCGAGAAGAAGAAATGGTCATCGTGAGGGATGGAGAGAAAGAAATTCCCATTGTGAAAGAAACTAAAAAACCTAAAGTCAGCGGTGTCCTTGTTGTAGCAAAAGGGGCCGATAATATACAAATCAAAAAATGGATCATAGAGGCTGTTACCCGCGGATTAGACGTACCAAGTCACAGGGTATCGGTTCTGCCCAAAAAATAAGGGGGAAATGATAGATGTTACTTAAAAAACAAACGGTTTGGTTATTAACGATGTTAAGTCTTGTGATCGTGCTTTCAGTGTATTACATTACTTCTCCTACACAGCAAGTGTCAGATATGGCATATGAAGAAAAGGACGGAAAAGAGCAAGCGAAAGAAGATGGGAAGGAAACCATGTCTGACATGGAAGTCGTAACAGACGCAGCTGGAAATGAAATGTTCGAAGCTTTAAGAATTGAAGTATTGGATCAACGTGAACAGCTTCGCGAAGAACTGGAAGCGAAAGTGGCGAACGCTGATGTATCAGCAGAGGAAAAAAGCGCTGCCTATGAAGAAATGGAGAACTTAAGAGAATTGGCCATGACAGAATCAGTATTGGAAACCATGATTAAAACAATGGGTTATGAAGATGCGTTAGTCAGAGCTAACGGTGAAAATATCCGAATTACAGTGAAATCCGACAAAGAGCACTCAACAGCCGATGCAAATGAAATCATCCGCCTTGTGATGAGTGAAGTTGGTCAGATGAAACCGGTAGCAGTAGAATTCCAGCCAACAAACTAACGTGTACACCAGTGCCGCCGAAGGGAAACCTTCAGGCGGCCATTTTTTGTTTGAAAAAAGGTAATGCATTGACCTGCATCACACCTAAACTTCCTCAGAAATCAAAAAAATTCTTCTATTATTTTATTTTTTTCCTAAAAAGGTCTAGAATAGAGAATAGGGTTGTATGCGCTTTACAGAATGGTAGGAATCGCATATTGAATTTATACGAGGTATTATCGTATGATATTAGTAGCTAGTCATAATTTTTTAAACTATAAGAGGGGTGTCAACCGTGTTAAAAATTCAAGAAATTCGTGAAATAATCAAACTCGTAGATCATTCTAGTGTTGATGAGTTTACATACGAGCATGATGGTTCGAAAATTAAACTTAAAAAGAATAATGGTGTAACAGTTTCCGGGCAACCACAAGTCGTTCAGGCAGTAGAGGAAGTAAAACCTGCAGCTCAAGCAGTACAGCAGGCTCCTGCGCCTGTACAGGAAGCAGCTCCTTCCATAAATACAGAAGAAAAAGAAGCTCCACAAGCAAAAGCAGAAGATTCAAACTTACATAAAATCACGTCTCCTATGGTTGGGACGTTCTATCAATCTTCTTCCCCGGAATCAGGTCCATATGTGAAGGTTGGAGATAAAGTCGATGAAAGCTCTGTCGTATGTATCGTAGAAGCGATGAAATTATTTAATGAGATCGAAGCTGAAGTAAAAGGTGAAATTACTGAAATCTTAGTAAAAGACGGTCAATTGGTTGAATATGGACAGCCGTTATTCTTGGTCAAACCTGAATAAGGAGCGAAAATAGATATGATAAAAAAAGTATTAATCGCCAATCGAGGAGAAATTGCGGTACGTATTATTCGTGCATGCCGAGATTTAGGCATCGAAAGTGTAGCCGTATATTCTGAAGCAGATAAAGAAGCACTCCATGTTCAATTAGCGGATGAAGCTTATTGCATCGGACCGACTGCATCGAAAGACAGCTACCTGAATTTCACAAACATTATTAGCGTGGCAAAACTGACAGACTGTGATGCCATTCACCCGGGTTACGGATTTTTAGCAGAGAACTCTGATTTTGCAGACCTGTGCCGCGATTGTAACATCATCTTCATTGGTCCTTCACCAGAAGCGATCTCGAAGATGGGTACGAAAGACGTGGCTCGTGAAACTATGAGAGAAGCAGGTGTTCCCATCGTACCAGGCTCAAAAGGTATCGTGAAGGACGCAGAAGATGCTGTACAGCTTGCAGAATCCATGGGGTATCCTGTCATCATCAAAGCCACAGCCGGTGGTGGAGGAAAAGGGATCCGTGTTGCGAAAAGTGAGGAAGAGCTTGTTAAAGGGGTAACGATCACTCAGCAAGAAGCCATGACTGCATTCGGTAACCCTGGTGTTTACATTGAAAAGTACATTGAAGACTTCAGGCATGTGGAAATCCAGGTGCTGGCTGATAATTTCGGGAACGTGATCCATCTCGGGGAACGTGACTGTACGATTCAGCGCCGCCTTCAAAAACTGATCGAGGAAACGCCATCACCCGCTTTAACAGAAGAAATTCGTGTTAAAATGGGGGAAGCAGCAGTAAAAGCAGCCCAAGCGGTTGATTATACTGGTGCCGGCACGGTAGAATTTATATATGACTACGTAAATCAATCATTCTACTTTATGGAAATGAATACCCGTATTCAGGTAGAACACCCTGTAACAGAACAGGTAACAGGAGTCGATTTGATTAAAGAACAAATTCTCGTAGCATCAGGAGAAAAACTTTCTCTTACACAGGAAGAAGTAACGTTCACTGGTTGGGCCATTGAATGTCGTATCAATGCAGAGAATCCTGAGAAGAACTTCATGCCTTCAGCGGGGCGCATTGAAATGTATCTTCCACCAGGCGGCATAGGCGTAAGAATCGATTCAGCCGCATATCCTGGTTATATGATCCCTCCATACTACGATAGTATGATTGCCAAAGTGATCACCTATGGAGCGACTCGTGAAGAAGCGATCTCGAGAATGAAACGTGCCTTGAGTGAATTTGTGGTTGAGGGAGTACACACAACGATCCCGTTCCATTTGAAACTATTAGATCATGAAACCTTTGTTGGTGGGGAATTTAATACGAAATTCTTAGAGAAGTACGAAGTAATGAAATCCTAGTGTGAATTCAGGAGGTGCCTTAAAATGGCGGAAAATCAAAACCTTTTACAAATGTCTCACGGTAAAGACGGCCTTGGGAAGATTGAAATCGCACCTGAAGTGATTGAAGTGATTGCAGGAATCGCTGCTTCAGAAGTAGAAGGCGTTTCACAAATGCGTGGTAACTTCGCAACAGGTGTCGTCGAGCGTCTCGGAAAGAAAAACCACGGTAAAGGTGTCAAAGTGGAGCTTGCAGAGGAAGGAATCATCGTGGATGTATACTGCATCATGAAATTTGGTGTAGCCATCCCGACAGTGGCTCAAAAAATCCAGGATAACATTCGTCAAGCCCTGCTTAACATGACTGCATTAGAAGCAGATGAAGTAAATGTTCATATCGTAGGCATTCAATTTGAGAATCAGAAATTTGAAGCTGAAATTGAAGACGAAATGTAAGAGAGGGACGGTCCTTTAGGGGGCCGTTCTTTTTTGTGTGTAGGTTTGTGTCTGAATTGGTGTTTTTTTGTAAAACGGCTGTATTATTGCGTAAATTGGCCGGATTATTTCATGGAACGGCTGGATTCCGAAAGGTTTCGGCTGGATTTTTCATCAAAACGGCTGGAATTATTGAAATTCCGGCTGGATTCTTCTCGAGAAGCGCTTTTCAATTTTCAAGAAATGCTTGTCGGGCCTGACCAACCCGCCTCCGCTTTTCTGATTGTCCAGCTCCGGGGCTTAGAGGCTCGAGGTCATAAGTCAAACCTGCCAAAAAGGCAAAGAACGCCTTTCCGGCAGGTTCGTCTTATGCTTGTCGCCTCTGGGCAAAGCCCCTCCGCTTTTCTGATTGTCCAGCTTCGGCGGGTAGTCCCTCAAGGTCATTTCTGAAAAATCCCCAAAGGCAAAGAACGCCTTCAGGGATTTCCCAGAAATGCTTGTCGGACCTGACCAACCCGCCTCCGCTTTTCTTGTCAGAATATTGATTTTTTTACATAGACGTGCGTATTACCCTTAGTTTGTGCTATTATCAAAGGTATGAAAATTGATGGATTAAAAGGAGTAAATATAAGATGAAGAGAAGAGTTGCTCGTGAAAAGGCCTTACAAGCGTTATTTCAAATAGATATGAGTGGGATTGAGCCGGATGTTGCGTTAACCAATGTGCTGGAGGAAGATCAAAAGATGGATGCCTATCTTCAACAGCTTGTTCTCGGGTTCATTGAGAATCAGGAACGTATCGATGGACACATTCGTGAAAACCTGGAGAAATGGTCCTTTGACCGCCTGGCAAAGGTAGATCGTAACATCTTGCGTTTAGGAGTCTATGAACTGCTGTTTGTGGAAGACGTCCCTAATAATGTAGTCATTAACGAAGCAGTTGAAATTGCAAAGATCTTTGGAGATGATCAATCAAGCAAGTTTATCAATGGTGTTCTTTCAAAGGTAAGTCAATCTTAACAATGTTAGGGGTCGAGTGGAATGTCAGCTTCTATAATTGATGGCAAACTCATTGCAGGTCATTATCGTGAAAGATTAAACAGTCAGATCGAGGAGCTTAAGGAAAAGGATGTCACTCCAGGGTTGGCTGTCATCCTGGTAGGAGATAACCATGCTTCTCATTCATATGTCAAAATGAAGAGAAAAGCGTGCAGTAATCTGGGCATTCATTCAGAGCTTTATCAATATGAATCCAGTTTAACTCAAGATGAACTGCTGAATAAAATTGAAGAGTTAAATGAACAGAGCCATATTCATGGCATTCTTGTTCAACTGCCTCTCCCTGAGCATATTAATCCAATAACCGTGATTGAAACGATTTCCCCATCAAAAGATGTGGACGGATTTCATCCCGTTTCCATTGGGAAAATGGTGACCAATCAAGATACCTTCTATTCTTGTACGCCACTTGGAATCATGAAGATGCTTGAATATGAAAACATTTCAGTAGAAGGTAAACACGTCGTGATTTTAGGAAGAAGTAACATTGTCGGAAAACCGGCAGGTCACTTATTCCTCAATCGTAATGCGACGGTTACGTATTGCCATTCGAAAACGAAGAATATGTCTTTCTACACAAAGCAGGCAGATATTATCGTATCTGCGGTAGGGAAAGCCAATCTAATCGGCGCAGAGGATATTAAACCGGGAGCCGTAGTCATCGACGTCGGAATGAATCGTGATGAAAACGGTGCACTTTGTGGGGATGTGAATTTTTCAGAAGTGAAGGAAAAAGCCGGAAAAATCACACCTGTTCCTGGTGGTGTCGGCCCTATGACGATTACGATGCTACTGTATAATACAGTGAAATCTGCCGAATGGGCTCTTGCCAATCGCCAAAACGGTTAAAAAATAGTACACTATAGGTAACATAAAACGGAAAGGGACAGCTCATCGCTGGTCCCTTTCCGTATTCCTACATACAAAAGCCTTTACAAATTGCAGGAAACAAAGGAGTCACTTGAGCATGGAACTCGATCAATCACGTTATTTAACGGTACAAGCTCTGACAAAATACATAAAGCGTAAATTCGATAGAGATCCCCACCTGTCCAATCTATTCGTACGGGGGGAAATTTCTAATTTCAAAAGACATTCAAGCGGCCATATGTACTTTACCCTGAAAGACGAAAAAGCCCGTATCTTGTCTGTCATGTTTTCAAGTAATAATCAATCCATGAAATTCAGACCTGAAAATGGAATGAATGTGTTGATTCGGGGAGACGTCTCTGTCTATGAATCAGGTGGGCAATATCAGATCTATGTAAAAGAAATGCAGCCTG
Organism: Rossellomorea sp. NRS-1567; assembly: GCF_050467885.1. NCBI lineage: Bacteria > Bacillati > Bacillota > Bacilli > Caryophanales > Bacillaceae > Rossellomorea > Rossellomorea sp. NRS-1567. Next base: position 72,343 of record NZ_JBITPL010000001.1, on the reverse strand, counting down.
ATGGAATCGGTGAGCTGTATTTGGCGTATGAGCAGTTGAAAGAGAAGCTTGAGAAAGCAGGTTATTTCGATCAAGGCCGGAAGCGTTTCATTCCTAAGTTTCCGAAACGAATCGCCGTTGTGACATCTCCAACAGGTGCTGCAATCAGAGATATCATTACAACCATCAAAAGAAGATATCCAATTGGGGAAATCCTTATTTTCCCTGCTTTGGTTCAAGGGGAACAAGCCGCAGGATCGATTGCCGGGGCAATGAAAAAGGTAAATGATCTGGGGGATATAGATGTATTGATTATTGGCCGGGGCGGTGGTTCGATTGAAGAGTTGTGGGCGTTTAACGAAGAGATCGTGGCCCAAGCCATCGTTGAGTCAAAAATCCCCGTCATTTCTGCTGTCGGACATGAGACAGACTTTACGATTGCCGACTTTGTAGCCGACTTAAGAGCACCTACACCAACAGCAGCGGGAGAATTAGCGGTTCCACACGTTGATGATTTGCTGGAAAGAATCATGAATCGTAGATTACGACTGATCAAATCGTTCAAGGCAAAGCTTCAAAGTGAGCGCAGCCGCTTAAATAGTTTAATGAAATCCTACGCTTTAAGAAACCCGCGTAATCTATATCAACAGAAAATTGAAACCGTCGACCGGCTGACCGACCAGCTGCAAAAAAATATAAGCCTTCATGTAAGGCGAAATCACGATCAATTAACCCGTCTTCACTCACGACTTCAACGTGTACATCCTTCACAACTCATCACCATTCAACACGAGAGAGTCTTATTTATGAAGACGCGGGTAGAAAAGCAATTTAAACAGGTGCTGAAAGAAAAGAATAATCGTTTCAGTTCTTCCCTGTCTACCTTGCATGCCCTGAGTCCTTTAAAGGTCATGGACAGAGGATACAGCCTGGTTTATCAGGATGAAGGTACATTGATCAAATCATCCAAGCAAGTCAAAGCTGGTGACCATCTGGAGATAAATGTAAGAGATGGTAAAATACATTGCGAAGTTGAATCCGTTGAGGAGCGTGAAAATAATGGCGAAGTCTAAAGAAGAACTATCATTTGAAACAGCTATGGAACAATTGGAAGAGATTGTGGAGAAACTGGAAGAGGGAGAAGTTCCATTGGAGAAAGCGTTAGAGTTCTATCAAAAAGGAATGGATCTTTCGAAATACTGTCATGATACGTTGCAAAAAGCAGAAAACCAATTAACAAAGATGATGACAGATGAAGGGGAAAAAGCCTTCGACCTGGATGAGGGGGAATAAAGGGTGAATCCTCACGTTGATCTGAAAGAATTTCAACAACAGCATGGAGAATTGATTACCAATCATATGGTCGAGACAATAGACAGCCTTGCTATGCCCCCGAACTTGAAGGGAGCTATGATCTATTCATTGCAAGCAGGTGGAAAGAGAATTCGTCCCATCCTCCTTTTAGCAACGATTAAAGCCTTTAACAAGGACCCTTTACTCGGGTTAAACACTGCGTCTGCCCTCGAAATGATTCATACCTATTCCTTGATTCATGATGACCTTCCTGCCATGGATGATGACGATTTGAGAAGAGGGAAGCCGACCAATCATAAAATGTTTGGGGAAGCGATGGCGATTTTGGCCGGTGACGGTTTACTGACCTTTAGTTTTCAACTGATTGCAGAGGACAATGACCTTACAAGTGACATGAAGATAAGGCTCATCGGTCTTTTAGCGAAGTGCGCAGGACCTCAAGGTATGGTTGGCGGACAAGTTGCGGATATCGAAGGGGAAAATAAGCAGCTATCAGTGACAGAACTTGAAGGCATCCATGAGCATAAAACAGGTAAGTTATTGATATTTAGTGTGCTGGCAGGCGGAATTGTTTCTGAGGCGTCGGAGGAAGAGCTGGAATTACTTGAAAAATTTGCTTATCATATTGGACTCGCCTTTCAAATCCAGGATGACATCCTGGATATTGAAGGCTCGGAAGAAATGATTGGAAAGCCTGTAGGGAGCGACGAATCAAAACTTAAGAGTACCTATCCAAGCCTACTGACGATGGCAGGAGCTAAGGAAAAGCTTCACTACCACTTGAACGAAGCGTTAGCATCACTGAAACAAATGCCTATTGATACCCGACTTCTTACCGAAATTGCCCAATTAATCGTTGCCCGGAATCATTAAAACCATTCTATGTTTGAGCAAATTATTTAACATATGTTATAATGTAAGTAGAATAAATTTTGGGGTGGTGCAGTATTCTAGTCAGTCCACCAATCCTGAAGGTGGGCCTAAAAATCCACTAAAGGGCACATCGATGAAGTTCCTGGAATTGGCTTGAGGCGCCCAGCCTTGGGTCATATCTGGGAGTAAGGCTTGAGGGCGATCCACAATGGCATGTGGGCGTTGACCCGCGAGCCGCGGAGGCTTTGTTTCTTATGCTGGCATTAAGCATATGCAATAAGAACAAAGTATGAACCTGCGATGTGATGATTCACTAGCAGCGTAGCCTGCCTTGAGTGAAGAGTGAGGGGATTATGGTTACAAGGTACACATCAGTTGGCCATTGATATGTGCTTTTTCGCCCATATGAAATCCTCTTTGCAAAAGAGGCTAAGGATTGCGTTAAGGACTGTTGAGGAAAACTCCTAGACTGTTCATATTCGGACATATAAAGAGGATTATAGTGCGGACTAAGTGGTAATCCAGTCTAGCTTGTGGTGACGCAGCTAAGTCGGGTTTAATGGGAAACCGCCGGTATGGCAACATCCGGTATCTGATTGGGAAAACCTACTGGACCTAAGCTGCAATTTTTACTCTTTATATGACCCCCCAATTACATATAAACAAACTATTTACACAGTAGAAACGGTGTGTTTAAACGATAATGAATGAAACAATGAAAAACTCAATAAAGTGGAGTGTCAGCATTGCCGTTATCACATTTGTGTTAGCGGCTATTTTTTCAGTTACATCCAATATGGTTTTAAATGGAGTCGCATGGTATACAGGACTGGTTGTTGTGTTCATCATCGTCTTTATCGGTATCTTCTTTGATATGCTGGGGATTGCTGCAACGGCTGCTGATGAAACCCCTTTTCATGCCATGGCGGCCAAAAAAGTGTACGGTGCACGTTATTCAATTAAAATCGTCCGGAACGCAGACCGTTTCGCAAGCTTCTGTAACGACGTAATCGGCGATATTTCAGGGATTATAAGTGGTACTGCGTCAGCGATTGTCATTATACAATTAGCCGTATCTTTTCAGCTTGAAGGCGGCTCTTTGAGAGAATATATTGTAAGTGTAACACTGACAAGTATCATAGCTTCCTTGACCGTTGGAGGCAAAGCGCTTGGAAAAACGTTTGCTATCACCTATTCTAAGGATATAATATTTAGAGTTGGTAAAGTTCTACAATTTTTTGAAGATCGATTTCACATCGTAGTGATTAAAGATAAAAAAGACAAAAAAGATAAAAACAAGAAAAAACGTTACAAGCGTGCGAAACAAAATATTTAGTGATGAAAGTGAGTGGACCCCATGGATTTATTATCAATAAAGGAGCCTTCTTTTCTTAAAAATATGTCGAATGAACAATTAGAAGAGCTCAGTCAAGAGATTCGCCATTTCTTAATAAAGAATCTATCTAAGACTGGCGGTCATATTGGTCCAAACTTAGGGGTGGTCGAATTAACAGTTGCCCTTCATAAGCATTTCTCAAGTCCAAAAGATAAAATCCTTTGGGATGTTGGTCATCAGTCGTATGTACATAAGATCTTGACTGGCCGTGCATGTCAGTTTGATACGTTGCGACAATACAAAGGGTTATGTGGTTTCCCTAAACGCAATGAAAGCGAGCATGATGTATGGGAAACGGGGCATAGCTCTACTTCACTATCCGCAGCCATGGGTATGGCAATCGCAAGGGATGTCAAAAAAGAAGATTCATTCATCATCCCTGTGATCGGAGATGGTGCCTTAACGGGTGGGATGGCACTCGAGGCACTTAACCACATTGGTCATGAAAAGAAAGATATGATCGTCGTTTTAAATGATAATGAAATGTCCATTGCCCCAAATGTTGGAGCCCTTCACAGTGTTCTTGGCCGATTGCGCACTGCCGGGAAGTACAACTGGGTGAAGGATGAAATGGAATATATTCTTAAACGGATCCCTGCTGTCGGTGGCAAATTAGCAAGTACGGCTGAGCGGGTGAAAGATAGCTTAAAGTATTTATTTGTTTCAGGTATGTTCTTTGAAGAATTAGGATTTACCTATCTTGGGCCAATCGATGGACACGATTATAATGATCTATCTGAAAACATCCAGTATGCGAAGAAAACAAAAGGTCCAGTCCTTTTACACGTCATAACGAAAAAAGGAAAAGGGTTTCATCCTGCTGAATCAGACAAGCAGGGCACATGGCATGGTACAGGTCCATACAAGATTGACACAGGAGACCTGATTAAACCTATAAATGCCCCACCTTCCTGGAGTGGGCTTGTAAGTGAGACCGTCAGAAAGATTGCCCGTGAGGATGAACGAATTGTCGCCATCACTCCAGCCATGCCGGTAGGATCAAAACTGCTTGGATTTGCTGAAGAATTCCCCGATCGAATGTTTGATGTAGGGATTGCCGAGCAGCATGCCACCACGGTGGCAGCGGGTCTTGCTACTCAGGATATGAAGCCATTCCTGGCCATTTATTCAACATTCCTGCAAAGAGCGTATGACCAAGTGGTTCACGATATTTGCCGACAAAACTTAAATGTCTTCATCGGGATTGACCGTGCCGGATTAGTCGGTGCCGATGGTGAAACGCATCAAGGGGTATTTGATATTGCCTTTTTAAGGCATTTACCGAATATGGTGATCATGATGCCGAAGGACGAAAATGAAGGTCAACACCTTGTTAATACGGCTCTTCAGTATAATGATGGTCCAATTGCGTTACGCTATCCCCGTGGAAACGGATATGGAGTGCCTATGGATTCAGAGCTGAAAACCATTCCAATCGGAACGTGGGAAGTATTGAAGCAAGGTACAGATGCTGCCATATTGACATTTGGTACCACGATTCCAATGGCGATGGAAGCGGCTGATGAGCTCGAGAACCAAGGTCTTTCCGTTCGGGTCGTGAATGCGAGATTCATTAAACCAATGGACGAAACGATGCTAAAGAGTATCCTTGGAGAAGAAATGCCTATTTTAACGATAGAAGAGGCCGTTCTTCAAGGAGGATTCGGAAGCGGTGTTCTTGAGTTCGCGCAAGAACAGGGTTACCATAACGCCGTGATTGACCGCATAGGAATTCCTGATTACTTCATCGAGCATGGAAGCGTGAAGGAATTGCTGAACGAAATCGGTATGACTAAAGAAAATGTCGTAGATCGTATTTTAACGATAACACCAAAAAAACAAAAAAGGGCTTAATGATGAAAGTAAAAAAACAACGTGTAGACGTACTTCTTGTAGAACGAGGATTAATTGAAACGAGAGAAAAAGCTAAAAGGGCTGTCATGGCGGGACTTGTCTATTCCAATGAAATGAGATTGGACAAGGCCGGGGAAAAAGTAAGTGAAGATATTCCCCTTACGATAAAGGGGAAAGTGATCCCCTATGTGAGCCGTGGCGGCTTGAAGCTGGAAAAAGCTTTACAAGTCTTTGATGTAGACGTCAACGATAAAGTGATGATAGATATCGGGGCGTCTACTGGAGGATTTACCGATTGTGCTTTGCAAAACGGGGCAAAGATGTCCTATGCACTTGATGTAGGGTACAACCAACTAGCCTGGAAGCTAAGACAGGATGAGCGGGTCGTGGTAATGGAAAGGACCAACTTCCGTTACGTTACCCCGGCTGATTTGCAAAGAGAAATGCCAAGCTTTGCATCCATCGATGTATCCTTTATTTCCCTTTCCTTGATATTACCTGTACTGAAAACATTATTGGTGCCTGGTGGGGACTGCGTCGCTTTAATCAAGCCGCAGTTTGAAGCAGGGAAGGACCAGGTTGGGAAGAAAGGAATTGTAAGAGATCCCGCCGTGCACAAAATGGTCATCGAGAAAATCATGACGTTATCGATTAAAGAAGGCTACCATATCTCCGGCTTATCCTATTCTCCTATCACAGGTGGAGATGGGAATATTGAATTTCTCATTCATTTGAAATGGTCGGGGCAAGAGGGTGAAGGAGAATCGCTTCTCACCACCACACCGGATGAAGTGATTGAGGAAGCGCATCATCAATTAAAGGCGAAAATCCAGCAGTAAAATAGGGCCACTCTTCTTCGGAGGGTGGCTTTTTGACGTCTCTATTGAACTAAGTATGGTTTTGAAAATAAAACAGTCCCTTCCTGAATTTATGTTTCTAAAACCTATCCTAAACAGAGGATCATGACACTTTTAATGTCATTTTTCAGAAAAAATACATGCTGTATTACCGAAAAGGGCGAAACTTCATGAAAATCTGTCGCTGTGAACAAGCCTTCCGGACCAACACGTCTAATGCTTGTCGCCACAGGGTGAGCCCTTTCCTCTTTGCTTGTCGGGCCTCACCAAGCCGCCTCCCCTTTTCTTTTTTATTGTACTCTGATACAAAATAGGCTAACATAAACGTAGAGGTATATTTATACAGGTTTTAATCAAATGTAAGAGGTGTATGTTCTATGATGAACAAAGGGCAAAGACATATAAAAATCAGAGAAATCATTACGAATAGAGATGTGGAAACACAGGATGAGCTGGTGGAAAGTCTTAAGAATGCTGGCTTTAATGTGACCCAGGCTACCGTATCGAGGGATATTAAAGAATTGCATTTGGTTAAAGTACCGTTGATGGATGGCAGATACAAATATAGTCTGCCTGCTGATCAGCGCTTTAATCCTCTGCAAAAACTTAAGCGTACCCTGACCGATGCGTTTGTTAAAGTGGACCAGGCAGGGCATATGCTGGTCATGAAGACTCTACCTGGTAATGCCAATGCTATCGGTGCTTTAATTGATAACTTGGACTGGGAAGAGATTCTGGGGACGATTTGTGGGGATGACACATGTTTGATCATCTGCCGCACTGAAGAAGAGACAAAGATTGTTTCAGAACGTTTTTTAGATATGCTATAAAGGGTAGGATCAATTCTAAATTAATGTGCTGCTGTTTGCAGCCCTTCATACAAAATTCAATAGGAAGCTTTTCTTTTAAATTGTTTGAGGGAAAAGTTCCTTTTTATTTGAGGTGAATGTTTTGCTACAAGAACTATCAATCAAAAATTTCGCCATAATTGAATCCCTCTCTCTTTCCTTTGAAGAAGGCCTTACCGTTCTATCAGGGGAGACTGGAGCTGGGAAGTCGATTATCATAGATGCCATTCACTTATTGGTTGGTGGAAGAGGATCCTCGGAATACGTTCGGCATGGGGAGAAAAAGGCTGAAATTGAAGGGTTATTTATTCTTGATAATGAAACGCATCCTTGCATTGGGAAAGCGGCGAGCTTCGGGATAGAGATCGAAGAAGGCATGATCATCCTCAGAAGAGATATCTCGAGTTCAGGAAAAAGTGTTTGCAGGATCAATGGTAAGCTCGTGACGATTGCGATCATGAGGGAAATCGGTGCTTCACTTATTGATATTCATGGACAGCATGAGCATCAAGAGCTGATGAATGAAAGCCTTCATCTTTCCTTATTGGATCAATTCGGGGGAGATGAGATTGCTTCTGGTCTCTCGAGTTACGGAGAAGTATACAAAGAATATCTTTCCATTTATAAGCAGCTAAACAGGCTTAATGAGAACGAGCAGGAGATGGCGCATCGATTGGATCTCATTCAGTTTCAGCTGAAAGAAATTCATGATGCGGATCTGCAATTAAACGAAGATGATGAGCTAATGGAAGAGAAACGGAAGCTTATGAACTTTGAAAAGCTTTTTGAAGCACTGCAGACTTCGTATGACAGCATTCAAGGCGAGAGAAAAGGGCTGGACTGGACAGGCCTTGCCATGAGTCATCTCGAGACAGCTGCAGAAGTGGATTCACAATATGATAAGACTCTGGAATCTGTTTCGAATGCTTTTTATATGCTTGAAGATGCTGCTCAACAAGTAAGAGGAGAGTTAGATCAACTTGAATTTGAACCGAACCGTTTGGATCTTATCGAGACGAGACTGAACGAGATTAACGGTTTAAAGAGAAAGTATGGATCCTCTGTAGAAGAAATTCTCGCATATAGTTCAAAGATTGAAGAAGAAATTGAAACCATCGTGAACAAAGATTCTCATGTCGAACATTTACAAAGTAAATTACAATCACTTGAGAAAGACTTATCATTAGAGGCGAGAAATCTGTCACAATCGAGAAAGCAGTGGGCGAAGAAATTAACCACAAGTATTCATGAGCAGTTAAAGCAACTTTACATGGATAAAACGAAATTTGACGTTCGTTTTGTGAAAAGTGGGGAAAATGAATCGTTTTCCTTCAATCATTTTAAAAAGGATGGTTGGGATACAGTGGAGTTTTACATATCCACCAATCCGGGTGAGCCTTTAAAGCCGCTGTCCAAAGTGGCTTCAGGTGGAGAACTTTCCCGCATTATGTTAGCTTTGAAGACCATCTTTTCCAAACACCAGGGAATCACCTCCATCATTTTTGATGAGGTGGATACGGGAGTGAGTGGAAGAGTGGCTCAAGCGATCGCTGAAAAAATTTATCAGGTGGCCATTCATTCCCAGGTGATGTGTATATCTCACTTGCCACAAGTAGCTGCGATGGCGGATTGTCACTTGTTTATTTCGAAAAAACTTTCAGGCGGCAGAACGAGCACAATGGTTAAACGTCTTCAAGAGAAGGAAAAGATCAAAGAAATCTCCAGAATGATTTCAGGAGTGGAAATTACAGATTTAACATTGGAACATGCCAAGGAATTGTTGCAGTTAGCAGGTTCCATTAAAGAAACATGAAAAGCTATCCAATTCGGGTAGCTTTTTTTTCATGATTACCAGTTATAAATGTGGCTTTTAAAGGCAAAATTAAAACTGTAGCCAATAGTTAGTGTGTGTGGATTAGAAGCGAGGAGAGTGAATATATTGAGTTTAGATTGGTTAAGAAAATGTATAGGTGGAATTCTCCTTGTTTCGCTTTGCCTTATTGGTTTCTACAAACCTGTTCAACAGTTTATCAATACTCCGAACTCTGTAAGGGTGATGGAAGGGGATCAAGTTGCTCTCCCTAAGGCTGCATCCGTTACGACGATGGGTTCGTCTGATAATCAACATGTTCAATTGAAAGAAGAGGAAGGTCAGCTCTCAATCCAAGGAAGTTCTGTAGGCAAGGATGAAGTGGTATTTGAGTTAGCTGGGTTACCCATTAAAAAAGTCGATGTAGAAGTACTGAAAGATTTCAAGGTGATCCCGGGTGGTCAATCCATCGGGGTGAAATTAAATACTGTCGGGGTGTTAGTCGTAGGTCATCATCTGGTTGAAACAGATGCAGGTAAGATGTCTCCCGGCGAAAAAGCCGGAATTCAGGTAGGGGATATGATTACAGAAATAAACGGAACGAAAATTGAAGAACTTGCGGATGTTGCTCCTTTTGTTCAGAAAGCAGGAGAAGAATCCCGATCTTTAGACGTTGTGATCAAGCGTGAACAGAAGACCGTAAAAACTCAATTGCTACCGTTAAAAGAAAAAGGGGAAAAGAACTATAAATTAGGGTTATATATTCGTGATTCTGCAGCTGGAATCGGTACGATGACGTTCTTTGACCCGAAGTCCAAGAAGTATGGGGCGCTGGGACATGTCATTTCTGATATGGATACAAAAAAACCGATTGTCGTTGAAAACGGAGAAATCGTTCATTCAGAAGTAACGTCCATTCAAAAAGGGACCGATGGAAAACCAGGTGAAAAATTAGCCCGTTTTTCTTCTGATCGCAACGTCATTGGAAACATTACCAGGAACAGTCCATTCGGGATTTTTGGTGAATTAAATCAATCCATCGATAACGATCTAATGGATAAACCAATGCCCATCGCTCTTTCCCATCAAGTGAAAGAAGGACCTGCCCAGATATTGACTGTGGTAGATGGAAAAGATGTAGAAATGTACGATATTGAAATTGTCAGCACCATTCCACAGAAATATCCGGCAACAAAAGGAATGGTTTTGAAAGTAACAGATCCGAAGCTATTGGATAAAACCGGTGGAATTGTCCAAGGCATGAGTGGAAGTCCCATTATTCAAAACGGTAAAGTCATCGGAGCCGTCACGCATGTGTTTGTAAATGATCCTACAAGCGGCTATGGCGTTCACATTGAATGGATGCTGAGTGAAGCGGGAATCGATATTTACAAGAAAGATCATGACCGAGCAAGCTAAAAGTGGAAAACCCTTACTAAAGTCCCGATCGTGGGTGCTTATAAGGGTTCTTTTTTATCCTGACAATTGGTTTTGTGAAATCTACGTGATTCAAGAAGAAGGACATTAGGAAATAAGGAAGGTTTGCCAAAAGCACGGTAAGCTTGTTAAAATAAAGATTATTCGACAAACCATTGAGTAAATATCGAATAGGGTCGAAATATAAAGAAATCTTTAGAAAATCAAAGAAAATATAATATTTTTCAAGTTTTTTTCAAAAATAAAAGGAATTTAGGTTGCATTGTCGAAAAAGTAATTTAGAATAAAATTACAGAGAAGAATTAATTAGGATTGAGGAGGAAACCTGTAGTGAAATCGATTAAAGTATGTGTTGTGGATGATAACCGTGAACTTACGTCATTATTGGAAGACTACATTGCTTCACAAAATGATATGGAAGTAGTAGGAATTGCTCATAATGGCCAAGATTGTTTAGATTTGTTAGAAGAAGTGGAGCCTGATGTCCTGGTATTGGATATTATTATGCCTCATTTGGACGGGCTCGCTGTGCTCGAACGACTTCGTGAAAAGAAGAGCATTCCTAATGTCATCATGCTGACAGCTTTCGGTCAAGAAGATGTTACGAAGAAAGCCGTCGACCTTGGAGCTTCTTACTTTATCCTAAAGCCATTTGATATGGAAAATCTAGTGAGTCACATTAGACAAGTAAGCGGTAAATCAAACTCAATCATCAAAAAACCTTCCTCATCCAGAATGCATACAGAACAGAAACCAAGAAATTTAGATGCAAGTATTACAAGCATCATCCACGAAATTGGCGTTCCGGCACATATTAAAGGTTACTTATATTTAAGAGAAGCGATTTCTATGGTTTATAACGATATTGAATTACTTGGTTCAATTACAAAAGTACTCTACCCGGATATTGCAAAAAAATACAACACTACAGCATCAAGAGTAGAACGGGCTATCCGTCATGCAATTGAAGTAGCTTGGAGCAGAGGGAATATAGATTCCATTTCTTCTCTTTTCGGATATACAGTGAGTATGTCGAAAGCAAAGCCGACAAACTCAGAGTTCATCGCCATGGTTGCTGATAAGCTTCGTTTAGAGCACATGGCTTCATGAAAGAGTAAGGAGTAGAGCCATCATTTTTTTAGCCCAATAGTATGATTGTAAAACCCTATGAGCCCAGGTGGATTCGTGGGGTTTTTTGGTTTAAAGATAATCGTCCAATAATTTTTCCGTTTTCTCAGTAGAAATCGCCTCTTTTTTCAAAAGTAGGAGGACGCCCTTACGGCTTGTCCATTCTTACATAAGATACAATGTAATACAAAATCATATATAGGGAGGTGAGACAATGGGATGCTTCCGTGATAGAGATGATGTAGCTGGTGCTTTTGACAGAGACAGAGACGACTTTAGAGTTCCTGTTAGAGCTTTTATTAGAGGAGAGGATTTCTGCAGAGCTGTACGCCGTTGTGACAGAGACGATGTAAGAGGTATTGAAGACCGTCGCCGTAGAAGAAGATGCTGCAGGTGGTTTTAATAGTTGTCAGCCTTAACATTGAAACAAAAAAATCCTGAGCTTCTCAGGATTTTTTTATAAAGGTTTCATCCTTTGAGGAGATTTGAAATAAGTATATAATGGGAGGAGACAAACATTCATAAGGATTGATAAAGAATGTACATACAGGAATAGATTATCTTAAGAAAAGGGAGTGCACTCATGACGCTAATCTTTGCACACCGTGGCTCAGCCGGGACTCACCCGGAAAATACGATGGACGCATTTTTTGAAGCTGAAAGAGTAGGGGCGGACGGTATTGAATTAGATGTTCAGCTAACAAAAGATGGAGAAATCGTCGTCATTCATGATGAAACGGTTGATCGCACAACCAATGGGAAAGGGTTTGTCAAAGACTATACGTTTAAGGACATTCAAAAGCTGCAGGCGAATTTCAAATTTAAAAGTAAGTTGTTTAAAAAAAATCGTTTGCCTTCATTGAGAGAGGTATTTCAGTGGTTAAAGGGCAATGATATGCTTTGTAATATTGAATTGAAAAACAGCATTATGGACTATCAGGGCTTGGAAGAAAAAGTGATCGGATTGATTAGGGAGTTTGGGTTTGAGGATCGAATCATCATTTCTTCCTTTAATCACTATTCGATCGTGGCCTGCTACCGATTGGAGCCTGCAGTTGAAATTGCTCCATTGTACTCATCGGGTCTATATATGCCCTGGATTTATGCCAGGTCCATCAGGGCGAAAGCGATACATCCCAATTTAAAGGCTGCCCCCGATGAGATCATTATAGAAGCCATGAAAAACGGGATAGCTGTCAGGCCCTATACGGTTAATAAGATAGATCAGATGGAGAGACTTCTCAGTATTGGCTGTTCAGGGATTGTGACGGACTTTCCTGATCGGGCATTGAAGTTAAGGAATCATAAAAAAAGCTAGCGTAGAAAATTACGCTAGCTTTTTTTCGTGAATCGGGACTGTACTTTATTGCGCTTTCGATCACGGTGCAGAACAAATCCCGCAATAAAACCGAGACCGCAAATAAAGAATAGCAAACCGATCACGAATTGCAGCCATAAATAAGGAATGGGTGACTGCAGAATCCCAAATAACATATCTCTCATCAATTTAATCCCCAGTGCAGCAAGTGCGCCAGGAATCAACATTATAATAAGGGCAATTAGTCGGACCATGAGGTGCATAACTCCTTTTTTCGCTTCCATACTAAAATTCTAACTCCAACTAGAAAATTGTCAAGTTTAGAAAAGTAGTGTAACATTATGGTTGTGAAAAAAATTGCAGGTATTGATAGTCGGGGTGAAAAATGTTGCAAGAGGTTCTAATTGTCGGTGGGGGTAAAGGTGGAACAGCGATTTTAAAAATCCTCCACGAAGCTTCCGTCATGAAAGTGATTGCAGTTGTAGACCTAAATAAAAACGCTTCAGGTATATTGTTGGCTAAAGAGCTGGGGATACCAGTTGGTACTGATTGGCGACAATTCCTGAATGATACTGTTGATATCGTCATTGAAGTGACCGGTGAACAAAAAGTGTTTGAAGATATAAGAGATATGCGGGGGAAGAATACAGTCATTATTCCAGGCAGTGTTGCCTTTCTTATCTCAAAGCTTCTCGAAGATAAGGAAGATCTCATTCATCAATTAACAAGTGAGTCGTTTAAAAGAGATCTTATTTTTAACTCGACTGATGATGGTATGGTCGGGATTGATGATCAAGGAAATGTGATGCTTTATAATAAAAGCGCAGAGCGGATGATTGGGAAGGATCAGGAAGACGTTATCGGGATGCATATCTCTGACGTGATTCCCGAGAGTAAATTAACCACCACGATGGAAACACGGCGTACTGAAACCAATCAAGAAGTGGTGTTGGATAATGGGCTGAAGATCATCTCCAATCGTATTCCGATGATTACCGACAATGATGAGATCATTGGTGCTTTTTCTGTGTTTAAAGACATCACGGAGGTCGTGAATCTTGCCGAGGAAATAACGAACCTCAAAGAAATCCAGACCATGCTTGAGGCTATCATTCATTCCAGCGATGATGCCATTTCAGTAGTCGACGAAGAGGGGAAAGGAATATTAATAAACCCTGCCTATACACGAATTACAGGGCTCACCCAAGAAGAAGTAATCGGAAAACCGGCAACTGCAGATATTTCCGAAGGAGAGAGTATTCACTTAAAAGTCCTTCAAACAAGAAGGGCCATCAGGGGAACAAGAATGCGGGTTGGTCCGAAACGTAAAGAAGTGATCGTTAATGTAGCTCCTATCATAGTGAACAATAAGCTCAAAGGGAGTGTCGGTGTCATCCATGATATGTCTGAGATTCAGTCACTCACCCAGGAGTTGGATCGTGCGAGAAGAATCATTCGGACCCTTGAAGCAAAGTATATGTTTGAAGACATCATCGGAGACTCAGAGGAAATGATGATTGCCGTAGAACAAGCGAAATTGGGGGCGAAAACGCCTGCCACTGTTCTTCTTCGGGGTGAATCCGGTACGGGAAAAGAATTATTTGCACACGCGATACATAATGCGAGTGATCGAAAGTTCAACAAATTCCTGCGGGTCAATTGTGCTGCATTATCGGAGAATCTATTGGAAAGTGAATTATTTGGATATGAAGAAGGTGCCTTTTCTGGAGCGAAGCGGGGAGGCAAGCGAGGATTATTTGAAGAAGCCAATAATGGCAGCATATTCCTGGATGAAATTGGGGAGTTGAGCGCCAACACTCAAGCCAAGTTACTGAGGGTCCTGCAGGAGAGAGAAATTGTTCGGGTTGGGGGGACAAAATCCATCCAGATTAATGTCCGGGTCATTGCGGCGACGAATGTGAATTTGGAAAAAGGAATCGCTGACGGTTCTTTCAGAGAAGATCTTTACTACCGGCTAAACCGAATGCCCATTCAAATACCTCCACTGCGACATCGTAAATCAGATATTCCCCTCATTTCTGAAACCCTGATAACCAAGATCAACCAGGATTACGGTAGAAATGTTGAAGGCGTTACAGAGGAAGCGATGAACAAGTTAATGAATTACCATTGGCCAGGGAATGTCAGAGAGCTTGAGAATGTATTGGGTCGAGCGATTATCTTTATGAATTACAACGAAGTAATGATTGCCGGCAATCATTTACCTCAGCTGGAGAATACATCAAAGAGCCATCTTGAAAAGGTTGCGGCCGATCCATCAGGAAGCCTCAAAGATTTGGCCACTCAAGTAGAACAATATGAAAGAAATATAATTCAGAAGGTTTTAGAGCAGAATAATGGTAACAAAACGGCAGCAGCCAAAGCATTAAATGTTTCAGTGCGAAATTTGTATTACAAAATTGAAAAATATAACATTGAAATAACTAGCATGAAATAATTTGCGTGGTATGAAGAAAATTGCATGGTTAAATGTTTGGAAATGAAGCGTTTTCAACACTTTAAAAGTTGGCACGGTTCTTGCATATAGTTTAATGGGAACATAATAACAGAAAAAAGGGGTTGAAACGACATACATGAATCTACAATCTTTGGTGGAAAAAGCAACCCAGATAGAAAATTCCACTGTAGCTGTCGCAGCTGCAGAAGATAAAGAAGTCCTTGGGGCTGTCGCAATGGCAGTTGAAAAAAATATGGCCGAATTTTTATTGTTTGGTGATAAAGAAGAAATTCTCACTCTTTTAGAAGAGGTCGCTCCACAGCTTCGGTCACACGGCAACATTAAAATCAAGCATGCTTTTTCTCCACAGAAAGCAGCGGAACTAGCTGTGAAGGCTGTAAAGGAAAACGAAGCAAGTGCTTTAATGAAAGGAAATGTTCCTACTGCTGTCATTTTAAAGGCAGTGTTAAATAAAGAGTGGGGACTCCGTACAGGTAATGTATTATCACATGTTGCAGCTTTTGAGGTGGCTGGGTTCGATAGATTGACATTTATTACTGATGCAGCTATGAACATTGCACCTGATTTGCAGCAAAAAGCGCAAATTATTGAAAATGCCGTTGAGATTGCCCGATCAATCGGTGTCATCCATCCGAAAGTTGCCCCGATAGCCGCGGTTGAAGTAGTGAATCCGGCCATGCAGGCAACTGTGGATGCCGCTTCCCTTACGATGATGAATCAGAGAGGTCAGATTCGTAATTGTGCCGTCGACGGACCGTTAGCCCTTGATAATGCAGTTTCTCATCATGCTGCTGAACATAAAGGGATTGAAAGTGAAGTCGCAGGACAAGCTGATATCCTGCTTGTTCCGAATATCGAAACGGGTAATGCTCTTTATAAGTCCCTGATCTACTTCGCAAAAGCGAAAGTTGGGGCTGTGATTGCGGGAGCAAAAGCACCCATTGTGTTAACATCCAGAGCAGACAGTGCAGAAAGCAAGTTATATTCATTGGCACTGGCTATATGTTCTGCTTCAAATAAATAAGAAACATTAAACATAATTAGACTTTAGGGGGAAATAAAAATGAAAATTTTCAGCTATATGGAACAATATGATTATGAGCAATTGGTATTCTGTCAAGATGAAGCATCAGGGTTAAAAGCGATCATCGCCATTCATGATACTACTCTTGGACCTGCACTTGGAGGAACCCGTATGTGGACATACGAATCTGAAGAAGCGGCGATAGAAGATGCTCTGCGTCTTGCCAAAGGAATGACGTATAAGAATGCAGCTGCCGGGCTTAACTTAGGTGGAGGGAAAACGGTTATCATCGGTGATCCACGCAAAGATAAGAATGAAGAAATGTTCCGTGCGTTTGGTCGCTACATCCAAGGATTAAACGGTCGTTATATTACTGCAGAAGATGTTGGTACTACCGTTGCTGATATGGACTTGATCCATGAAGAAACAGATTATGTAACAGGTATCTCACCAGCCTTTGGTTCTTCAGGTAACCCTTCTCCTGTTACGGCTTATGGAGTATACCGTGGAATTAAAGCTGCAGCGAAAGAAGCCTTTGGAACAGATTCACTGGAAGGGAAAACAATCGCTGTTCAAGGAATCGGTAATGTTGCGTACAATATGTGCCGCCATCTTCACGAAGAAGGAGCAAATCTGATCGTTACAGATATCAATAAAGAAGCTGTTCAACGTGCTGTAGACGAATTCGGAGCAAAAGCTGTTGATATCAACGAAATTTATGGAGTTGAATGTGACATCTTTGCCCCATGTGCATTAGGAGCGATCATCAACGACGAAACCATTCCACAGCTAAAAGCAAAAGTCATTGCAGGGGCTGCGAATAACCAATTAAAAGAAACTCGTCATGGTGACGCGATCCATGAAATGGGTATCGTTTATGCACCTGACTATGTCATCAATGCAGGTGGAGTCATCAACGTGGCGGATGAATTATATGGCTACAATAGTGAAAGAGCGATGAAAAAAGTGGAGCAAGTGTACAACAACGTTGAGCGGGTTATTGAAATCGCTAAACGTGATAATGTTCCAACTTACGTAGCTGCTGATCGTATGGCGGAAGAAAGAATCGAGAAAATGCGTCGTTCAAGAAGCCAGTTCTTACAAAACGGTCAACATATTTTAAGCAGACGTGGATAATTAGAAGAAAAAACGCTTTACTTCTAACAAAAGTAGAGCGTTTCTTCCCTGTTAATGCGAACATCGAACAGATTAAGGGGTTATCTATCATAGGGGAAAAATTCTACGTACAAACATTACAATAATAGCTACCCAAATGGAGGTAACAACAGTGCAAGAGAACAAACATCGAATATTAGTCATTAACCCTGGTTCGACATCAACCAAAATAGGTGTTTTCGATGATGATCGATCTATCTTTGAAAAGACGATTCGTCATGATACAGAAAAGATTAATGAATTTCCAACCATTATTGATCAGTATGAATTCAGAAAGGATACCATTCTTCAGACATTAGATGAAGAAGGGATCAACATTTCAAAACTAAGTGCTGTTTGTGGCCGTGGGGGCCTTCTTAGACCGATAGAAGGTGGCACATACTTAGTGAATGATGAAATGCTCAAGGATCTTAAAGAAGGATTCTCGGGTCAGCATGCTTCAAACCTTGGCGGGATTTTAGCATTTGAAATTGCCTCTGGACTGAACATTCCATCTTATATTGTCGACCCTGTTGTAGTGGACGAGCTACAATCACTTGCCCGGGTTTCAGGATTTTCACTCATTGAAAGAAAGAGTATTTTCCATGCGTTAAATCAGAAAGCGGTAGCAAGAAGAGTCGCAAAGGAACTCGGAAAGAAATATGAGGACCTAAACCTGATCATCACTCATATGGGTGGTGGAATTACCGTCGGTGCCCACCGCAATGGGAAAGTGGTGGATGTGAATAATGGTTTACATGGCGATGGTCCATTCAGTCCTGAAAGAGCAGGTACTGTTCCAGCGGGTGATTTAGTTGACCTATGCTTCTCAGGTGATTATTACCGTGATGAAATCATGAAAAAGCTCGTTGGTCAAGGTGGCTTAGTCGGTTATCTTGGAACAAACGATGCGGTAAAAGTAGAGAAGATGATCGAAAATGGCGATGAAAATGCCAAAGCCGTGTACGATGCGATGGCGTATCAAATTGCAAAAGAGATAGGCTCAGCAAGTGCCGTCCTTAATGGTAAAGTAGACGCCATTGTGTTGACGGGTGGTCTTGCTTACGGTAAAGAGTTTGTAAAAGCGATTAGCAATCGAATCAATTGGATAGCAGATGTCGTGATACAACCAGGAGAAAATGAACTGCAAGCTCTTGCGGAAGGGGCATTAAGGGTCTTACGAAGTGAAGAAGACTATAAGGTGTACCCTGGAAATGTAAAAGAAGAAGCAAGAGTATAAGAGCAAGGAGGACTCAAGATTGGCAGAAGAATATGATTTAGTCATTCTAGGGGGAGGAACAGGTGGCTATGTAGCCGCCATTCGTGCTTCTCAACTTGGATTAAAAACAGCAATCGTTGAAAAGGGAAAACTGGGGGGAACATGCTTACACAAAGGATGTATACCCAGTAAAGCTCTTCTTCGCAGTGCTGAAGTATATGCTACAGCTAAACACAGTGAAGACTTCGGTGTGAAAATCAATGGAGTAGAGTTAGATTTCACAAAAGTTCAATCCAGGAAAGACAGGATCGTTGAGCAGCTTCACAAAGGAGTTCAACACTTGATGAAACAAGGCAAGATCGATGTCTTTGAAGGACTGGGACGTATTTTAGGACCTTCTATTTTCTCCCCGATGCCAGGGACGATTTCTGTTGAAATGAACAATGGGGAAGATAATGCAATGTTGATCCCTAAGAATGTGATCGTTGCAACAGGTTCCAGACCTCGTTCGTTACCGGGCCTTGATATTGATGGAGAATACGTATTATCCTCAGATGAAGCGCTTTCACTTGAAACTCTTCCAAAATCGATCATCATCGTTGGAGGAGGGGTCATCGGTATTGAGTGGGCTTCCATGCTGTCTGACTTCGATGTTGAGGTAACCGTTGTGGAATACGCTGATAAAATCGTACCAACCGAAGACCATGAAATTTCCAAAGAAATGCAGCGCTTGATGAAGAAAAAAGGCGTCAAAATCGTGACAAGTGCAAAGGTGCTTCCTGAATCCTTAGAAAAAGGAGACGGGGAGGTCACCATTAAAGCTGAGCATAAAGGAGAAGAAAAATCCTTTACAGCAGAGAAGATCCTTGTATCTGTCGGCAGACAAGCGAATGTTGAAGGCATTGGCATAGAAAACACAGATATTAAAGTGGAAAAAGGCTTTATTGAAGTGAATGATTTCTTCCAAACAAAGGAATCTCATATATACGCAATCGGTGATGTCATCGGCGGCCTTCAATTAGCACATGTTGCATCTCACGAAGGAATCACAGCGGTGGAACATATGGCGAATGAGAAGCCTCATCCCATTGACTATTCACTGATTTCAAAATGCATCTACAGTAATCCTGAAATTGCAAGCGTAGGGATCACGGAGCAGGAAGCGAAAGAAAAGGGATATAACCTGAAGACCGGGAAATTCAGTTTCAGAGCCATCGGGAAAGCACTTGTTTATGGTGAATCGGATGGATTCGTCAAGATCATTGCAGACAAAGATACCGATGATATTCTGGGCGTGCACATGATTGGTCCGCATGTAACGGACATGATTTCAGAAGCGGGACTTGCTAAAGTATTGGACGCAACCCCATGGGAAATCGCACACACCATCCACCCTCATCCATCCCTGTCAGAAGCGATCGGAGAAGCAGCACTTGCTGTAGATGGAAAAGCGATTCATTCATAGAAAAGCGAAGCCGACTGTTCTGACCCGATAAGCACAATGGGGAAATCCCAAAAGGCGTATTTTGCCTTATGGGATTTATCCATTGTGACCTCGAGGGACAAGGAGGCGCAGCTGGACAAATAGAAAAGCGAAGCCGACTGTTCTGGCCCGACAAGCACAATGGGGAAAACCCAAAAGGCGTATTTTGCCCTATGGGATTTATCCATTGTGACCTCGAGGGACAAGGAGGCGCAGCTGGACAAATAGAAAAGCGGAGATGGTTTTTAGCCCTCTTCATCAAATAAAAACATTATAAGGTAGAGATCTTCTCTACCTTTTCAACCATTAGATTGTGTAGGAGGTAAAAAAAATGGCAGAGAATCGTCATGAAGAGTTAGGCCTTTCAAATGAGAAAGTATTAGAAATGTATGAAACCATGCTGCTTGCCAGAAAAATCGATGAGCGCATGTGGTTACTGAACCGTTCGGGTAAAATCCCATTCGTTATTTCATGTCAAGGTCAAGAAGCGGCTCAAGTTGGTGCTGCATTTGCTTTAGATCGTGAAAAGGATTATGTACTTCCGTATTATCGTGACATGGGTGTTGTATTAACATTCGGGATGACGGCCCGTGAATTGATGCTATCAGGTTTTGCAAAAGCAGAAGATCCAAACTCAGGTGGACGTCAAATGCCTGGTCACTTTGGTCAAAAGAAAAATAATATCGTAACAGGTTCTTCTCCTGTAACCACTCAAGTGCCACATGCCGTTGGTATCGCTCTTGCAGGAAAAATGGAGAAGAAGGATGTTGTGACGTTTGTGACGTTCGGTGAAGGGTCTTCCAATCAGGGAGATTTCCATGAGGGCGCAAACTTTGCAGGTGTACATAAACTTCCTGTCATTTTTATGTGTGAAAACAATAAATATGCGATTTCGGTTCCGATTGAAAAACAATTAGCTTGTGAGAACGTGTCCGATCGTGCCATTGGATATGGAATGCCTGGAATCACAGTTGATGGAAATGACCCAATCGAAGTATATAAAGCGGTCAAAGAAGCAGCGGATCGAGGCCGTCGTGGGGAAGGTCCGACCCTTGTTGAAACAGTTTCTTATCGTTTAACTCCTCACTCCTCTGATGATGACGATCGAAGCTATCGCTCTCCTGACGAAGTGGCAAAAGCGAAAACAAACGATCCGATCATCACGTTTGGTGCTTATCTGAAAGAAACAGGCGTTATGAACGATGACATTGAGAAAGAGATCAATGATCGCATTATGAAGCTCGTGAACGAAGCAACGGATTATGCAGAAAACGCTCCATATGCTGAAGCAGAATCAGCGATGAAGTATGTTTATGCAGAAGAGAAGTAAGGGGGAATTCAATCATGCCAGTAATTTCATACATTGATGCCGTAACAATGGCCATTAGAGAAGAAATGGAACGTGATGAGAAAGTATTCGTTCTTGGAGAAGACGTAGGGAAAAAAGGTGGAGTATTCAAAGCGACTCATGGATTGTATGATCAATTTGGAGAAGACCGTGTCATCGATACACCACTTGCAGAATCAGCTATAGCCGGAGTTGGAATCGGAGCTGCCATGTATGGTATGAGGCCGATTGCAGAAATGCAGTTCGCTGATTTCATCATGCCTGCTGTGAACCAAATCATTTCTGAAGCTTCACGTATTCGTTATCGCTCGAATAATGATTGGAGCTGTCCGATGGTTATTCGTGCTCCATACGGTGGTGGAGTACATGGAGCACTTTATCACTCACAATCCGTTGAGGCCGTTTTCGCTAATCAGCCAGGATTGAAAATCGTGATGCCTTCTACTCCATATGATGTGAAAGGCTTGCTGAAAGCGGCGATCCGTGACGAAGATCCAGTATTATTCTTCGAACACAAACGTGCTTACCGTCTAATTAAAGGAGAAGTACCTGAGGATGATTACACTCTTCCAATCGGAAAAGCAGACGTGAAGCGTGAAGGGGAAGACATCACAGTTATCACTTACGGCTTGTGTGTTCACTTTGCTCTTCAAGCAGCAGAAAAGCTTGCGCAAGATGGAATTGAAGCGCACATCCTGGATTTACGTACAATCTATCCATTAGATAAAGAAGCGATCATTGAAGCAGCTTCCAAAACAGGTAAAGTTCTGCTCGTGACAGAGGACAATAAAGAAGGAAGCATCATGGGTGAGGTTTCTGCGATTATCGCTGAAAATTGTTTATTCGAGCTTGATGCTCCAATTAAACGCCTTGCTGGTCCCGACGTTCCTTCAATGCCATATGCACCAACAATGGAAAAATACTTTATGATTAACCCGGACAAAGTTGAAAAAGCAATGCGTGAACTTGCAGAATTTTAATCAGAGGAAATACCAATTAAACTCAACACAGTAAGGAGGGTTCCTCATTGGGTATTGAAAATATGAAAATGCCTCAGCTAGGGGAAAGTGTTACAGAAGGTACAATAAGTAAATGGTTGGTTTCACCTGGTGATACCGTCAATAAATATGATCCGATTGCGGAAGTTCAAACGGATAAAGTAAATGCAGAGGTACCATCATCCTTTACGGGTACCATTAAAGATTTAATTGCTGACGAAGGAGACACTCTTGAAGTCGGTGAAATCATTTGTTCGATTGAAGTGGAAGGTGAAGGTTCTGCACCTGCTGAAGAAACTCCGAAAGAAGAGCCTAAGAAAGAAGCGGATGAAACACCTCAATCAGCACCTAAAACGAATGCTCCAAGTAAAGATAGTGGGAATAAAGCAAGGTATTCTCCGGCAGTATTAAAGCTATCTCAAGAGCACGATATTGACCTGAATCAAGTGGAAGGCACTGGAAACGGCGGCCGTATCACTCGTAAAGATCTTAAGAAGGTCATTGAGTCAGGTAATATTCCGAAAGCAGGAGAGGCTCAGGCACCTAAGGCTGAAGCTCCGGCTCCTCAGCAAGCGCCTGTGAAAGAGCAAGCCGTTCAACAACCGGCCAAGCAATCGGCACCTGCAGCGAATGTTCCTGTTGTACCTGGGGATATTGAAATCCCGGTTTCGGGAATTCGTAAAGCCATCGCATCCAACATGGTTCGCAGCAAGCATGAAGCTCCTCACGCATGGACAATGATGGAAGTGGATGTTACAAACCTTGTTGATTACAGAAACTCACTTAAAACGGAATTCAAACAGCGTGAAGGTTTTAATCTGACATTCTTCGCATTCTTTGTGAAAGCTGTAGCGCAAGCCCTTAAAGAGTATCCGCAAATCAACTCTATGTGGGCAGGGGACAAGATTGTTCAGAAGAAAGACATCAACCTTTCCATTGCAGTGGCCACAGATGATGCACTATATGTGCCTGTGATCAAAAATGCAGACGAAAAGACGATCAAAGGAATTGCAAGAGAAATTACTGAGCTTGCCGGAAAAGTCCGCAGCGGTAAATTAACTTCTCAGGATATGCAGGGAGGCACATTTACGGTTAACAATACCGGGTCATTTGGTTCAGTACAATCGATGGGGATCATCAATTATCCTCAAGCAGCGATCCTTCAAGTGGAATCGATTGTGAAGCGTCCAGTTGTCATGAACAACGGAATGATCGCAGTTCGTGATATGGTGAACCTGTGTATGTCACTTGATCACCGTGTACTTGACGGATTGGTATGCGGAAGATTCTTGCAGCGGGTGAAAGAAATTTTAGAAAACACATCAAAAGAAAACACATCTGTTTATTAATAGTGACAAGGACTGGCCCTGGGTGGTTAGTCCTTGTTTTTTTCTGCTTCTGGATAGAAAGAATTATAAAAACTGAATGGCAGGCCCAAGGATTCGGGAAATAAAGTAGAATTATAACTGGAAGAATATCCCGGATATAAATTCTTTACTGTTTATAGGTAGTTTTCCGAGTGCTTTCAAGATAAAATCCCCTCCTATGTCTTCTCTCTCATTTATTTCTTACTTAATCTGAAAAAGTAGGACTACTCCATCCTTTTACCCTAAGAGATGTGCATTGTAATCCAAAATATTCCTGGAGTTATATAATCTGTATGACTATATGCATACATGAAATAAGCGTGAGGGTGACTTTTCTATTAATTTCTGAATATTCAGATTTAATCCGACATAAACTTACAACATTTTACATCTACACTTGGTTATCTTTGGTTTAACAACTACTTTTTACCAAGTAGTGAATCAGGGAGGTGTCGGGTTTACTGAAGGAATCAAAAATTACTGGGAGGGAATTAGATGACAAGTAGAAAGCGTAAGGCAAGATGGTTATCCATTGTACTCACCTTAGTAATGTTTGTCCCATTACTGTTTCCATTCAATGCAGGGGCAACGAATACCTCACAATCAGCTCTGGCTAAAGAAAAACCATCCACTTCAGCAAGCGAAAGCGCAAAGGTAAGTCCACAATCAAAGATCACATCGAAACTACAGGATCAATTCAAGAAAGATAAGCACGTCACATACTTAGTGAAGTTCAAGGAGCAGCTTGATACGAAGGCTGTAGCTAAGAAGGCGGCTGAAAAAGCGAAAAAG
This sequence comes from Rossellomorea sp. NRS-1567, assembly GCF_050467885.1. Classification (NCBI taxonomy): domain Bacteria; kingdom Bacillati; phylum Bacillota; class Bacilli; order Caryophanales; family Bacillaceae; genus Rossellomorea; species Rossellomorea sp. NRS-1567. Next base: position 47,664 of record NZ_JBITPL010000001.1, on the reverse strand, counting down.
CAGAAGCTGTCTGCTAACAGCAAAAAATTACTGAAACGAAATATGGTCGTTTCCGAGCTTCGTGCCACGGCCCTTGAATCTCAAGCAGAAGTAAAAGAATACTTAACGAAACAGAAGAAGTCCGGTGCAGTCAAAGAAATAAAAGACTTCTATGTTGTAAACGGAATGGCCGTTACTTCCACAAAAGAAGTAATGGATAAAATTTCAACATTTGCGGAAGTTGAGAAAATCTTGCCGAATGAAACGCGTCAGCTCATTCAACCGGCGAAAGCTGAAGCTTCAGCTAGCGTTGCAGAAAAAGAAGTCCAAAACAGTCCGGCATCCATTGAATGGAATATTGACAGGGTTGGTGCACCGGCGGTTTGGGATATGGGAATTGATGGAGCAGGAACCGTTGTAGCCTCGATTGATACAGGTGTTCAATGGAATCATCCGGCTTTACAGGAAAAGTACAGAGGGTATGACCCTCAAAATCCTGATGCCCCTGATCATGAATTTAGCTGGTTTGATGCAACAGCCGGGCAAAGTGCGCCTTATGATGATCAAGGCCACGGTACGCATGTTACAGGAACAATGGTTGGTGCAGAACCTGACGGCAGCAATCAGATCGGCGTCGCTCCGGGAGCAAAGTGGATTGCTGTTAAAGCATTCACGGCTAATGGAGGAACAGATGTTGATTTATTAGAAGCGGGAGAATGGATTCTTGCTCCAAAGGATGCTGAGGGCAACCCGCATCCGGAGATGGCTCCAGATGTTGTCAATAACTCATGGGGTGGCGGTGCCGGTCTTGACGAGTGGTACCGGGATATGGTGAACGCCTGGAGAGCGGCCGAAATATTCCCTGAGTTTTCTGCAGGTAATACAACATTATTTAATCCTGGTGGCCCGGGTTCAATTGCTACTCCTGCAAATTACCCTGAGTCATTTGCAACGGGCGCCACTGATATTAATGACAACCTAGGAAGTTTCTCACTACAAGGTCCTTCTCCTTACGAGGAAGTTAAACCTGAAATATCCGCACCAGGAGTGAATATTCGATCTTCAGTACCAGGAAGTAACTATGAAGGTGGATGGAATGGTACATCAATGGCGGGTCCTCACGTCTCTGCAGTTGCAGCACTATTGAGACAAGTGGATGCAAGTTTGACGGTTGACGAAATGGAAGAGATCTTAATGTCAACGGCTGTTCCATTGACTGACGGCACCTTTCCTGAAACGCCTAATAATGGATATGGTCATGGTTTGGTTAACGCCTTCGATGCCGTTTCATCCGTAATGAGCGGAATTGGAAAAGTTGAAGGGCAAGTTTCAAAAGAAGGGGATGACACTGAAGCTCCAGTAATCAGTCATGAAGCCCCAGGTGAAGCATTTGAAGGAATGAATTTGCCACTACAAGCAGATGCAAGTGATAATGTGAGCGTAACGAATGTTTCACTACATTATCAAAATCAGGATGGTGCTTGGGAATCTGTTGAAGCAACTAGATCTTCAGGTGACTATACATCAGGAACTTATGAGGCAACCATTCCTGGAGAAGCACTGACAGGAGAAAGTGTTACTTATAAATGGATGGCAATGGACTTTGGTGGAAATGAAGTAGAAACGGATGCTTATTCTGTCACTCTTCTTCCGGGAATCACAGTTGGATATGAGCAGGACTTTGAGACTTCTCCAAGTGGCTGGAATTCTTATGGTCCAGGAAACAGCTGGGAGTGGGGTGTACCTGTCAATGGTCCAGGTGCCGCTACTTCAGGAGAAAAGGTATATGCAACAAGTCTGGATGGTACGTATGACAACAGTGCCAACATGTCGCTGCAAATGCCTCCGATTGATTTACCAGAAGGCAGTGGCTTCTTGCAATTCAAGCAGTGGCACGAGCTTGAAAGAAACTATGATTACGGTCATGTATTTGTATCCACTGATGGTGAAGAGTGGACACAGGCGCTACGTGTAAATGGCAATACGGATGGCTGGATCGACGGAGAAGTGGATCTAAGTCAATATGCCGGTCAGCGCGTCTACATCGCATTTAATGTTACAACAGATGGAAGTGTCGTAAAACAAGGCTGGTATATCGATGACGTTAAGCTAAGTGGAGAATCGATTCTTCCAGCTAAAAAGATGAACCTTGGATTGAAATCGAAGGATGAGAAGTCATCATCCGTTTCAAAGAAACCGAGTGTAAATCCGACTAAAATCAAAATGGCTAAACAAATAAGCAAAGAAACTCCTGTAGAAGGAAACGTACCAGGACCAGTGCTTCTTCCATTGCAAGCAGAAGTGAGTGTACTGGAAACAGGACGTTCGGTATATACGAACCCTGCCAATGGATCGTACCAAATGACTCATGCAGCCGGTGAGTTTACGCTACAAGCTTCAACCTATGGTTTCAGATCAGAAACACAAAGTGTAACGATTGAAGCAGATCAAACATCCAACGCCAATTTTACACTTGAAGAAATTCCTCAAGGAAATATTACGGGAACAGTCACCAATGAAATTTCTGGAGAACCGGTTGAAGGAGCTACCGTCTTCTTACTTGAAGATGCTGTTGTGGAGCCGGTGGAAACGAATGAAAATGGTGAGTATGAACTGGAGGCATATGAAGGTGAGTACACCCTTAAAGTAGTTGCACCTTACTACTATAGTAAGGAAATGACTGTAACGGTTGAAGGTGGAGAAGTCTCAAATGCCGATGTTTCATTAGAGCCTTTCATCGGGTATCCTGGTGAAATTGGTTACGATGATGGGACAGCTGAAAACGCCCGTGCATTCTATGATGCAGGTAATGGCTGGGCTGTGAAAATGTCTCTTGAAGAAGGCAATGAAACAGCATTGGTTACGGGTGGTTTATTCCGATTCTGGGATACAGAATGGCCAGTACCAGGAGGAACAGAATTCCAAGTTGCCGTTTATGATGCATCTGGTCCTGATGGCGCGCCTGGTAAGAAAGTAGCCGGCCCGTTTGATGGAACTGCTTTACGTAACGGGGAATGGACACATGTAGATCTAAGTCAGCATGGCATCATGGTAGACGGTGACTTCTACATGGTTTATATTCAATCAGCTCCAAATCCGAATGCACCAGGACTTGGAACAGACGAAGACGGGGAATATGCAGCGAGAAGCTGGCAATTCGTCGGAGGTGCATGGTCACAAGCACCAGAAGATGAAGGGAACTATATGATCCGTGCAACAGTGAATTATGAAGTCACTGCACCAGTCATCACATCACCGGAAGATGGATCATTCACTAATCAGGATTCGGTTACGGTTGAAGGGACTTCTGCCCCGACCACAACGGTTCACCTCTTTAATGGTGACGACGAAGTGGCAACTGCAGAAACGACGGATGATGGTACCTTCTCTGCAGATGTTTCATTACATGATGGAGAGAATTCGATCACAGCCAAAGCAGCAACCGAACAAGGGATGACAGGACCATCTGAGCCTGTAACCATCACCCTTGATCAAGTGAAGCCTGAGCTTGCCATCACGTCTCCGAAAGAAGGCATGAAAACAAATCGTGAAGCCATCACCGTAGAAGGGACGATTGTCGATGAAAACCTCGCTTGGGTAAAAGTAAACGGCGAGAAAGCTTCTGTAAGTGATGGACAGTTCAGTCATAGACTGCTTCTGAATGAAGGAGAAAATGTCATCCAGGTAGTAGCGAAAGATAAAGCTGGAAACAAAAAGAAACAAAGAGTAACAGTCTTTGCTAAATTTGGTGACATCGCTGTTGAAAATCTTCTTCCTGCTGAAGATAAAGAGCTGAAGAAGGGTGAATCGGTTAAAATCGAATTTGACAGTGAGCCTGGTTTAGATGCCACATTTGTCATCCAAATGCCACTGACAAATGCCGGATCCCAAGTAACAAACGCAAATGAGCTTCCAATGATGGAAACATCAGAAGGTCACTACGTCGGTTACTATACAGCCACTTCAAATGTAAAAGCACCTGGAGCACTTATTGAAGTGAAGATTTCCGATGACTATGGAAATGTCACAACAAAACGTGCAGAAGGTAAATTGTATATCAATACAAAAAAATAAAACCTTAAAGGAAGAAGAGTCGACCCCGTCGACTCTTCTTTCTTTTTTGATTCATTTCCCTGAGAGATTGAAGAAATACGTTTTTTTTTATATACTAAAATAGTATTAGTATAAACATTTCGAATTTTCAGGTGAGCACTCATGCTGATTTAGTAAGATTCTTCAGGTGAAAATGTAAACGATTACAATCATGCAGGTCGAAAGAGGGGTATTATGAAACTTAGTGATATGAAAGAACAATCATTCAGTCGACGAACACTAACAGAATGGCAAGAAGCAGCTGAAATAGCGTTAAAGGGGAAAGGGATTCGTTCCTTACATACAAAAACCTATGAAAATATTGAACTTAAACCATTATACACGAAGGATGATTTACCCGGGGTAGATAGGGTGAAAGCTTATATCCCTAATGTTGAAGGGAAGTTGGAGAGGGCTCCAAAATGGTTCATCGCTCAACCGGTCAAAAGGGGATCTTGGGAAGAACTCACTTCTGCGATGAAGGATGCATTATCCCGGGGACAGAACTGTGTTTCATTTGAGGTAGGTGACTTAGACATAACAGAAGGCTTCGATCAATATATAAAAGAAGTCGTTGAGTTAGAGACCCCTGTCTTTTCCATTGAAAAAAAGACAGCTTTCTCTATTCAGCGAATGATGGAAATTCCTGAACTGAAGGAAATCAAAGGTGTGATGGGCTTTGATCCGATAAATGAAAATCCGGAGCATGTGTTTGAAGATTGGTTGGAGGTTGTAAAAGAAGTAGATGAGCATCTGCCTAATCTGAAGACCATAATCATTAATTCTGCCCTCTATCATAATAGTGGAGCGAGTGCCACGCAGGAATTGGCATATGGCCTGAGTGAAGGGATCGCTTATATTGAAACACTTCAAGAAAAGGGATGGACCATTGAAAAAATTGCCGGGAAGATGCATTTTCACTTTTCAGTAGGCAGCCACTTCTTCATGGAAATAGCCAAAATCAGAGCCTTTAAGAAATTGTGGCAAGAGGTATTATCCTCTTATGGACTTTCAGAACAAGCGATTGCGAATTCTGTCAGCTGCAGTGCGGAAACGTCTCAATTGAACAAATCCACACTCGATCCGTATGTCAATATGCTTCGCGGGGGTGGAGAAGCGTTTTCTGCGGTTCTTGCAGGAGTCGATTATCTTCTTGTTGCATCGTTCAATGAAGTCAGTGGGGAAGCGAACGCATTTTCTGAGAGAATTTCCAGGAATACTCAACTGATTCTCGGTGAAGAAGCTCATCTGGATAAAGTGGTGGACCCTGGAGGCGGTTCTTATTATGTGGAATGGTTATCAGAAGAGGTAGGGAAGAGTGCATGGAAGGAATTTCAGGACGTTGATGGGGATGGGGGAATTCTTGCCTGTCTGAAAAATGGTTCCATTCATGAAAAAATAAATAGAGTGAGAGAGTCCCGCATCCATGATTTAGCCACAAGAAAGAACTCGATGATCGGGACGAATATCTATGCGAATCTTGAGGACCCATTTCAAGCTCCATCATCAAATGTGGGTGAGCGTTTGTCACTTCCTTTTGAAAGATTAAGAGAAAGGGCACATAGGCTGGCAAGGAAACCGGTGGCAGGCTTAATAGGATTAGGGAAGTTGAAAACCCATAAGCCCCGGGCTGATTTTGTGAAAGGATTTTTAGCAACGGGGGGCATTCATGCGAATCAAAGCAAAGAATGCTTCTCTAAGGAAGATGTACTTCAATATGTGGAAGAAACCCGTTATCCATACTATGTGGTTTGTGGAACAGAGGAAGAATATCAAGACAAACTGCCCATGCTGATTGAGTCCATTCATCATATTGATTCGACCATTGTGATTGACGTAGCAGGGAAAATACCTGATGAGCATGAGTGGGTCCGTCTTGGGCTGAATGGGTCCATATACACCAAGCAAAACATACTTAAAAAAGTAGATGAGCTATTAACCATCTGGGAGGAGGGAACTGACAATGACAAAGCCTGATTGGCAAGAAATCAACCCTTATTCGAAAGAAGCGAAAACGAATGATGTTTCTCTAATAGGCAGCACCTATGAGACAAATGAGAAGATTGTCATTAAATCTCTTTATTCAGAACAGGACTCAAAGGATATATCCCATGGAGAAGACCTCCCAGGCTTGGCTCCCTATACAAGGGGACCGTACCCGACGATGTATGTGAATCGTCCTTGGACGGTAAGGCAATATGCAGGGTTTTCAACAGCAGAAGAAAGCAATGCGTTTTATAGAAGAAACTTAAGTATGGGTCAAAAAGGCTTGTCTGTCGCTTTTGATTTAGCTACTCATCGGGGCTATGATTCGGATCATCCCCGGGTGGTAGGGGATGTAGGAAAAGCGGGAGTGGCCATTGATTCTATTCTGGATATGAAGATTCTGTTTGATGGAATACCTCTTGACCAAATGTCTGTTTCCATGACGATGAACGGAGCGGTACTGCCCATCCTTGCATTTTATATCATCACGGCAGAGGAACAGGGCGTTTCGCAGGAGAAGCTATCCGGTACGATTCAAAATGATATTTTAAAAGAGTATATGGTGCGGAACACCTATATTTATCCTCCTGAAACATCCATGAAGATTATTGCCGATATCTTTGAGTATACGTCCAAACATATGCCGAAGTTTAATAGCATCAGTATTTCCGGGTATCATATGCAAGAAGCGGGTGCGCCTGCCGATATTGAGCTGGCTTATACGCTGGCAGATGGTCTTGAGTATGTGCGTACCGGATTGCAGGCAGGGATCGATATTGACTCCTTTGCACCAAGACTTTCATTCTTCTGGGCGATTGGCATGAATTATTTCATGGAAGTGGCCAAAATGAGGGCGGCGCGGAGAATCTGGGCGAAAATGATGAAAACATTCAGTCCTGATAATCCGAAATCGTTGGCGCTCAGAACCCACTCCCAGACATCGGGTTGGAGCTTAACCGAGCAGGATCCATATAATAATGTCATTCGTACATTACTTGAGGCGCATGCGGCTGCTATGGGTCATACGCAATCCCTTCATACCAATGCATTGGACGAAGCGATCGCCCTGCCGACAGACTTCTCTGCACGAATCGCACGTAATACACAGCTATACCTTCAAGAGGAAACCGCTATTACGAAAGTGATTGATCCATGGGCCGGTTCACATTATGTTGAATCCTTGACCGATCAGTTGATGGAGAAGGCCTGGGAGCATATCGAAGAAATCGAAGAGCTTGGCGGGATGACCAAGGCGATTGAAACCGGGTTGCCAAAAATGCGGATTGAGGAAGCGGCTGCGAGAAGACAGGCAATGATTGATTCGGGGGATGAAGCGATTGTCGGGGTAAATAAGTATCGCCTGGACAAGGAAGACCCGATTGAAACCCTGGACATTGATAATACAGTTGTAAGACAAAAACAAATAGAGCGAATTCAAATGCTTAAAGAAGAACGAAATGAAGATAGAGTAATCGAAACGCTCGAGGCATTAACGCTGGTAGCAGAAACAGGAGAAGGGAATCTTCTTGAAAAAGCGGTAGATGCAGCGAGAGCTCGGGCGACACTGGGAGAAATATCTGATGCCATTGAAAAAGTATCAGGACGACATAAAGCAACGATCAGGAGTATAAGTGGGGTGTACAGCTCGAATTTTTCAAATGAACAAGAAATCAACGTCGTGAAAGAGATGACAGAAGAATTTTTGGAAAACGAAGGAAGAAGACCGCGGATCCTTATAGCGAAGATGGGACAGGACGGGCATGACAGAGGGGCTAAAGTGATTAGCACGGCGTTCGCAGACCTTGGCTTTGATGTGGATATCGGACCATTGTTCCAAACGCCTGAAGAAACGGCTCTGCAAGCAGTTGAAAATGACGTGCATGTCATCGGTGTAAGCTCATTAGCCGCAGGACATAAAACACTCCTGCCTCAACTGGTAGGGGAACTAAAGAAATTAGGCAGAGAAGACATTCTCGTTGTCATTGGTGGAGTGATTCCGGCTAAGGATTATGACTTCCTATTGAATAACGGAGCTTCTGCCGTTTTTGGACCAGGGACGATCATACCCGTTGCTGCACAAAAAGTCATCAAAGAAATTTATGAAGTGCTGGGCTATGAGGAAGTGGCTGAATAATGGCAGAGCATGACTCAGGGCGAAAAAAGCGGTTTGTGAAGAAGAAAAGGGATTCTGTATCGATTACCGAATTAAAGGACGGGGTCTTGAACGGAGACCGTAGCTACTTAGCGAAAGCCATCACGCTGATTGAAAGCAATGCAGAGCAGCATTATGCCATGGGACAGGAACTGTTGCAGGAGCTCCTGCCCTATACGGGTAAAAGCTTCCGGATCGGCATTACAGGTGTGCCGGGAGCCGGTAAAAGTACATTTATAGAATCGTTCGGGGAGATGTTATGTGAGCTGGGCCTCCGAGTTGCCGTCCTTGCGATTGATCCCAGCTCTTCCATTTCAGGGGGCAGTATTCTGGGGGACAAAACAAGGATGGAACAATTATCGAAAAACCCCCGTGCTTTTGTAAGACCTTCCCCCACTGCAGGAACACTTGGTGGAGTACACCGGAAAACCAATGAAACGCTCCTCTTATGCGAAGCGGCAGGATATGATCTGATGATCATTGAAACCGTTGGAGTGGGTCAAAGCGAAGTGATGGTGAGGCAAATGGTGGATTTCTTCCTCCTGCTCGTCATCACAGGAGCCGGGGACGAGCTTCAAGGAATGAAAAAGGGGATCATGGAGCTTGCCGATGCCTTACTTGTCAACAAAGCGGATGGAGAGAATAAACCTCTCGCTGAAAAAACAAGAAGAGAGCTGAACCAAATCCTGCACTTTTTGATTCCCGCTACTAAAGGATGGAGCTCAAAGGCTTATACCTGTTCTGCCTTGAAAAATGAGGGATTAAAAGAACTGTGGAATGTGATTCAACAGTTCGAGAAGCAAACAAAAGAACAGGGAGTCTTTGAAGAAAGACGACTTCTCCAAAAGCAGGAATGGTTTCATACGATGTTGAAAGAAAGGGTTCTCTCAGACTTCTTTTTTCATCAAAACATAAAGTCTGTCCTTCCTCATATGGAAAAGCGAGTGAAAGAAGGAGACTTTACGACTTCTCAGGCAGTAGAAGAATTGCTAAAGCGATATAAGGATGCAATTCATTGACGGGTTTAGTTAATTTTAATTGAAACATAGGGATTGAAATTGTTATGATAGGGGTACATCAAAATTCCTGTTTTTATGGAGAATGATTAAGTCAACGATTAAAAGGAGAGTTCAAGCATGGATATAGATTTCAATTTATTTATGAATGATGTTGTTCGCCAGGCTCGTCAAGAAATCGAACAAGCCGGTTATACTCAGTTAACAACTGAAGAAGAAGTAGATCAAGCTTTCGCTAAAGAAGGTACCACACTCGTGATGATCAACTCCGTTTGTGGTTGCGCCGGAGGAATCGCACGTCCAGCAGCAGCTCATTCCGTTCATTATGATAAACGACCAGATCAATTGGTATCGGTTTTCGCCGGCCAAGATAAAGAAGCCACTGCGAAAGCGCGCAGCTACTTTACCGGCTACCCGCCATCTTCACCGTCATTTGCTCTATTAAAAGACGGAAAGCTATTGACGATGGTAGAAAGACATGAAATTGAAGGTCACGACCCAATGTCGGTTGTGAACAAAATTCAATCTTACTTCGATCAGTATTGTGAAGAAGTGTAAGTAAGAGAGTGAGGCCCGTCAGGTTCCCTACATGAATATCTGCTTTAGGTGGATGTTTGTGTGAGGAGCTTGACGGGTTTTTTGTTTTGGTTGAAGAGGAGGTACCGTATGTTTGGAAAATGCTAGAATCATTACTTCCCTCAAAATCTCCATATATAAAAATGTATAAAATATGAATAAAAATCCCCTTCACATTGCATTTTTTCTTCCATTCAACGATTTAACCTTGTAAATAGGCACTTATATTTTCAGAATATATAAACATTTACTGACGGCTATAAAAACTATTGCATAAAAATTTATCTCTGCTAGAATACGAATATAGTAATTAATATACATTATGTATTATATTTATACATTATAATCGGGGAGGAATTACAATGAAAAAGATATTATCTCTTATATTAGTATTAATCGTTTCTACTACTCTTGCTGCGTGTGGTGCAGGAGAAGAGAATGCAGGAACCGCTTCAGGTGAATCAAAGAAACTGATTATGGGTACGTCGGCTGACTATAAACCATTTGAATATGTCGATACGGCAAACAGTGATGAATTTATCGGGTACGACATTGACTTGGCTCATATGCTGGCAGATGAACTTGGTTATGAAATCGAGATTAAAGATATGGAGTTCAGCGGATTAATTTCAGCACTTAAAACCGGCCAGGTGGATTTTGTGCTTTCTGCCATGACGCCAACGCCGGAGCGACAAAAGAACGTTGACTTCAGTGATGTCTACTACACGGCGAAGGATATGATCATCTCAACAAAAGAGAGCGGAATTCAAAGCGAAAAGGATCTTGATGGTAAAACGGTTGGCGTTCAGTTAGGTTCCATCCAGCAGGATGCTGCAGAAGAACTTTCAAAGTCGATTCAATTAAAAGTGGAGACACGTGACCGTATTCCTGAGCTGATACAGGATCTGCAAAATGGACGTTTTGACGCCATCATCATCGAAAATACAGTAGCAAATGGTTATTTGGATAAAAATAAAGAACTTCAAGGAAATACAATGGACGTGAACGAAGAAGAGGCCGGTTCTGCCGTTGCACTTCCAAAGGACAGTGAGCTTACAAGCGAATTCAACGATGCATTGAAAAAGCTCGAAGAAAACGGAGAATTGGATAAACTGGCTGAAAAGTGGTTTGACGGAGAACAGTAGATTGATTAAGGGCTAACCCATCATCGGTTAGCCCTTCCTATTTAACAGTACGAATGGAGGAGAATATAATGCCGCTTGATTTTCAACAACTGATTCCTTCGATTCCTTTTATTTTGGAAGGATTGAAGGTCACTCTTAAAATTGTCGGGTTAGCAGGAATACTTGGATTTGCCTTCGGTATTCTGCTTGCTCTTTGTAAAATAAGTTCCATCAAACCTTTAACATTACTTGCGGATATTTATACATCGGTTTTTCGGGGGACTCCTTTAGTTCTGCAATTAATGATCATCTTTTATGGCTCGCCTCAGCTTTTTGGAACTCAGATCGAACCGTATACAGCAGCGATCCTTTCTTTTTCCCTTAATTCAGCTGCCTATATTTCCGAAATCATCCGTGCGGGGATCAATGCAGTGGATAAAGGGCAAAAGGAAGCGGCCATGGCCCTTGGGGTTCCATATCATTTGATGATGAAAGACGTGATCCTGCCTCAGGCCATTAAAAACATCCTGCCTGCCTTAATGAACGAATTTATCACCCTTACGAAGGAATCTGCCATCGTCACTGTTATCGGAGCCGCCGATGTGATGAGGCGTTCGTATATGGTAGGCAGTGATTTGTATTCCTTTTTCGAACCACTCTTATTTGCAGGACTGATCTATTATGTGCTTGTCATGATTCTAACCTTATTAGGGAAAGCGCTGGAAGGGAGACTACGTGGGAATGATTAAAGCAGAAAAAATCACCAAATCGTTCGGTAAGCTTCAAGTATTGAAAGGTATAGATTTCTCCGTAGAAAAAGGGGAGGTTGTCGCATTGATCGGTCCTTCCGGTTCCGGAAAATCCACTCTGCTCCGCTGCCTGAATTATTTAGAGGAACCAACTTCAGGATCGATATACTTTGAAGAAGCTGTCGTAAAAGGCAAAAATATAAGCAAAGTGAGACAAGACATAGGCATGGTATTTCAACACTTTCACCTCTTTTCGCATATGACGGCGTTGGAAAACGTGATCTACGCTCCAGTGAAAGTGAAGGGGCTAAACAGATCAGATGCTAAAAAATTAGGGACGGACCTTCTAACAAAAGTAGGTTTGAAAGAAAAAAGTGATGAGTACCCAAACCGTTTATCAGGAGGCCAAAAACAGCGTGTAGCGATTGCAAGGGCACTGGCCATGGAACCGAAAGTGATGCTTTTTGACGAACCGACATCTGCACTGGACCCGGAAATGGTCAAAGAGGTGCTGGAAGTCATGAAATCACTTGCTCATTCAGGGATGACGATGATCATTGTAACCCATGAAATGGGCTTTGCCAGAGAGGTGGCAGACAGAGTCTTATTCATGGATGATGGCAAGATCGTCGAAGAAGGAGAGCCTCTTCCTTTTTTCTCGAACCCGCAAAGCGAACGTGGAAAAGAATTCTTAGAGAAAATACTTTAAACGATGAAAGGATTAGCGAACCGTTTCGTTAATCCTCCTTTTTATGTTCAAGGGGAAATATGGTATTCTAAAGTAGCTAAAAAAGAAAGAGTTAGGAGAAAAATGAATGTTTCGAATCGGGTATCGAACACTTAAGACTGGGATCGGCACAGCGGTTGCGATCAGTATTGCACAGTGGTTTCAGCTGGATAACTTTGTATCAGCCGGGATTTTGACGATACTGTGCATTCAGAATACGAAGAAGAAATCGGTTAACGCGTCATGGAGCCGTTTCCTGGCCTGTGTGATCGCCATGGTGATTTCGGCTGCGTTCTTTGAGTTCATTGCCTATCATCCTGCCGTAATCGGCTTGTTATTACTTGTGTTCATTCCGATTACGGTAGCTCTGAATATCAAAGAAGGAATCGTCACCAGTTCCGTTATCATTTTACATATTTATTCGGCAGGTAACGTGACCCCCGGCCTTTTTCAAAATGAATTAGGAATCATTGTGATTGGGATCGGGATCGCTCTTATTATGAATTTGTATATGCCAAGTGTTGATAAAGAGATGATCGAATATCAAGAAAAGATCGAATCCAATTTCTATAGAATCTTTTGTGAAATGATCAACTACCTGCGAACAAATGATAGCCAATGGGATGGAAAAGAAATCACTGAAACAGAACAATTACTTAAAGAAGCGAAGACCATAGCATTCAAAGATGTTGAAAATCACTTTTTACGACATGAGAACTTATATTATTTGTATTTTAAAATGAGGGAAAAACAGTTCGAAATCCTACAGCGTATTTTACCGATTGCGACATCGATCTCATTGACGGTAGAGCAGGGACATCGGATTGCAGAATTTCTGGATGAGCTCAGTGATCACATACATCCGGGAAACACGGCCCTGTTATATTTGAAAAAATTGTACGATATGAAAGTGGAGTTTGAACAGATGGATTTACCGAAGACGAGGGAAGAATTTGAAACCCGCGCCGCTCTCTATCAATTTGTTCAAGAGATGGAGCAGTATCTTCTTCTGAAAAGTTCGTTTAAAGGAATAAAGAAGGATGAAAATGATCAAAAGGAAGTAAACTACACCTAAAACACGAAAAAAGGTGATAGGATGCGTATACTTCTTGCCATTATCTTGTTCGCTTCTCCCATATGGCCGCTTGGAAGGAATCCACTGCCCGGGGATCCGTTTATTATCGTGAACAAGGAAAGTAATCAATTAGCTTACATGGACGACGGGAAGATTCAGCGCACATTCCCGGTAGCAACAGGGAAAACGACGACCCTCACCCCGGAAGGATTATTTAATGTTACCGTTAAAGCCAAGAACCCTTATTATCGTAAGAAGAACATTCCCGGTGGAGACCCGCGGAATCCATTGGGTTCAAGGTGGATTGGATTTGACGCCAAGGGGACAGATGGAAGGATTTATGGAATTCACGGAACGAATCAACCTTCAAGCATAGGCAAATTTATCTCAAATGGATGCATCCGAATGCACAACAAACATGTCGAATATCTGTTTGATCAGGTGCCAGTCGGAACAAAGGTTCTAGTCGTCAAAACGAACAAAAGCTTCTATCAGCTGGGAAAAGATCACGGTGCGATAAACTAAAATGGATCTGCTAATCGACCCGGTCGAAAAGCAGATCCTTTATTTTTCTATTATAATAAGAAAGTCAGTCCCGCCATGATCGTCGATGCAACCATCGCAAACAACATGACAAATACAATTATTTTTTGTAATTTTTTATTACCCATTGTATCTCTCCATTCTTCATCTTACCTTAAAGAGGCGATTTTCAACTCTATTTTAACGTGAATAGTGAGAGAAAACAACCATTGGCATAAAAGAAAACGCTTTAATTATTCGCGGGATTAGGAGGGAATTCGACAACATTTATCGAATACTATACGGGTGGAGCATGTAAACAACAGGGGGATGATAGGGATGAAAAAGGTAGACCATATCGGAATAGCAGTATCATCAATAGACAATGTTCTTCCATTTTACAAAGATACTCTTGGGCTTTCACTCGTCAAGATTGAAGAAGTGGGAAGTCAAGGTGTGAAAGTAGCATTTATTGATGGTGGAAATATTAAGCTTGAATTACTTGAACCATTACATAAGGAAAGTCCGATTGCCACGTTCATCGAGAAAAAGGGAGAAGGCATTCACCATATCGCCTTTGGTGTTGAAGGAATTGAAGAACGAATTAAGGAACTGCAAGTGAGTGGAGTCCGGATGATCAACGAAACGCCAAAACCTGGGGCTGGCGGAGCTGCAGTTGCCTTTATGCATCCAAAGTCAGCGCACGGTGTACTATATGAACTATGTGATAAATCAAACATCAAAGGGGAGTAACATAATGGATATCTATGAAAAAATTAATGAATTGTATGATCGCAGAAGAGAAGTAGAATTAGGCGGCGGAGATAAAAAAATAGATAAGCAGCACGAAAAAGGAAAACTGACGGCGAGAGAACGAATCGATATTTTAGTGGATCCGGGCAGCTTTGTTGAGCTGAATCCATTCATTGAGCATCGCTGTTCAGACTTTGGACTGGACGGGGTTCAGGGCCCCGGAGATGGAGTCGTTACAGGTTTTGGAAAAGTAAATGGAAAACCCATCTACTTATTTTCTCAGGATTTCACCGTATTTGGCGGCGCATTGGGGGAAATGCATGCAAAGAAGATTTCAAATGTCATGGATTTGGCAGTCAAAAATGGTGCGCCTTTCATTGGATTAAATGATTCTGGTGGTGCAAGAATTCAAGAAGGCGTCGTTTCTTTAGATGGATACGGACATATCTTCTATCGAAACTCCATTTATTCCGGAGTGATTCCACAAATCTCCGTGATCATGGGACCTTGCGCAGGAGGAGCGGTTTATTCACCGGCCATCACGGATTTTGTGTTTATGGTAGATGATACGAGTCAAATGTTCATCACAGGACCTAAAGTAATTGAAACAGTCACGGGTGAGAAGATCAGCTCAGAAGATTTAGGCGGTGCGAAGGTCCATAACTCCATCAGCGGGAATGCTCATTTCAGAGGGAAAACTGAAGAAGAGGTGCTTCTCGAGGTTCGAAGGCTATTAGCGTATTTACCCCAAAATAATGAGGAGAAGCCTCCTCGTTTGGAAGTGGATGAAGAAGATGATTATCGTGGGAATTTAACGGACCTGATTCCATTCGATGCTATCCGTCCGTACGACGTCCGCACGGTCATCAATGAAATTGTGGATGAAGACAGCTTTATGGAGGTTCAGAAAGAATTTGCGAAAAATATCGTCGTAGGTTTGGCCAGAATCAAAGGAGAGGTCGTAGGACTTGTCTGTAATCAGCCGAAATTCATGGCAGGAGGACTCGACATTGATTCTTCTGACAAAGCAGCCCGTTTTATCCGCTTCTGTGATTCTTTCAATATTCCGTTGATCACCTTTGAAGATGTAACAGGCTTCTTCCCTGGAATCAAGCAGGAGCATGGCGGGATCATCCGTCACGGTGCGAAAATCCTCTATGCCTATTCAGAAGCGACGGTTCCAAAAATGACGGTGATTTTACGAAAAGCCTATGGAGGTGCTTATGTTGCCCTAAACAGTAAGTCCATCGGGGCTGATTTAGTTTTTGCATGGCCTAATGCAGAAATTGCCGTCATGGGTCCACAGGGAGCAGCGAATATTATTTTTGCAAGGGAAATTGCAGGCAGTGAGAATCCTGAACAGCTCCGGGAGCAAAAGATTGAAGAGTACCGTGAGAAATTCGCTAATCCATATGTGGCAGCGTCCCGTGGTATGGTGGATGACGTCATTGATCCTCGTGAAACCCGGATCAAATTGATTCAGGGATTGGAAATGATGAGAAATAAACGGGAAGAGAGACCGAAGAAAAAGCACGGTAATATTCCATTGTAGAAGCGATACCATTTGTTGAACCGGCCTATTCACGCTATACTATAGAAGTGAATACATAATTGTGGAGGTCGACTAAATGATTAATCATGAACGTTTATTGAATGAATTCCTGGAATTGGTACAAATCGATTCTGAAACGAGAGAAGAAGCAGAAATTGCCAAAGTATTAACACAGAAATTCTCTGATCTTGGCGTAGAGGTATTTGAAGATGACACGATGGGGGAAACGGGCCATGGTGCCGGAAACCTGATCTGTACGCTGAAAGGAAACAAAGAAGGCGTGGATACCATCTACTTCACTTCCCATATGGATACAGTTGTTCCTGCGAAAGGGGTTAAGCCAACACTGAAAGATGATGGCTATATTTACTCTGACGGCACGACCATTCTTGGAGCCGATGATAAAGCGGGTCTTGCAACGATGCTTGAATCTGTACGCGTACTTAAAGAGAACAATATTTCGCATGGTGATATCCAGTTCATCATTACAGTAGGGGAAGAATCAGGATTAGTCGGAGCGAAAGCACTGGATTCAACTCTTGTAAAAGCGAAATACGGTTTCGCCCTAGATAGTGATGGGAAAGTCGGAAACATCATCGTGGCCGCTCCTACACAAGCGAAAGTGAGAGCGACGATATATGGGAAAACAGCACATGCCGGAGTAGCTCCTGAAAAAGGCGTTTCCGCCATCACGATTGCGGCTAAAGCGATTTCCAAAATGCCACTCGGGCGCATCGACGAAGAAACGACTGCAAACATCGGACGCTTTGAAGGTGGAAAAGCAACGAACATCGTATGTGAACAAGCGGATATTCTTGCAGAAGCACGTTCACTCGTCCCTGAAAAAATGGAAGCTCAAGTAGAGAAGATGAAAGCTGCATTCCAATCCGTAGCAGAAGAAATGGGCGGAAAAGCGGAAGTTGAAGTACAGGTGATGTATCCAGGCTTCAAATTCAAAGACGGTGACGAAGTAGTCGAAGTGGCAAAACGCGCCGCGAAGAAAATCGGTCGTCCAAGCGAGCTTCTTACAAGCGGAGGCGGAAGTGACGCCAACGTCATCGCAGGTTTCGGAGTACCAACCGTCAACTTGGCAGTAGGATACGAAGAAATCCATACGAAGAGCGAAAGAATGCCTGTCGAAGAACTGAACAAGCTCTCTGAAATGGTTGTAGCAATCATTCAAGAGGTTGCCGGGGAATAGAAAAGGCCTCGAGGCTCGATACATTCAAATGTCCGCGTTCAAAGGTTCCCCCTTTGAACGCGGACATTTTCTTCTTTCACCTAACCTTTCTAAAATATGGTACATTAATAGTATACATATCAGAAGTTTAAGAGGGGACGTTATACAATGTCTAAAGTAGTCGTTTTTCATGCTGGAAAAGAAGAATATGCTCTACCTATTGAGAACGTAGTATCGATTGAAAAAGTGGAAGGAGTGAGACCCATCCCTCATCTGCCTTCATTTGTCCAGGGACTTGTAAAGGTCAGGGGAGAACTGATCCCTGTCCTTGATTTAGCAAATATCCTTTATAACACAAATGCAGATGCCGAAACAGGAATGTTTCTTCTCGTCGTTCACACAGAAACAATGCAGATCGGTTTGGTCGTAAAGGAAGCGAAAGAAATTCTCGAAGTACCGATTGACTCCTTTACAAACGTAGGTTTACTTGCGTATTCAAAAACAAACTATTTCTCAGGAATCATCAATCTTGAAGACTCGCTCATTACCCAGATTGATCCCGATGTTTTAATAGAGAGTTTAGAAGGTATTAGAGAGATAAAGGATTACGTGAACGAGCAAAGAACCCATCAAAATTAGACAAAGAAAGCCGCGATTTAAATGAACTCACATTATCCAAAAAACGGACGAGTGATCCTTCATGTGGATATGAATAGCTTTTATGCCTCTGTTGAGACAGCTTTTGACCCAACATTGAGGGGCAAGCCATTAGCTATTGCCGGGAATCCCCAAGAGAGACGAGGCATTATCGTGACATGCAGCTACGAAGCGAGAAGCTTCGGAGTAAAAACGACAATGCCTCTTTGGGAAGCCAAAAAACTTTGCCCCGAGCTCTTGATCATGACACCTAACTTTGACCGTTACCGCGCAGCCTCCAAAGGAATATTTGATATCCTCAGACAATATTCAGAATTAGTGGAGCCCGTCTCGATTGATGAGGGATATCTGGATATCACGGACTCCTTTGAAAAAGGAACCCCCTTACAAATTGCGTCAGACATTCAATCCCAAATTAAAGGTCAACTCGATCTCCCCTGCAGCATCGGGGTGGCCCCCAACAAATTCCTGGCGAAAACCGCCTCAGATATGAAAAAACCCATGGGAATCACCGTATTAAGAAAGCGTGATATCCCTGAAAAGCTCTGGCCCCTTCCTGTCATCGAAATGCACGGCATTGGACTGAAGACCGCCGAAAAGCTCAATTCGTTCGGTATTCATACCTGCCATGATCTCGCTCATGCGAATGATATACAACTGAAGTCAGTGCTTGGAATCAATGGTCTACGTCTCAAAGAACGCGCCAACGGGATCGATAGGCGAAGCGTGGACCCTGATTCGATCTATGATTATAAAAGCGTTGGAAACTCCACTACTTTACCAAAGGATACAACGAACCAACACGAGCTGTTAATGGTTGTAGAGAAACTATGTGGAAAAGTGTCGTCACGCCTGCAGCAGAAAGACGTTCTGGGGATGACCATCCAGCTCATGATCAGGGATAAATTCAGAAAAACCATTACAAGAAGCAAGAAGCTGGAAAATCCGATTTATAAAAAAGAAGATTTATTTCATTATGCTAAAGACTTATTGTTGAAGCACTGGGATGGAGATCCCGTAAGACTTTTGGGGGTCACCGCCCAGGATATAGTGGAAAAGAGTGAAGCAACCGAACAACTGGACCTATTCTCTTATAAAAAGGTTGCAGAAAAGGAACCGCTTTATAATGTATTATCACAGCTTCAGGAAAAGTTCGGGAAAGATTCCATCTCCCAAGGAATTAAAGGGAAGAACAAGAAGAAGACCTTTGACTCAAAACAGGACACAAGCTTCAACAAAGATTTTCTGAGGGAATGACCCAGGAAGAAAGAGGACACCTTAAGGTAGATAGCGAACACTTCAAACGGATTATTTGCATCGCCACACTATTCTTGATAGATTGAAATAGAGTGCGAAATACAGATTTTGAAAAACGAATCAACTGGAGTTTTCCTCCATATTGTTGATAGTTTTAAAAAGATGAAAACCAGTATTCTATAAATGAAAGGATGTTAATTCATGTCTCAAGAAATTGGTGTTATCGGCTTAGCCGTAATGGGTAAAAACTTAGCTTGGAATATTGAGAGCAGAGGGTATTCTGTTTCTGTATATAATCGTTCCCGTGAAAAAACGGATGAAATGATAAGTGAATCTAAAGGAAAGAATGTCGTTCCTACATATACGATTGAAGAATTCGTTAATTCCCTAGAAAAGCCTAGAAAGATCCTCTTGATGGTGAAAGCAGGAAATCCAACTGATGCAACCATTGAACAATTAAAGCCGTTCCTGGAAAAAGGGGACATTCTGATTGACGGAGGAAATACGTTCTTCGAAGATACGCGCCGCCGCAATCACGAACTAAGCGAATTAGGTATTCACTTTATCGGAACGGGTGTCTCCGGTGGAGAAGAAGGTGCTCTTACTGGTCCTTCCATCATGCCTGGTGGACAGAAGGAAGCGTACGACCTAGTCGCTCCTATCCTGAAAGACATTGCAGCTAAAGTAGATGGAGACCCTTGTACGACGTATATAGGTCCTGATGGTGCGGGTCACTATGTGAAAATGGTGCACAACGGCATCGAGTACGGAGATATGCAGCTGATCGCAGAATCCTACTTCCTGATGAAAAATGTCCTGGGCTTAAGCGCCGAGGAACTGCATGAAGTGTTTGCCGACTGGAATAAAGGCGAGCTTGATAGTTATCTCATCGAAATCACAGCAGATATCTTCACGAAGAAAGATGAGGAGACAGGAAAACCGATGGTCGATGTCATCTTGGATAAAGCAGGACAAAAGGGTACAGGGAAATGGACAAGCCAGAGTTCTTTAGACCTCGGTGTTTCCTTACCGATCATCACTGAGTCTGTCTTTGCCCGTTTCATCTCAGCCATTAAAGATGAACGTGTGAAAGCAAGCAAAATGCTGAAAGGACCTGACACGAAACCATTCCAAGGCGATAAAAAAGCGTTGGTTGAATCAATCCGTAAAGCTCTTTACATGAGCAAGATTTGTTCGTATGCTCAAGGATTCGCACAAATGCGCTCTGCATCTGATGAGTACAAATGGGATCTTCAATACGGGGATATCGCAATGATCTTCCGCGGAGGATGC
This sequence comes from Rossellomorea sp. NRS-1567, assembly GCF_050467885.1. NCBI lineage: Bacteria > Bacillati > Bacillota > Bacilli > Caryophanales > Bacillaceae > Rossellomorea > Rossellomorea sp. NRS-1567. Next base: position 26,974 of record NZ_JBITPL010000001.1, on the reverse strand, counting down.
ATCATCCGTGCTCAATTCCTGCAAAAAATCAAAGAAGCTTACGACCGTGAATCAAATCTTTCAAACCTTCTATTAGATCCTTATTTCAAAGAGATCGTAGAAAGTTACCAATATGCACTTCGCGAAGTCATCAGCGTAGCCGTCCAAAATGGTGTACCGGTACCCGGCTTCTCTGCGGCACTGTCTTACTACGATAGCTACCGTACAGAAACCCTGCCTGCAAACCTGATCCAGGCTCAGCGTGATTACTTCGGTGCCCATACGTATGAGCGCGTGGACAAAGAAGGTACTTTCCATACTGAGTGGATGAAATAATCGAATGAGTATAGCCCCTTTCCTTTTAGGAGAGGGGCTTTTATTTTTGAAAGGATATATATATAAACAAAACATATTTAATTATCGGAATTTTATCGTATGAGAGAGACAGGGTGTGGTACCATAATATTACTTATAAGATAGGGATGAAGAATACTTCAAAATATAAAAGAAAGCAAAGTAATGAATGTCAGGTTATCAAGGAGTGATTTTCAGTGCTTAAGATAGATATAAGAAGACCACAAATAAAAGACAAAGATGAGCTGAATCAATTTTTTTCTACAGTCATTAAGCATACCTTTGCCAGAGAAGGTTTAGCGGAGCTGCTTGATGACATCGAAAGTGAAATAGAGAGCAAGAAAAAATACTTAAAAAGTGACTTGGACACTAATGGGACGAACCGATACTTTCTAATCGCTTCAGAAAAGAACGATGCTGACATCATCGGAACCATTGAATACGGTCCTGCCAGTGAACTGATTCGCACCTGTACTGATGGAGCATTGAATGAGATGTATGAAATCGGAACCGTGTTTGTGCATCCCGATTATCAAGGACGTGGTGTTGGGACATTACTATTAAACGTCATGTTCCTTACCTTTCTAAACCGGGGAATCCAGGAATTCTGTCTGGACAGTGGATACGGCAATGCCCAGAAGATATGGATGAAAAAATTTGGGCAGCCTTATTATTGGCTGAAGGATTATTGGGGGAACGGTTCTGATCATATGATATGGAAGAAATCGATGAATGATGTTTGCATCAACTTTAGATGGTGAGTTTACTAGTGCGGGAACATATTTTAATAGAATGATGGGGGTTATGATGAAACCACAAATGATCAACATACAAAAGCTTATGAAAGAGTATGGTGTAACGGGATTAAGCATGTCAGTCATTGAGGGGGGCAGCATCAGCAGCACAGAATGCTTCGGATTACTCGAAGCAGGAACGGGTAAACGGGTGGGAAGTGATTCGATTTTCAGTGCTTGTTCAATCAGTAAATTTCTAACCTCCATGTTGGTCATGACCCTGACGGAACAAGGTATTCTGAATTTAGATGAGGATGTAAATCAAACGCTAACATCATGGAAGGTCCCTCTACATGGATATAATGGGAACGTTACCTTAAGAAATTTACTTAGTCACCAGTCGGGGGTTGTCGATCCTGAAGGTAGCTTCAATGAACTCGATCCGAAGTTCGGAACGCCGGCGTTGGTTGATTTGTTACAAGGCAAAACCGCTTATTGTAAGGTCCCTATTGAATTGAAATATGAGCCTGAAAGCGACTTTCATTATTCTGATGCAGGCTTTTGTATCATTCAACTGTTGATTGAAGACGTTACAGGGAAACCTTTTTCCGAAGTCATGAGCGAACATCTTTTTCAACCAATACATATGGAAAATAGCACATTTGATCCTCCTTCTCAAAATGTCTCATGCGGTCATACGAATGAAGGAAAAGTTGTGAATGACAAACATCCAATTTATCCGTATCCTGCTGCTTCGGGACTGTGGACAACCCCAACAGACCTAGCCCTTGTAGTGGTTGAACTCATGCATGGGTTAAAAGGGGAAAGCAAACTCAAGCTTTCGTCAAGTAAAGCAGCCGAAATGATCCATCCACAAGGTGGGAAGGCATGGACCGGACTGGGGGTTTTCCTGGATCAAACCGACAAGGGGATCGAAATATCATCGCTTGGCTGGGGCGTCGGTTTTCAATGTATGATGGTGGCCTATCCTCAATTGGAAAGGGGTTTGGTCATCATGACCAATACTGACTTAGGTGTTCATCAATTAAAAGGGATCATTGGTGACGTGTACAAGGCTTTTTTTAATGATTGATTAACACAAAGGGGGGAATCAAATTGAAGTTTGTCTTAAAAGAAGCGACCTTAGACGATTTCGAATTTTCACATAGTAGAATATATGCGCATTTTTCAACAAATCAAAAAAACGACTCCCTAGTATTCTAGAGAGTCGTTTTCGGATATCACCCGATCAATTCATCAAACAACAACACACGTGCAGGTGATGCATCGGTGTTTTCAATCTTTAGTGGAGCGGCAACCATGAAGTATTGGCCGGCTTCAATGTCTTTCAGTTGAAGTCCCTCCATGATGATGACTCCGCTTCCCATTAAACTTCGATGAGTAGGGTGTCCTTCCTGGGCTCTTTCGATACCAAGTGCATCGATTCCAACCCCTGAGATTTTTTTGTCTGCAAGGTACGCCGCTGCATCTTCTGCTACATAGATGAATTCAAAGTTGAATTCGGTATCCCATGAATTTTTTGTTTTAAAGAGGATGAAATCATTCTCTTCAATTTCTAATCCTTCGATATCTTTGAGGCTGATTTTCTCATCCACTTTTGTTAGGTCGAATACTTTAACGGGACGCACGAGCTGCTCGATATCGATCGTTTCGATTGTTTCACCGTCGTTGATCATGTGAAGGGGAGCATCAACATGTGTTCCTGTATGAACATCCATTGAGATGCGGGACTCTGTTACATGACCGTTCGTTTTTGTATCGATTGTAGGTTGTTTTTCCGGTTTGTTCTTATAAACCGGCATTCCGTTAAAGATTGGGGCTGTTACATCATAAATTTTCATTGTTTCCACACCTTCCTTAGCATTGGTCTACGTCTAGATTCGCAATTGGCCACCAGTAGAAGCTATCTTTAGCCAGCAGGTTGTCGGCTGCTTTCGGACCCATTGATCCTGCTTCGTAGTTCGGGAATTCTCCGTCACGTGTATGTTCCCATACTTCAGAAATCTTATCGACGAATGCCCAGGATAACTTCACTTCATCCCAATGAGTGAAGTTGGTTGCATCCCCGCGCAGGCAATCGAATAGAAGTTTTTCGTATGCTTCCGGCGTGTTCATCCCGTCTATACTGGTGTTGGCGAAGTTTAGTTTTACAGGAGTCGTTTCAATGTTTTGTCCGGATTTTTTCACGTTTAAGTGCAGAGTGATTCCTTCTTCAGGCTGAATGTGAATCACCAATAAATTCGGTGCCAGTGGCTTGTCCGGATTGTAGTACAGGTTCATTGGTATATCTTTGAATTGGATGACGATTTTCGTTGATTTTGTTTCCATTCTCTTTCCTGTGCGGATGTAGAACGGAACGCCTGCCCAACGGAAGTTATCGATCATCAGTTTCCCGGCAACATACGTTTCGGTATTGGATTGATCATCCACGTTCTCTGCTTCGCGATACCCTGGCAGATCCTGATTACCGGATGTTCCAGGACCATATTGACCCCGCACGAAATAATCTTTCACTTCTTCATGTTCAAACGGACGCAGGGATCGTAATACACGGACTTTTTCACTGCGGATTTCGTCTGTCGTCAATTTGATTGGAGGCTCCATGGCAAGTAGCGCAACCATTTGAAGCAGATGGTTTTGAACCATATCGCGAAGAGCTCCACTCTTTTCGTAATAGCGTCCACGATCTTCGACACCCAGCTCTTCAGAGGAAGTGACCTGGATATTGGAGATGTAACGGTTGTTCCATAGGGGTTCAAACATCGCATTGGCAAAGCGGATGACTTCGATGTTTTGAACCATTTCTTTTCCAAGATAGTGGTCGATACGATAAATTTGATCCTCAGAGAACGATTCCCTGATTTGGCTGTTCAGTTTTTCGGCTGAAGGCAGGTCGTGACCGAATGGTTTTTCGATGACCAGTCGTTGGAAACCGCTTGTATCGGTTACACCTTGATTCTTCAGCTGCTCTGTAATCGTTCCGAAGAATTCAGGAGCCATCGCCAGGTAGAAAATGCGATTTCCTTCTAATTCATATGTTTCATCCAGTTCATCAGAAAGGTGCTTCAATGCTTTATACGAGTCGCTGTTTGAAACATCATTCGGCTGATAGTAGAAATGAGAGACGAACTCATCTATGTTTTCGTTGCTGCCTAATGCTTTATGTACCGAATTTTTGACGTGTTCCTGGAACTCTTCATTCGACCATTCACGGCGTGCTACCCCTACAATGGCAAAACGCTTCGAAATTTTCCCTTTACGGAATAAATGATAAAGAGACGGATATAGCTTTCTTTTGGCTAAATCACCAGTGGCTCCAAAAATCGTAATGAGAGATGATGGTGTAGTTGAATTATTCAATGTCATGACCTCACTTTATCTTGTTGCTAGCTTGTTTAATGTATGTCTTCTTATTTAATATCCTATACAATTACTTAATTTTAAAGACTTATGGTTCAATTAGCAAATTATATGCTGATGACTTTTTTCATTAAAAACATGAAAGCGTTTTATGCAGAATCTCTACGTAATTATATTGGCTTTAATTCACGTTCTTATTACTCATTTATGTTTCAGGGGGTAGACAATGCGGTATGAACGATGTGAGAGAAAGGTAAATAATCGTTGGATATGCTAAAATAATGGCAGTATGGCTCATCATAGGAGTGAATAAGTTGGAACTATTATTTTTAGGAACCGGGGCTGGAGTACCCGCTAAACTCCGAAATGTAACCAGTATTGCTTTGAAATTATTAGAAGAACGCGGTGCGGTTTGGCTTTTTGATTGTGGTGAAGCAACGCAGCATCAAATTTTACATACTAGCTTGAAACCGAGAAGAATAGAGAAGATTTTCATCACCCACTTACACGGAGATCATATATACGGGCTGCCGGGATTATTAGGCAGCCGCTCCTTTCAAGGTGGAGAGTCCCAGCTTACGGTATATGGACCCAAGGGAATCAAAGAGTATATCCACGTGTCTCTATCAGTCAGCCGGACGCATCTTCTATATCCCCTTGAAGTGATCGAGATCGAAGAAGGGACCGTCTTTGAAGATGAAGGGTTTATTGTAGAGGCGAGGGGGCTGGATCATGTTCTTCCTACCTTCGGATACCGTGTGGTGGAAAAGGATAAACCGGGTGTCCTTCAAGTTGATCAATTACAGGAAAGAGGGATTCAACCTGGACCCGTCTACAAAAAATTAAAATTAGGTGAAGCTGTTCAGCTGGAGGACGGCACTGAACTCAATGGTGAGGATTTTCTTGGACCTTCGATTCCAGGACGGGTTGTGACGGTCCTTGGAGACACCAGGGTTTGTCCAAGTGCTGTCGATTTAGGAAGGTCAGCAGATGTACTCATTCATGAAGCGACCTTCAATCGGGATCAGGAGGAAATGGCCCGTGAATATTTCCATTCGACGACAAAGCAAGCAGGAGAGACAGCTTTACAAGCAGGGGCTAAATTGCTGTTTTTAACCCATATTTCTTCCCGATATGCAAAAGAGTCATGGGAAGAGTTGGAAAGGGAAGCAAGGGAAGTCTTTCCAGAATCCTATATCGCAAAAGATTTCATGGAGTACGTAATACCTGTAAAGAAGTGAGGGGAAGCAAATGAAGACGATTTATTTGGTGCGCCATGCGAAAGCCGAAGGGCAGCCTTTTCATTCGCCGTTAACGGAGGTAGGGAAACAGCAAGCGGTCGAATTGGCAGCATTTCTGGAAAACCGGTCGATTGAGGCAATCTATTCGAGTCCTTTTGTAAGAGCCATAGAGACCATAGCGCCCTTTGCCAAACAGACCCCATTACCGATTCAAGAAGACGATCGCTTGGGAGAAAGAGTATTAAGTGCTCGGGAGCTTCCTGATTGGATGGAAAAGTTAAAGGATAGCTTTGATGACTTTTCACTTGTTTTACCTGGTGGAGAATCGAATCAGCAGGCAATGGAGAGAGCAAGGTCTTTTATAGAAAACGTATTAGAAAAAGAAGAAGATCATGTGGTGTGTGTGAGTCATGGAAACTTAACGACGCTGCTTTTGAGATTGTTTGATGAGAAATACGGGTATGATGAGCTGTTTGCCCTTTCCAACCCTGATGTATATGTAGTAAAAGTTGAAGGAGACGAGGCAATTGTTCAACGGATCTGGGAGTAAGTTCATAGAGGAAAAGGGGAGTACGAATGAAGGAAATCACATTTGACCATATTTATAATCCAGGGCATGAAATAGGAGAGAATGATCTCTATAAACATATTCATTTTCCAGAAATGTTAACAAGGTATGATAGTAACTTTCTTGAGTTCAAAAAACATCCAACCCTGGCTGAATTTAAAGAGGCTGCTCACTTTTTAAGAGAATTTCATCAATCAAAAGGGCAAAAGCATGTGAAATTTTATTTTCCCCAGGATACAAAACCAACAGAGGAGTTTATGGATTATTTTAAACGTGAAGGGTACGAATCAGGATTTAATGAACTATACAGTATAGAACCTGGTCAATTTCCTTCTATAGAAGACAATCCTGATATTGAAGTGAAAGTGGTGACCGACAGGGAATTGGATCCGTACCTGGCATTTCAATATAGGGAGGATCTTGAATACGGTGAAGCCTTCGCTAATCAAAAGGTCGACATGCATAAGAGGAATTTTCAAAATCCGCGTTTGATGCAGCTCCTCGCTTTCGATAAGGGGACCCCGGCTGGATCCGTGGATGTGATCATTGAAGATGGGACAGCAGAAATCGATGGACTGATGGTTCATGAATCGTTTCAAAAGAAGGGCATCGGCAGCATGCTGCAACAGTTCGTCATGAGACAGTTCCCTGAAAAAAACGTGATTCTGGTAGCGGATGGAGAGGACACACCGAGATTGATGTATCAAAAACAAAACTATCGTTGTTTAGGGTTCAGGTATGAAGTCCAAAAAGTATACGAATAAAAAAAAGAGAGCTGCACGCCCGTTGGCATTCAGCTCTCTTATTAAGTCTGACAAAACATTCCTTACCAGGCGCGATCATACTGCTTAGGCGCTTCGATCTCTACACCCAGGTCTTTGGCTGCCGTCCTTGGCCAATATGGGTCACGAAGTAATTCACGAGCGAGTAAGATGAGGTCGGCTCGGTCGTTTTGCAGGATTTCTTCTGCCTGAATGCCTGTCGTAATCAGCCCGACTGCACCTGTATCGATCTTCGCTTCTTTTTTAATGGTTTCAGCAAGCTTCACTTGATAACCAGGGAACACCGGGATTCGCGCGGGTACGACGGCACCGGAGCTTACGTCGATCAAATCGACTCCTTGTTCCTTCATCCATTGGGCGAACACCACATAGTCTTCTACGTCCAATCCTTCTTTGTTATAATCTTTGGCAGAAACACGAACAAGGAGAGGTCCGTCCCATACTTGTTGAATTCCGTCGATGACTTCACGAAGGAAGCGGTAACGGTTCTCAGCAGATCCGCCGTATTCGTCCGTACGTTTATTGGAAAGCGGGGACAGGAATTCGTTGATGAGATATCCATGTGCCCCGTGAATCTCAATCACATCAAAGCCCGCTTTCTTCGCTCTTTCGGCTCCTTTGATGAAGGCAGTGATGGTCTCTTTAATATCATTCGCCGTCATTTCAACAGGCGTTTTCATCTCATCGTTGAACGGGATCGCAGATGGAGCAAGAATATCTCCTTCGAGTACGGCCTTTCTTCCTGCATGAGCAAGCTGAATACCTGTCTTCGCACCCTGTTCTTTGATTAATCCCACTAACTCTCTTAATCCTTCAATATGCCCGTCATCCCAAATCCCTAAATCTTGAGGGGAGATTCTTCCTTGGGGCGTGACAGCTGTAGCTTCCTGAATGATGAGCCCAACGCCACCCACTGCACGGCTTGTATAATGAGTACGATGCCAGTTCTCGACTTTTCCATCTTCGTTATGAGAAGAATACATGCACATAGGTGCCATTACAATTCGATTCTTCAGTTCTACATCTTTAATCGTATATGGTTGAAATAGCTTTGCGTTCATTTCTGATCACCTTCCATGACGTGGTATTTATTTCGGGTTCCTAAATAGTACTACACATGAATTATAACAACACCTTTTTTGTTAGAAAAGAAATGTGCTTTACTTTCTTCTCTGCTTCAGTTCCTTATACGAATAAACCGTTCCACGCCATTCGATTCCGCCTCGCTTAAAGGTTAAAAACGTAGCTCGTCCAATGGAATAGATAAATAATAGGGCTGTTACAGGTAATGCAAGAAAAAGAAGGGGAGACTCATTCGTCATCTGCTTTATGACTTTGAAATAAGTGATGCCAATGAATAAAATGATCAACAGACTCACGATTCGAATGGGGGGTGACGCTGAAAAAATCGTGATGAAAGGGAGTACCGTAGAGCAGAAGATTCCAAACATGGCAAACACAACGAGCAGCATGGAATAGTGCAGTCCGGCAAATGTATTTTTTTCCAATCCGTTGAAGGCTTCTTTCAAGGATCGATACCATTCCACTTCCAGAGACTGAAGGGCCGTGAGGAAGAATTGTCTCTTATGGTGTTTCTTTATCTGAACCCCCAGCTGCAGATCATCATCGGGCATATGCTTAATGGCCTCGTGAGTACCGATTTCCTCATAAGCCGGTCGGGTGATGAGGTTGAAGGCTCCAATGCCCATACCTGTCTTAGAGGAGGGATCGTTCGCTTTCCAGGGTCTTTTATAAAAAGAGAAACCAAATAAGAAAAAAGCCACAAAGCTCTTTAGCCAAAAGGATCCCGATCGAATATTAGGAGCCAGTGTAACGTGGTCCAGTTTCTGTGAATGAAGAAAGGACACCGCTCTGGATAAGATGACGGGGTCTTTAAAGATGATGTCGGCATCGGTGAAAAGGATCAGGTCTCCTTTTGCCATTTGATACCCTTTATACAATGCCTGATTTTTTCCCAGCCATCCCTGTTCCAGTGAGTCGATATGAAGGACGCTGATTCGTTTATCGAGTTCGGCCAAAGCTTCAAGCTTTTCAGGAGTTCCATCTGTTGAACGATCATTGACTAGGATCCATTCAATTTGGCGATAGTCCTGTTTCAGCTGCGACAAGATGCTGTCTGTAATCGTTTCTTCTTCGTTTCTCGCCGGTACAATGACAGACAGGAGCGGCCCTTGATCTGTATAGGAGAAGTCTTGAATGGAAGAGAGCTTTGATAAGCCCCTCCACACATCAATGGTAAGCACCAGCCAGACCGCAAGTACAGTGTAAAGTAGAATGAGTAGGGAAATCATTGTGCCGACCTTCTTTTTTGCTTTGATTGTATCAATGGAAATTGAAATTTGCGAATGATGATGGGTTTTCACCTTATTTTTTCAAAGATTGTTTTTTTAATTCCTTCCCAAGAAGTTCAGAACGGTTTTTCGCAGATGAGACACATTGGAAAAAGGCATCTCTAACCTGGTAATCTTCCAATGTGGTGATTCCCGCCTCTGTCGTTCCACCTGGACTGGTCACGTTTCGCCTTAATTCCCGGGCTTCCAACCCGGATTCTGCAAGCATTGCACTTGCCCCTGCAATCGTTTGGGTAACGAGGCTTTTAGCGAGTTCCTCCTGCAGACCTAACTCTACTGCCGCATTCTTAAGTAATTCAGCTACATAATAAATATAAGCAGGTCCGCTGCCTGATAGAGCCGTGATAAGGTCTAATTGTTCTTCCGCTACTTCCACTGCTGTTCCGACGGATTGGAATAATGTTGTCGTCCATTCTTTCTGGGAGTCAGAGAGGTACCGGTTGAACGATACTGCCGTAGCTGATTTTCCCATGGCCGCACTTGTATTGGGCATGGCTCTTGCAATGGCTCCGTTAAAGGAAAGTTTGTCGCTAATATGTTCCATGGTGATCCCTGCTAATACAGAAATGACCACCGTATCCCTTGAAAGGTGGGTCCTGATAGAATCTGCTGCCTCGTGAAGGTCTTTTGGTTTCATGGCCAGAATGACGACGTCGTATGGTGAATCATGTTCAACATGACGCACACCGAATTCGTGCACGATTTCGTTTAAACGCTCTTGGTTGGTCCGATTGGTAACATGCACTTTTTCATTCATCAGGACCCCGGCTTTCAGTGCTCCACTCATTAATGCGTAAGCCATCGACCCTGCTCCAATAAACAATGTCTTCATTCGTTCATTCCTCCTCCATTATTTTCGAAAAAAAGCAGACCCTCTCATCCATAAAGGACGAAAGGGTCTGCTTCCGTGGTACCACCTTGTTTTGTTCATTCCTCACTGGACGAAATGAACACACTTCACTTCCATGTAACGCTGGAAAAACGTTCTGCTTTAAGACGCTCAAAAGGCAGGTTCACAAATAGAGGGGATGACGGTGCCTTTCAGCCGGTGGGCACCGATCTCTAACATCATCTATTCATTACTAGTCTTTATCATCGCTTTTTCTTTTATCATTATGTAAGGTGACTTTTCAATGGTAAACGTATATTATAGGTGATTATCATAGAAAGACAGCTTATCTGTCAAGTGATTATTTCAGTATATTCAATCATTTTAAAAATGACATTTGTTTGGAAAAAATGTACACTATTAAATGAAGGGTCATTCATTTTTTGTTAACATCAAAGGAATGAATTGGTGAGGGCATGTCGTTTTGGCTGCCTACCCTTTTATTATGAAGAATGTGGTGAATTTATGACAACTTTAGTGAATGATCTGGCAAAAATTACTCTATCAACTCCTTTTGCCGTTGGAGATGTGAATGTGTATTTGGTGAAAGGGGACGCCTTGACGTTGGTGGACGCAGGGCCCCTTACAGATACAGCCTGGGTACAGTTGACCGAGCAATTATCCCTTTTGGGGTATACACCTCAAGATATTGAACAAATTGTTCTGACCCATCATCATCCCGATCACGCGGGGCTCATTGATCGGTTTTCTTCCTCCGTCAAAATATATGGTCATCCCTATAACAAGTTTTGGCTGGATCGCAACGAATATTTTCATGAAGTGTATGATCGCTTCTTCCTTCAATTGGCGATAGAATCAGGTTTACCTCAAGAGTATCTTCGAGCAATCCATAAATTTAAGAGTCCTTTGAAATTTATGGGGAACCGAAAACTGGATATTGAAATAAAGGAAGGGGACGTCATCCCCGGAATGGAAGACTGGACGATCATTGAAACGTTAGGGCATGCTCAGAGTCACTTATCCTTTTACCGGGAGAGTGATGGTGTCCTGATAGCCGGAGATCATATACTCGCGAATATTTCCCCTAACCCACTCATTGAACCTCCTCTTGAAGGGGAGCCGGAACGTTCAAAGCCATTGCTTCAATACAATGAGTCTTTGAAAAAGTTATTGGCTATTCCCATTTCCCTTGCCTATACAGGTCATGGGGACAATATTACGGATGTTCATGGATTAATTCCCAGGAGATTAGGGAAACAGGATGAAAGAGCACGCGGGGTACTCGAAATGATCAAAGGTAACCGTCTGACCGTATTCGATATCTGTAAGACACTATTTCCTTCCGTCTATCAAAAGGAACTGGGCCTGACACTGTCTGAAACAATCGGACAATTGGATTATCTTGAATCACTTCACTACATAAAGAAAGAATCGCACGAAGGAATCTATTATTATTTTGCCTAGAAAGATGGGACGAGACATGAACAGTAGAATAAAAGGAAAAACCATTGTCATTACCGGTGCCTCTGGAGGAATCGGGGAACAAATGGCCATTAAAGTAGCAGAAAACGGCGGTAATCTCGCCTTGATTGCGCGTCGCGTCCATCTGCTTGAAGCATTAAAAGAAAAGCTCATAACCGAATATAGTTGTAAGGTGGAAGTGTACCCGTTAAATATAACGGATTACGACGAAATCCCACGCACCTTCAACACCATCCTGAAGGACTTTGGAGCGATTCATGCCTTGATCAATAACGCAGGCTATGGAATATTTCAGGAAGCACATGAAACATCATTCCAGGATGTAAAGGGAATGATGGACGTGAATGTTCTTGGACTTATGGCATGTACGGGAGAAGTCCTTCCTTATATGCGTCAACAAGGTTCCGGTCATATCATCAACATTGCCTCTCAGGCAGGTAAGTTCGCTTCGCCAAAGTCGAGTGCGTACTCTGCCTCTAAGCATGCTGTACTGGGATATACGAACAGTTTAAGGATGGAAGCGAAAAGGTACGGTGTGAGGGTGACTGCGGTGAATCCCGGGCCGATTGCCACAGACTTTTTCTCCATTGCCGATGAATCCGGGACGTATGTGAAGAATGTAGAAAAGTTTATGCTTGATCCGGCAGATGTCGCTCAAAAAGTCGTGGAAGCCCTTTTTACCAATAGGAGAGAAATCAATCTGCCTCGATGGATGAATATGGGAAGTGTCATCTATCAATTATTCCCATCTTTTGTCGATAAAGTAGGAAATAACCTTTTCTTCAAAAAATAGTGAAACTAAATCATGCTCTCATTCGTCTAATCTAATAAGGGGGGAGTCTATGAAGAAGTGTTTGACTGTTCTGATCATTTGTTTCTGTTTTCTATTTACCGGTTGCGGGCCTGCAACATCTGTAAATTCATCACAAGAGGGCACAAATTTCATAGGCTTTATTACCCAGCTTGAAGATAATCAAGTGCTTATTAATGATGTTTGGTTTTCTTTCAGTGATCAAACCGTCATGAAGACAGACAAGGATAAAAAACTGCAAAAAAAAGATATTGAAGTTGGGAAAAAAATAAATGTGACATTTGACGGTAAGCTCCAGGAATCATTCCCGCGCAGAGCTTCTGCAGATCAATTGGTTTTTCTGACAGATCAACAAAGCAAAACCGAAGAAAGCGCCGTTAAATTAGTCATGAAAGACCCTCGATTTTCACAAGTCGTTATACAATCCATCGAAAAAAATCCTACAGGCTTATATTCAATACGATTCAAAGATCTCTCCATTAACAGAGATGTACACGTCATTGTGAATGTGGACAATGACCGGGTGATTGTGCCCATACATACCTCTACAAAATGACAAAGAAGAAAGCATTGGTTTATAAACCAATGCTTTCTTCTTTGTCATCTATTTCATAGAGTTGAAATTTCCTGTCAATCATCTTCATGATCCACTGTCTATCCATATTTCCATCTCACCTTGAGATTATACGGGACAAAATGAGGGTATGCATCAGAGAGTGGAAAAAATAGTTGTTTTCTTTCATGAATGGCTAGAATGTTCGTTTCAGAGGAAAACTATGATTATTGTTGGGAAAAGGATGTGGATGTATGATAGGGATTCTTTTAGCCCTGATCCCCGCAGTAGCATGGGGAAGTCTTGTGTTTGTAAGTGTAAAACTTGGAGGGAATGCCTACAGTCAAACGGTTGGGATCACCATTGGATCATTATTGTTTGCGGTTGGCGTATTCTTCATCAAATCCCCGGAATTGACGTTATTTGTGTGGGGAATCGGCTTCATCTCCGGCGTCTTCTGGGCAGTCGGTCAAGTCAATCAATTAGCGAGTGTAACGTTCATCGGAGTTGCGAAAACCGTTCCGATTTCAACGGGAATGCAGCTGATCGGAACGACTCTCTTTGGCGTTTTAGTGTTTAAGGAATGGAAAACGACAGAAACGATCCTCCTCGGTAGCGGAGCCGTTTTAGCTCTGATTATTGGTGTGGTGTTAACATCATTCACACAAAAATCCGAGGGAGATGAAAAGTCTCAACTAAAAAAGGGTCTACTCACTTTATTGCTATCCAGTTGCGGATACATAGCCTATGTCGTCATTTTAAGATGGTTTGATATTGACGGATGGGAAGCGATTTTGCCACAGGCGATTGGAATGTTTATCGGGGCGGTTGTCATTACGTTCAGGCATAAGCCCTTTACAAAATATACGGTGAGAAATATCTTAACCGGTCTGATGTGGGCATCGGGGAATTTAGGGTTGCTGCTTGCGCTTCCACGCATCGGGGTGGCAACGAGTTTCTCCCTATCTCAAACAGGGATCGTCATTTCTACCCTTGGAGGTTTGTTTTTCTTAGGTGAAAAGAAATCCAGGAAGCAAATCCTTCTCGTCATTGCAGGGTGTGTTCTTATCATTATAGGCGGTGTTCTATTAGGCTTTACGAAAGATTAAGGAGGAATGGATATGTATTCAGATCTAACAGGGAAGGTTGTCGTTATATCCGGAGCTGCTACTGGAATAGGAAAGGCGATAGCCAAACGATTTGCCAGTGAAGGCTGTAAAGTGGTCATTAATTATTTCAAAGAAGAAGAAAATCCTGAAGGACTAGTAAGGGAAATCGAAGAAGCTGGGGGAACAGCCTCCATTATTCAAGGTGATGTGTCAAAAGAAGCAGACGTTCAGGGCTTTGTTAAATTGGCCCATGATACATATGGTCGCCTTGATATCTATGTGAACAACGCAGGAATCGAGAATGAGGCACCCTCTGAGAATCTTTCACTCGAAGATTGGCAGAGAGTCATCAACACAAATCTGACGGGGACCTTTCTCGGGTGCCGTGAAGCAGCGAAATACATGCTTGATCATAATATCAAAGGGTCGATCATCAACGTTTCTTCCGTTCATGAAATCATTCCGTGGCCTCACTTTGCTCACTATGCAGCCAGTAAGGGTGGGGTGAAATTATTAATGGAAAGTCTTGCATTGGAATTCGCCCCTGATGGGATCCGGGTCAACAATATTGCTCCCGGGGCCATTGATACTCCCATCAATGCCGAGAAATTTTCCGATCCCGAAAAGAAAAAGGGAGTGGAAAAGCTCATTCCCATGGGCTATATCGGAGAACCGGAGCAAATCGCTTCCTGTGCAGCCTTTTTGGCTTCAGAGCAGGCAAGTTATGTCACAGGGACCACCCTCATCGCTGATGGGGGCATGACGAAATATCCAGGATTCCAAGCCGGGAGAGGCTGATGGGAAAAAGGCCAAAATCAATGTGTGATTTTGGCCTTTTCTGTTTTTGGCAGAGTAAGTATTCTTAATCGACTATGGTGATAATTGGTGGATTTTCTAAGTATTTCATGAAGTTCGGAACGTCTTCTCCAACCGCTTTCCATTCTTCTGAAGCAAATGCTTCTTTCATATCCGCTTTGTTTTCAAACTCGATTTCCGTTATTAGGTAGAGTGACAAATCCGTATTCTGATTGGATACAACCCGCTGTACGTTCGCATTTTTTACATGAGGGACCTTTCCTGCAATCGGCATATGGGTGTTAAAGTAATACTCCTCGAACCCCTCTTGATCCTTGGGCTTTTCATACATCACAATCACTTTCGCCATGTTACTCCTCCTCGTCCTGACAATTTGTGTTCATATGAATTTTAGCAATTATAGGAAGATGTGACTATGCATTTCGTAACAAAAATCTCGACAGTATTTGCCTTTGATTATCTTTGAAATGCTTGTCGGGCCTACCCAAGCCGCCTCCGCTTTTCTTTTTTCCAGCTCCAGGGCTTAGAGGCTCGAGGTCATAAGTCAAACATACCAAAAAGGCAAAGAGCGCCTTTCCGGCATGTTTGCCTTATGCTTGTCGCCTCTGACCAAAGCCCTTCCGCTTTTCTTGTTATTCTCTCTATTTCCATTAATTTTAGTTGAAAGGGAACGTATATTCGTATAGAATCATAACTATACTATATAAGAACATTTGTTCTATTTTAGGTAAAATGGAGGACGAATATATGACTGTCGATTACAGTGTGCTGCCACACCATAAGATTCTGTGCATCGATATGAAGAGCTTTTATGCTAGCTGTTCGGCTGTCATGCTGGGTCTCGATCCCCTTGAATGCCATTTGGCCGTAGTTGGGGATCGAGACCGCCAAGGAAGTATTGTGTTGGCGGCATCCCCCAGGCTGAAGAAGGACTTTGGGATCAAAACGGGCTCGCGGATGTTTGAAATCCCAAAGGACCCGCGCATCCGGCTTGTAGAACCAAAAATGGCTACGTATGTCAGGATCTCGACTGAGTTGACCCGGTTATTCCATCGCTACGTACCGAAAGATGCCATTCATACGTATAGTGTGGACGAAAGTTTTATTAAGATTGATGGAGCGACGAATCTTTGGGGGGATGCCACGACCATTGCCGGTAAAATCAAGGATGATATGGAAAGGGAGTTTCAACTTCCCTGCGCCATAGGCATCGGTCCCAATATGCTGTTGTCTAAGCTGTGCCTGGATCTCGAAGCAAAAAAAGAGGGGATTGCCGAATGGACCTATGAAGACGTTCCGGAAAAACTGTGGCCGTTATCACCTTTACGTGAAATGTGGGGGATTGGCGGACGCTTAGAAAAAACGCTCAATCGCATGGGCATTTTCTCTGTCGGGCAATTGGCGCAGTATGACCTGGAGAAGTTGGAGGCCAAGTTTGGCGTTATGGGCAATCAGCTCTATTACCACGCATGGGGAGTTGATTTATCTGAAATAGGAGCACCGATCATGGATGGTCAAATCAGCTTTGGCAAGGGGCAGATCCTGTTGCGCGATTATAAGGAGAAAGGGGAAATCAAACGTGTCATTTTAGAAATGTGTGAAGAAGTCGCTAGGCGCGCCCGCACCCATCACAAGGCGGGGAGAACAATAAGCTTTGGCGTCGGTTACAGTCACGAAGAATTTGGTGGAGGGTTTCACCGGTCGCGGACCATCGAGGAGCCGACCAATATCACCATGGATTTATATCGTGTATGCCTGGAGTTATTCGAAGAGAATTACAACGGGAAAACTGTACGGAAAATCAACATCGCTCTTTCAAATATTGTAGATGATGGGGCCTTGCAGATTTCTTTGTTCGAGCCGAATCGATGGGAGAAGCGGGAGCTGGGGTATGTAGTGGATCGAATCCGAAATAAATATGGATCAGCAGCCCTTCTCCGAGCCGTATCCTATACAGAAGCAGGAACAGCAAGGCACCGTGCCCGCCTGGTCGGTGGACATAAATCGTAAATATAGGAGGTGAGAGGATTGATCCGCGATCGAGGAAGAATCAAATGGACATCTATGATGCTGCCGGAGCACGTGAAATTACTGAGGGATTGGGCAAAGGAAGATACGCACGAGAAAAGGATCGAACTTGACGAGCAGGAACTGGACAGGATGAATGAAGTCGTCTCAGAGGCGATGGAGTTTGGGAAATTGGTGTCGATTACTCACTATGTAAAGCACCGTCATCAATTATCGATTGGAACCGTTCACCATGTCGACTCACTGGAAGGGAAGCTGCACGTCGTAGACAGGTTCGAAGACGTACACTATATTCCACTTGCAAGCATTGTGGACATTCGCTTTTTCGATTGACAGCCCAATGAAAAGAGAGACTTCACCAGGGTGAAGTCTCTCTTTTCATTCCATTTACTCTTCGTCCAATACTTTTTCTGCGCGCACACATGATTCGAATTTTCCTTTATGAGATGCGTCACAAAACGGCATGTTTGTAGATAAACCACAACGGCAAAGAGTAAACACTTGTTTCGTTGGAAATACATTTCCGTCAGCATCAATCAGTTCCACGTCCCCGCTTACACGAAAAGAACCATTATCATTCACTTTAATTTGAGCTTTTGCCATGAAAAACCACCCTTTCTATAAAATACAAAAGAATCCCCCTTATCGATAGTAAATTGAAAACAGGAAAAATGCAATATTCTAAAGGAAACAAATGAAATGTGATAATATGGTGGAGTAAGGGAGGTCGTAGAATGAAGATTGAATTAACGAATGAAGCAACCAAAAAGATTCAAGGTAAAATAGATAATCAAACCGGATACCTGAAATTAAAGTATGATACAGAGGGGTGTGGCTGTGTCGTAAGTGGAATTCCTACTTTATGGTTTGTACATGAACCTGAAGAAGGGGAAGATATAACGATTGAAACCAACAGCTATCCGATCCTGGTAGAAAAATCTAAAGTGGTGTTTCTTGATGAAGACCTGAAAATTGATTTTTCTTCCCAAAGTAACACGTTTCAATTAAAAAGCCCCGGGCAAATCATAAATGGAAGAATGAACTTTCTGATGTTTCCGGGGGAGTAAACATAAAAGCCTCAGATCTGAGTACATCCGGGATCCGAGGCTTTTTATAAATATAAAGCCATTTATGTATCGTGATGGATGTTGCAGCGGTAAATGGTTCTATAAATACTAATCTAGTTCATTCACCAATTCCTCAAACAATCGGGCCACTGAAACCCCTGTCTTCCACCCATCCATCCCGTCCTCTACAGACCAACACGCAGATAAAACCGAATGACAGAACCCGTAACGAATCAACCGTTCATAAGAAAGGGAGAGTAGTGAGGCCATTGTTTTGATTCTGTATCGAAGCAGCTCTATTGGAATATCCCATTTACTCCATTCATTTAATGTAAACTGAATGCAGTCATATTCTCTCTCACCGATCAGCCCCTTGGGATCGATGGCCGTCCAACCCGAAGATTCCGAGTAGAGAATGTTCCCGTGATGCAGATCACCGTGTAGAAGAAAGAAATCGGTGGAAGTACTGAGCAACTCAGGAAAAAGGTTTTCAGCTTTTAAGACGAGATCTGCAGGTATGGGCCCACTTCCTCCATTGAATCTTTCCCGCAGGCGCCCAATTCCTTTTGACCAGGCCTGAACGGTAGGGTAGGGATGATGGCTGACAGGTTTATGCCATAAACGGTGAGCCACATGGGCAAACACCTGCAGGACCTCTTCTTCATCGTCAACGGAGTGAAGGGAGATTCCCGGTGTCAGGCGATCTAAAAGGATCCATCCCTCCTCCTTATTGAAATCGAGGACTTCCACCATGCCCCTTCCTTGAAAATCTTGAAGAGCATGAAACTCATTTGAGAAGTCGTTGTTCGGGTACCCGATCTTTAGGACCGCAGTCCGTTCATGATCAATTCGGACAGGAACCACAAAATTGTAGCTTAATGAAAAGGGCTCGCCATAGGTTAAGCGCAGCCTGTCTTCCAAAATCACCATGAGCTCTTCCACGTTTGAAATCCATCCTTCACCCGATTCCCCGTACATGGTTTGCATTTTTGATCTGAAATCAGTTGGAATCAAGAGACATCATCCCTTTCATTTAATACAAATTGATGAAGAAACCGTTGAATCACGTGTTCATATTCCTCGGGGTTGTCATTATACGATTGAGCATGAGTGCCCCGGAAATCCAGAAACAGCTCTTTGGGTCCCTGTTTTTTTTCAAATAAATCCTTCGTCATTTGAGGCAGGATAAAGTCATCATTTGTGCTGTGGATAAATAACACGGGTTTTCTGATGTTTTGAACAACCGATATTGGTGATAAATCCTTTAATGTGTACCCTTGTCGCAGCTTTAGTGTGCCGCCTACGAGGGGGAGGAGAAATTTTGCCGGCATCTTCACTTCTACGCTCATACGATAGGCGAGCTGTTCACCAAAGTCGGAAAAAGGGCAATCGGCAATATAAAAATCTGCCCGATCTTCCAAACTGCCTGCATATAAAAGCAGAGTAGCTGCACCCATGGACTCCCCGTGGATTCCGAAGAAAACATCCTCGCCTTCCCGACGGATCAACTCATCCACAACGGCCTTTAAATCATACTTTTCAAAATACCCGTAACTTGTCGTCTTCCCGCCGGACTCCCCATGACGCCTGTGGTCATAAATCACGGCATTGAAACCCTGTTTGATGAAAAGGTTCATATACTTGATCGAATTCCATTTGTTTTCTGTCACCCCGTGGGAAAAGATCATGAATTTTTTATGGGGGTGAGGCTTCACGAAAATGGCTTTAATGCCATATCCGTATTGTGAAGGGATCAGCACCTCTTCTTTAGGAAGGGAGTCATAATCCTCTTCTATCAGCCTGGTCGAACCTGTTTCACGTGACCGGATAAAGTCATCCCCCTTTTTCGGTAAATACATAAAACGATTCGTAATATAAATCCCAAGCAGACCTATGGACGAAAGGGTACCGCCAAGGATGGCAAGTTTTTTTCTCATCTTCATCACCTCAAAGCAAAATCATTCATACTCATATTGTAGCAAAAGGAGGAAAAAAGAGGAATTTTTGAATAGGGGAATACAAAGAAAAAGTGTCCCTTAAGAAGAGACACTTTCATGAATGGGTACTTATGATTTAGCATTTTGACCTTTAGTAGGATGAATGGCTTTTTCAAGTTCTTCCTTAGCCATCGGGTTAGAAACCGTATCTGAGTTAGGTTTGCCCTTTTGGCTGAAGCCTTTATCGCGTTTTTGACTCATGAACTCATCTCCTTCAAGTATTATCTACTTTAGAATGCTCGAAGGAGAAAGATGGTATTCATGATTGATTCAATTCATACAGACGGTAGTAACCGCTTTCAATGGGGCGACTGACATGGGGCTTCACCAGCTCGATGGCATGAGCCAGCTTCCCTAAATCAATTCCTGTGGAGATTCCCATTTCTTCTAACATATACACGACATCTTCAGTCGCTACATTCCCTGTTGCACCAGGGGCGAAAGGACAGCCTCCAAGTCCACCGGCAGAAGTGTCAAAGCGGTCAACTCCCGCTTGAAGCGACGCAAGGATATTAGCAAGTGCCATCTTACGGGTGTCATGGAAATGCGCTGTCAGTAATGTGTGGGGCAATTCCTGTTTCAGTAACGCAAAGAGATGATAGGCTTCAGATGGATTAGCTCTTCCTATCGTATCGGCGACGCTCAATTCATCCACGCCCAATGAAACAAATTCCCGACAAAGAGAAAGGGTATCCTCTGGTAAGACCTTCCCTTCATATGGGCAGTAGAAAGCGGTGGAGATGCAAGCTCTCACGAAGTAACCCCGCTCTTTTAACTCTGAAATCAGAGGGGCCAAGCCTTCAAGAGCTTCATCTGTCGTTTTATTAATGTTTTTCTGATTAAACGTATTGCTTACCCCTACAAATACGGCCACTGATCGACAGCCCGTATCATATACCCGCTCGATTCCCCTTTTATTGGGAGCGAGAACGATATCTCTTGAATCAATCGTCATGCAGGAGTCAACAATATCACTCGCATCCTTCATCTGGGGAACCCATTTGGGAGATACAAACGAAGTCAGCTCCATTTCCCTGATTCCCGATTGCTTCAGTCGAAGGATAAACTCTTTTTTTACATCAGTCTGAACAAAGTTATTCTCATTTTGTAATCCGTCTCTCGGACCTACTTCAATAATCGTTGCTTTTTTAGGTAAATTCATAATTTCCCTCCCTCTTTCATTTTAAGAAAATTTCGACATATAAATCAATATAAAAATTTTTTGACGAATTTAGAGGAATTTAACCGCTTACATAGAATGAGTTAAAGTGGAACTGTTTTTAAAGGTTAGTCATAGGCAAACCAATCAGTCAGAAGAGAAAGGGAGGAAGAAAGATGTCGAATGAAGTCGTCATTGTGAGCGCAGTGCGCACAGCCATCGGAAGCTTTAACGGATCATTAAAAGGCATTTCAGCTCCGGAACTTGGAGCGATTGTCATTAAAGATGCCCTGGAGAAGGCTGGTTTAAATGCAAGTGATGTAGATGAAGTGATCATGGGGAATGTATTGCAGGCAGGATTAGGTCAAAATCCGGCTCGCCAAGCATCCATCAAAGCGGGACTCCCTGAGCATGTGCCTGCCATGACCATTAACAAAGTGTGTGGATCAGGATTAAAAACGGTCCATCTGGCAACGCAGGCCATCCTTGCTGGGGATGCGGATATCATCGTTGCAGGTGGAATGGAAAATATGAGTCAGGCTCCATATTTACTAAAAGGAGCAAGAGAAGGATACAAAATGGGAGACCAGAAAGTAGTCGACAGCATGATTTCCGACGGCTTATGGTGTGCCTTTAATGATTATCATATGGGCGTAACGGCAGAAAATCTTTGCGACCGCTATTCCCTTACACGTGAAGAGCAGGACGAATTTGCGGCCTGGAGCCAGCAAAAGGCAGCTGCTGCGATTGAATCCGGCCGATTTGAAGATGAAATCGTCCCGGTACATATCCCCGTGCGAAAAGGGGAGCCTGTTGTATTCAACCAGGATGAATTTCCCCGTAAAGGGTCGACTGCCGAGAAACTTTCCGGCCTTCGGGCAGCCTTCAAAAAAGAGGGCACTGTAACAGCTGGAAATGCATCGGGCATCAATGATGGAGCCGCTGCAGTGGTCGTCATGTCGAGGAAGAAAGCCGACGAACTGGGTATCACGCCTCTAGTGACGATCAAAGGAAACGCCAATGCCGGTGTTGATCCGAGCGTTATGGGAATCGGACCCGTTGCGGCCGTTAAAAAAGTATTGGAAAAAACAAAGCTGACGATTGAGGATATGGAATTAATTGAAGCAAATGAAGCATTTGCTGCCCAATCATTAGCGGTGGATAAAGAACTTCAATTCAAAAAGGATGCTCTTAACGTAAACGGCGGAGCTATTGCATTAGGTCACCCGATTGGAGCCAGCGGGACACGGATTCTGGTGACCCTGATTCATGAAATGAAGAAAAGAGGCGTTCAAAACGGATTGGCTACCCTTTGTATCGGTGGCGGCCAGGGAGTAGCGACAGTCGTTGAACTTCATAAGTAAGGAATGGAAAGATCCAGATTCAAGGAGGGAATACAATGAAAGAAGTATACACTTCATATGACGAAGCGGTGGCAGACATCCACGATGGCGCCACTTTAATGGTTGGAGGATTCGGCCTGTGCGGGATTCCTGAAAAACTCATTCTTGCCCTTGTAGAAAAAGGTGTGAAAAACCTGACCGTCATCTCCAATAACTGTGGGGTAGACGACTGGGGCTTAGGTTTATTATTGAAAAATAAGCAGATTGATAAAATGATAGGCTCCTATGTCGGGGAAAACAAAGAATTTGAAAGACAGGTATTATCTGGTGAACTGGAAGTGGAATTGGTTCCTCAAGGTACGCTTGCAGAGAAGATCCGTGCCGGGGGAGCAGGGATTCCTGCCTTCTATACGCCGGCAGGAGTCGGGACACCGGTAGCCGAAGGGAAAGAAACACGCACATTTAATGGAAAAGAATACTTGCTGGAAGAAGCCTATACGGCAGACTTTTCCCTTGTTCGTGCGTGGAAGGCCGATAAGATGGGGAATTTGATCTACAACAAAACGGCTCAAAACTTTAACCCGATGATCGCGGCTGCAGGAAAAGTGACGATTGCCGAAGTAGAAGAGCTTGTTGAAATCGGAGAGATCAATCCGAATGAAGTGCATACCCCGAGCATCTACGTACAGCGACTGATTCAAGCAGATCAGGAAAAACGCATTGAAAGAAGAACAGTGAAGCAAGCATAGAAGGGAGAGTGGAACGGGATGGATCGTGCCAAAATGCGTGAAAGAATAGCAAGAAGAGCGGAAAAGGAAATAGAAGATGGTTTCTATGTCAATTTAGGAATCGGGATGCCTACACTGGTAGCCAATTATATAACAGAAAACAAACAGGTTGTCCTTCAATCTGAAAATGGATTACTTGGAATCGGCCCATATCCTGAGGAAGATGAAGTCGATGCAGATCTCATCAACGCCGGGAAAGAAACCGTTACGGCAATTCCAGGCTCCTCTTACTTTGATAGCTCGGAATCATTCGGGATGATTCGTGGAGGCCATATCAATATTGCCATCCTGGGTGGAATGGAAGTAGCCGAAAATGGTGATCTTGCCAACTGGATGATACCTGGGAAAATGATCAAAGGGATGGGTGGAGCAATGGATCTCGTCCATGGAGCCCAGCGCATCATCGTCATCATGGAGCACGCGAATAAGGCCGGTGAGAGCAAGATCCTGAAAGAATGCACATTGCCTTTGACAGGAAAAGGCGTCGTGCACCGGATCATCACCGATCGTGCCGTGATGGATGTGACGGAAGAAGGCTTATTGCTTCGTGAAGTAGCGAATGGATTCTCCGTGGAAGATATCCAATCATCAACGGATGCGACATTGATTGTAGGAGAAGATGTGAAATTGGAAGCCTATTGATGGAGAGAGTCGGTTATAAGGGGCGTGTTCCTCTTTTGACCGGCTTTTTTTGAGCCTGATTTTTGACTAAAGCTAAAAAAAGATTTATAACTATGACAGATAGGGGGAGTCAGCGCATGTCTAAGAAAAAGAAACAGGAAGCAGAAATGACGTTAAAGAATTCCATCAACCAGGATCTATTCGAACAATTAAAGCAGAAGAAGAAAGAGCTTGAAAAAGTAGAGTCTGTGAAAAAGGAAGAAGAGCGTCTTAGAAAAATAGAAGAGAAGAAGCAGCGGGAGAAGAATAAGAGCTTTGAAGAGCTGCTGAATGAAAGCAGTATGGATTGGAAGAGTTACAAGGATTGATGAGGGATGTAAAAGTAGTACCACATCAAGCAGAATGGAAAGAAAAATTCGAAACAGAAAAGCGTTCACTCGAAAGGATTCTCCCGGGTGCAACCATCCATCATATCGGCTCGACGTCGGTACCTGGATTGGCCGCTAAACCGATTATCGATATTCTTATAGAAGTCCCTGGCCTGGAGAGCATTGATGACCGGACAGAAGAATTCAGCCAACTGAATTTTGTCGGGAAAGGGGAGAATGGTATCCCGAACCGTCGCTACTTCTATAAGGGAGAAGGTAATGAGAGAGCCGTACATCTTCATGTTTTCCCTTATGGAATCGATCATGTGATCAGACACTTAGCGTTTCGTGATTATTTAAGGGAATACAGCCAAGAAGCAAAGCGATATGGTGAATTGAAATCAAGGCTTGCAAAGATATTCCCCCATGATATGGAAGGCTACATTCAAGGGAAAGACCAATTTGTGAAGGACTTGGAGAAAAAGGCGTTAAATTGGTATGAAAAAAATAAGCGGGAAGGGAATTAAGAACCCTGACCCGCTTATTTTTTGTTCACTCAATCCCTATGTTGCTCATACCGTGATAATTTAGTTAAGTGTTTAAGCATATCCAACTCCTCAGTAGATATTGGATTCGCATTGGCAGCATCAATATTCTCTTGAAGCTGCTGAACAGAACTGGCTCCCGGAACCACTGCTGCAACCGATTGGTGGGAAAGAATAAATTGGAGGGCAAGCTCATTCATTTTGCGTTGATCTCCCATTTTGCTATGAATGGACTCGATCGTTTCTTGAAGCTCATGATAAGAATAGTCCAGATACCCACTCTCTTTCATTTTGGCAGAAGCTTTGGAAAGCATTTTCTCAGAAAGAAGTCCTTTTGCCAAAGGTCCCCGGGCCACGATACTCACCTTATTCTCAGCCAATAGGTCCATCCATTCTTCCGGGCGACGATCCAGTAAGCTGTACTGCATCATCACGCTCTCGATGGAAGAACTCTTCAGGAATCGCTTAATGACATTCGGCCGAATGGAGGAGATTCCATAATGGCCAATCAAACCTTCACTCTTTAATTCTTCAAAAGCCTCGATCGTTTCATCAAAATGATCTTCAATCGTCCCGCCATGAAGCTGATAAAGGTCGATATAGTCCACTTTCAGGCGGGATAGGCTATCCTTGACGGCAGACTTGATATAGGATTTGGAAGGGTCCCAGCGCCAGCCATCTTCCACGTCATCAAAGCGATTTCCTACCTTTGTGGCAAGTATAATGTCATCTCGGACCTCGCGGATGGCTTTACCCACAATTTCTTCATTTTGACCAAAGTCATATAAATCAGCGGTATCAAGATAATTGATCCCATTCTCTAAAGCGTGTTGTACAATTTCCTTGGCAGCACTCTCTTCGGTTCCAAGAGACATACAACCGAGTCCCATCTTTGATACAAATAAATCGGAGTTTCCTATTTGTCTTTTTTCCATTGTATCCGTCCTTTCGACATTAGCACTCTCTATTATATTAACGAAAGTAGGGACGAATAAACAAAAGATACGGCTGGTTTCAACGATTGGCTTCGATCCATTCCTTCACCGTGGCGTAGGTTTGATTATATTGTTTCAGCTTCTCCCTGATTTCCCATGCTTTACCTACCAGGATGATCCGGTCTTTTTCAGCAATCACCTTCAAGGGGTTTCACCTCGATCCTCGAATGGGATATGGTAAAATGTATGAGGACAAGGTCAATGACAGAACAAGGAGAGTTGAGCGGATGAAAAAATTTGAAGAAAAAACGATTAAAACGGAAACCATCTATCAAGGGAAAATCATTGATCTTCAGGTTGATGAAGTAGAGCTTCCCAATGGAAAGACTTCCAAGAGAGAATTGATTAAGCATCCTGGGGCAGTTGCCGTTATTGCATTAACACCAGAGGGGAAACTTGTCATGGTAGAGCAATATCGCAAAGCGCTGGAGAAATCCATCATCGAAATTCCTGCAGGGAAGCTTGAGCCGGGGGAAGAGCCCGATATAACAGCCCTTCGTGAATTGGAAGAAGAAACGGGCTACGGTTGTGGGAACCTGGAGCATTTGATTTCGTTTTACACGTCGCCCGGATTTGCAGATGAGCTTGTTCACTTGTATATCGCTCACGATCTTTATCCCATTCATGAATCCAAAGAAACGGATGAAGATGAATTTGTAGAGTTGATTGAAGTAACAGTCGAGGAAGCGGCGCAGCTTATAAAAGAACAACGGATTTATGATGCAAAAACAGCTTATGCCATTCAATATCTGCAACTGCAGAAGCTTGCAAAATAAGAAGGTAATGGTGAAGGAAAGCTGGACTTCTGAGGAGAGGGAGTCCAGTTTCCTTGTTTATTGGAAAATAGAGGTAAAATACGCATATAATGAAAAATGGACGCAATTGCGACTAATTTTGACGCAATAAATAAAAAAAAGACGCAATAACCCCGGATTTCGACGCAATAAATCTTAGAACGAGTCAATCGGGGCTTCATTCCCGTATTCGAAGCGCCCAGCCCCTGTTCTAAAGGATTAAGTCCATATAATTGT